>JAFXIE010000054.1 GCA_017533425.1 Clostridia bacterium | reverse complement strand
GACTGAGAGGGCTTGCAAATTTCCCTCTCCGTCCTCGCTCTGCTCGGCCACCTCTCCCAGGGGGAGAGGCAAGATGTGCATTCTTTTTCGGACAGTCGGGGACGCAATCCCTACTCTGAGAGAACGATTTCGCCTATCCGAAGTTTCGTGGTATCTGCACAGGCACTGCCGTTCCCCGGCGAATGCCTTATCCGTCAAGTACCGTAGCGCCAGAGTCAAGAAGCAGGGATTAGCGGTCAAATCGAGCTGGGGGTGGGTTCCAAGGGAGGGGGCGTAAGCCCACCTCCTTTTGGCGGTCTTTGGGTACCTTTCTTCCGTAAGAAAGGTACGAACGATTCCTTCCTGTTAATCGTACATCGATATCCCGGTAAAAACGGGCGGCAGGTTGCCGCCCCTGCTTTTGGGCAGTCGGGGACGCCTGTCCCTACGCTCCCGCGAGGCCTGCCGGCTGCGACTCCGCAAAAAAGAAGACGGAGAGATTCTCCGTCTTCTTTTTTGAATGATCGGTTCTTATTTTTTATGCTCTGCCACAAATTCCTTGATGCGGCGCAGGGCCTCGGTGATATTTTCCACGCTGGCGGCATAGGAGAGGCGGACAAAGCCCTCGCCGCAGGCACCGAAGGCATCGCCCGGCACCACAGCCACCCGTTTTTCATGCAGCAGCTTCTCGCAGAACTCCTCCGAGCTCATGCCGGTGGCGTGGATGCAGGGGAACACATAGAAAGCGCCCCGCGGCACATAGCAGGTCAGTCCCGCGTCGATCAGTCCCTCGGTGATGAGGCGGCGGCGGGCATCATATTCCGCCTTCATGCGCTCAATATCCGCATCGCCGCTGCGCAGCGCCTCAATGGCGGCATACTGGCTCTGGGTGGGGGCGGACATGATGGCGAACTGATGAATTTTTGTCATGGCGGCGACAATTTCGGGATGTCCGGTGGCATAGCCCATGCGCCAGCCGGTCATGGCATAGGTCTTGGAGAAGCCATTGACCACCACCGTCCGCTCATACATGTCGGGCAGTGTGGCAACGGATACGTGTCCCTCCTCGGTGTAGGTCAGCTCGGCATAGATCTCGTCGGAGATGACCATCAGATCATGCCGGCGGATGACCTCCGCGATCTGCTCCAGCTCCTCCCTGCCCATGACGGCGCCGGTAGGGTTGTTGGGATAGGAAAGGATGACCAGGCGGGTCTTATCGCTGATGGCCGCCTCCAGCGCCTCCGGCGTCAGGGCAAAATCGTGCTCCATATCGGTGGGCACGGCCACGGGGACGCCGCCCGCCAGGCGGACAATGGCATCATAGCAGACAAAGCAGGGCTCGGGAATGACCACCTCATCCCCCGGGCGCACCAGGGTGCGCACCGCAAGATCGATGGCCTCGCTGCCGCCCACCGTCACCACCACCTGGGTGGCCGGATCGTAGGTAAGGCCAAATCTGCGGGACAGATAGCGGCAGATCTCCCGGCGCAGCTCAAGTAGACCGGCATTGGCGGTATAGCAGGTGATCCCCTTCTCCAGCGAATAGATGCCGGCATCGCAGATGTGCCAGGGCGTGACAAAATCCGGCTCGCCAATGCCCAGGGAGATGACATTTTCCATCTCCGAGACGATGTTAAAGAAGCGGCGGATGCCGGAGGGCTTGATATTCAGCACCGTTTGATTGATTCTCTTTGTAATATCCATAGCTTATACGATTACATTCCTGTGGTCGGTATCATCGGCGGAGACAAACTCAACCCCGTGATCCTTGTATTTTTTCAGCACAAAATGGGTGGCCGTGGCGGTGACGCCCTCCATGGGCGCCAGCTTCTGCGCCACAAACATGGCAACCTCGTTGAGGCTCTTGCCCTGAATGGTCACCGCGAGGTCAAAGCCGCCGGACATGAGGTGGACGCTGGTCACCTCCGGCCAGCGGTAGATGTGGGAGGCAATGCGGTCAAAGCCGTCGCCCCGCTGAGGCTGAAGCTTGACCTCGATAAAGGCCGTCACGGTGTCCACATCCGTCTTGTTCCAGTCGATCATGGTGCGATAGCCGAGGATGGTGTGGTTCTGCTCGCACTCGGCGATGGTCTTCTCCGCATCTCCAAGGTCAATGCCGGCCATCTGCGCAAGCTGCGCCACCGTCAGTCTGGGATTTTCTTCCAAAATCTTGAGAAGCTTGATTTTATCGTTCATTGCAGTTCTCCTTTTATCGGGTCAGTGCATCCGCTGCGGCGGCAGCGGCCTCGCAGCGGCGGGAAACGGTTTCCGCATCGGGTCCCTGCACCAGGGCATAGACCTTCATCTTCGGCTCGGTGCCGGAGGGACGCACCGCTAGGCGCACGCCGTCGGACAGGCGGAAGATGAGCACATCCGAGCCGACGACCTCCGTCCCGCCGATGACATTGCCCTCGCAGTCGGTCACCTTGCCGGAGAGATAGTCCTCGCTGGCAAGCACCGTAAATTCGCCGAGGGTTTTGGGCGGCTGGGCATGCAGCCCCTTCATGATGCGCTGCATCTTCTCAAAGCCGTCAATGCCCGCCATGCGGATATTGACCGTTTTTTCCGCAAAGTGGCCGTACTTTTCATAGGCCGCCTGCATGGCATCATAGAGGGTCTTGCCGCGGTTTGCCCAGTAGGCCGCCATTTCGGCGATGAGCATGGAGGCGCAGACCGCATCCTTATCCCGGGCGTGGTGGCCGCAGAGATAGCCGTAGGACTCCTCAAAGCCAAGGAGGTATTCGTAGCCCTCCTCTGTGAGGTCTGCGATGCGGCCGGCGATGAACTTAAAGCCGGTGAAGCACTCGGCGCAGCGCACGCCGTTGTACTCTGCGACGGCGCGGGTCATATCGGTGGTGACGATGCTCTTGACCACGGCGGCCTTTTCCGGCAGGGTGCCAAGATCCTTATGGGCGGCGATGATATAATCCAGCAGCAGCACGCCCACCTGGTTACCCGTCAGGGTGACATAGTTCCCCTCGCGGTCGCGCACAACGATGCCCACGCGGTCGGCATCGGGATCGGTGCCGATGATGAGATCCACATCCTCCTGCGCCGCCAGGGCAATGGCGTCGGTAAAGCCCTCCTTATTCTCGGGGTTGGGGCTGACAACGGTGGGGAAATCCCCGTCGGGCACCATCTGGCGGGGCTCGCAGATGATGTGCTTAAAGCCCAGCCGGGAGAGAATCTCCGGCACCAGCTTATAGCCCGTGCCGTGGAAGGGGGTGTAGACAATTTTCAGGTCATCCGCCGCTTTTGTAACCTCGGCGGGATAGACGGAAAGGAAAAGCACCCGCGCAAGGAATTCCTCATCGGTTTCGCGGCCGAGAATGACGATCTTTCCCTCGGCCACAGCCGCGTCGAAATCGCAGGTCTTCGCGCCGGTGAAGATATCGATATTGCGGATGCGGGCCTCCACGGCATCGGCCTGCTCGGGGCCGATCTGGGCGCCCTCCTCCCAATAGGCCTTATAGCCGTTGTACTCCTTGGGGTTGTGGGAGGCGGTGATATTGATGCCGGCGATGCAGCCGTAGCGCAGAATGGCAAAGCTGACCTCCGGGGTGGGGCGCATGGCATCAAAAATGCGCACGGAAATGCCGTTGGCCGCCAGCACGGAGGCCGCCGTCCGGGCAAAGCTCTCGCTGTTGTGGCGGCAGTCATAGCCCACAGCCACGCCTCGCTTTGCGGCAGCTTCACCCTCGGCCAGGATAACCTCGGCCAAAGCCTGGGTCGCCTGGGCAACCACCAGGGTATTCATGCGGTTGATGCCGGCGCCCATGACGCCGCGAAGTCCGGCGGTTCCAAAGGAAAGGGGCGCATAGAAGCGATCCTCGATCTCCTTCTCATCTCCGGCGATGGCGGCAAGCTCTGCCTTCATCTCCGGGCAGAGGCTCTCCGCCGACAGCCACTTTTCATATTCCACGCGATACTGCTTCATGACTTTATCTCCGTATCCTTATTTCACGCCAAGCATGGCAGAAAGGTTCTTATAGCTCGTTTCAAGGCACGCAAAGGGATCTGCGCCGTTGCAGTTATCCTGCTCTACGGCATAGTATTTGACGCCGGCATACCGGCAGGCCTCCAGAATGGCCGGCCAGTTCTCATTGCCCTCGCCCACCTCGCGCATCTGGCGCTTGTTGTCCTCGCCGATGCCGTAATCCTTGAAGTGGATGATATCCAGGCGATCCTTGAAGTTGCGGATGTAGCTGGAGGGCTCGGCGCCGCCGGCAGTCACCCAGAAGGTGTCGATCTCCGCCTGCAGCTTGTCGCCGGCATAGTCAAAGATGATCTGATGTGCCAGGCAGCCGTTAAAGCGGCGGAATTCAAAATCATGGTTGTGATAGACAAGATGCATATCATACTTTGACAGCTTCTCGGCGATGTGGCCGAGCTTCTGGCCGAAGGAGGCATAGCCCTCGAAGGTATGGGGGAAGAACTCGCCGGGCATGGAGCCGATGCCGGGATACTTGCAGCCGAAAATCTGGTGCTTTTCCACCAGCTTTTCAAAGTTTGCATTGCCGGCAAACTCCGTGAAGGGGCAGTGGGTGACCACGATGTCCAGGCCGTTTTCGTCGCAGATGCGGCGGATACCCTCGGCATCCTTATAGCCGACGCCGGAAACCTGCACGCCGCCGTAGCCGATGGCGGCCACCTTCTCCATGGAGCGCTTGAAATCCTCCTCGGTCTTGCAGAAGTCGCGCAGGGTATAGAGCTGCGCTACAATATTTTTATTGGTGATTTCCATTTTTTGAGAACACCTCTTTTTTACTTTGTCAGGGAAGAAACGGTGCCAAAGTCCTTGCGGAGGGACTTGTAGAGATTCTTATAGAGGGCATAATAGGGCTTGTAGGCCGCCTTGGCCGCCGCATTGGGCTTCTCGCAGCCCACCTTGCGGATGCTTGCCTCGCAGGCCTCGGGCACGCTGGCATACACGCCGGTGCCGACGCCGGCCAGCAGCGCAACGCCCAGGGCGGGACCCTCGGGAGAGGAAATGGTGTGGATGGGCTTTCCGAAAATATCGGCCTGCATCTGTCGCCAGAGGGGGCTGCGTCCGCCGCCGCCGGAGGCACGGATCTCCCGGGTGGGGATACCCATGCCGCGGATGATGGAAAGACAGTCATTCAGGGAGAAGACCACGCCCTCCATCACAGCCCGGAGCATATCCGCCCGGGTGGTGGCCGCCGTCATGCCGAAGAAGACGCCGCGGGCGTCGGGATCGAGATGGGGGGTGCGCTCGCCCATCAGATAGGGCAGATACACCACGCCGCCGCAGCCGGGCTCTGCCCGGGCAGCCTGCTTATCCATGAGAACATAGGGATCCATGCCGGCCAGGGCGGCAGCCTCCTTCTCCGCGCCGCAGAAATTGTCGCGGAACCACTTCAGGGAGATGCCGGCACCCTGGGTGACGCCCATGACATGCCATGCGCCGGGAACGGCGTGGCAGAAGGTGTGGACGCGGCCGCGGGGATCGATCTGCACCTCGTCGGTGTAGGCAAAAACCACGCCGGAGGAGCCAATGGTGGAGGAAACCGCGCCGGGGCAGACAATTCCGTTGCCCACGGCACCCGCCGCCTGATCGCCGGCGCCGCCCACCACGGGCGTTCCCTCCGCAAGGCGGGTCTCCGCGGCGATCTTCGCCGTGATGCGGCCGGTCACAAGGGTGGATTCGTACACCGGGGCCAGCAGCGCCGGGTCGATCTCCAGCTTATCCAGAACCTCGCGGCTCCAGGTGCGGGCGGGAACATCCAGCAGCTGCATGCCGCTGGCATCGGACACCTCGGCGGCAAACTCGCCGGTAAGGCAGTAGCGGATATAATCCTTGGGAAGCAGCACATGGGCGCACTTCTCCCAGATTTCCGGCTCATGCTTCTGAACCCAGAGAATCTTGGAGGCGGTAAAGCCGGTGAGGGCCGGGTTTGCGGTGATCTCGATGAGACGCTCCGCGCCGATGCGGCGGGTGATCTCCGCGCATTCCGCGCCGGTGCGCTGATCGCACCAGATGATGGAGCGGCGCAGCACCTCGCCCGCCTTGTCAAGCATCACGAGGCCGTGCATCTGGCCGGAAAGACCGATGCCCGCAACATCTTCCTTGTTCACACCGCTTTCGTGCATCACGGCACGCAGGCCCGCAATGCAGGCATCGCGCCAATCCTCCGGCTGCTGCTCCGCCCACTGGGGACGGTCGCAGTACAGGGGGTATTCCACGGTTTTGGAGGCAATTACGCCGCCGCGTTCATCAAAAAGCACCGTTTTCGTGCCGCTTGTTCCGATATCCAGTCCAATGAGATAGGCCATCTGCTACTTCCCTTTCTCCGTAGATGTAAAGCGCGGGGTTCAGTTCTCGTAGATGTAATCGTTGAGGATGGTCTCCAGAAGCTCCTGACGGCCGGAGGCATTGGTGACCTCGCCCTTCTCCAGGGCATAGGCTTCCAGCTCCTTAAGGCCGATCTTGCCTTCCACATACTCCGCACCGATGCCGGAGGCAAAGCTTTGATAGCGCTTATCCACAAAGTCCTCCAGCACGCGATCCTCCAGCAGACGGTGGGCAACGCGCAGACCCTTGGCGAAGGCATCCATGCCGGCGATGTGGGCAAGGAAGAGATCCTCGGGGGTGAAGGAGCCGCGGCGCACCTTGGCGTCGAAGTTCAGGCCGCCGGAATGCAGGCCGCCGTTCTTAAGCACCTCGTACATGCAGAGGGTGGTGTTGTAAACATCGGTGGGGAACTGGTCGGTATCCCAGCCGAGGTTGGGATCGCCCTGGTTTGCATCGATGGAGCCGAGCATACCGTTGATGCGGGAGGTGGCCAGCTCATGCTGGAAGGTATGGCCGGCGAGGGTGGCATGGTTTGCCTCGATGTTGAGCTTGAAGTTTCTCTGATCCAGGCCGTACTTGCGCAAAAAGCCCATGGCGGTGGCGGCATCAAAGTCGTACTGGTGCTTGGTGGGCTCCTTGGGCTTGGGCTCGATGAGGAAGGTGGGATGGAAGTCGATCTCCTCGGCATAATCCGCCGCAGCGTTGAGGAAGCGTCCCATGTTGTCCAGCTCCAGACCCATGTTGGTGTTCAGCAGGGTCTCATAGCCCTCGCGGCCGCCCCAGAAGACGTAGTTTGCGCCGCCAAGCTCATGGGTGATCTCCATGGCCTTCTTGACCTGCGCGCCGGCAAAGGCCAGGGCATCAAAATTGGGGGAGGTGGAAGCGCCGTGGACATAGCGGGGATGGCCGAAGACATTGGCGGTGCCCCACAGGAGCTTAATGTCGGTTTCCTTCATCTTCTCCTTGATCATGGGCACGATCTTGTCAAGATTCTTGCGGAATTCGGCAAGATTTGCGCCCTGGGGGGCGATGTCGCAGTCATGGAAGCAGAAATACTCGATGCCGAGCTTCTGCATAAATTCAAAGGCAGCCTTGACGCGGATCTCCGCAAGCTTCATGGGGTTGGTGGTATATTCATAGGGACGGATGGCGGTGCCGACGCCGAAGGGATCGGTGCCGGTGGCCGTCATGGTGTGCCAGTAGGCCATGGCAAAGCGCAGATGCTCCTTCATGGTCTTGCCGCCGATGAGCTCATCGGGATTGTACTGCTTAAATGCAAAGGGATTCTTGGATTTCGCGCCCTCGTACTTCACTACGGGAATGTCCTTAAACAGATCGGTCATGGTCTTATTACCTTCCTTTCACGGCACAAGGCCGATTTTTTACCAGTTACTATTTTACCATATCCTCCCACGGATGGCAAGCCGGAGAGACCGCCTTCGGGGGCAGAATTTTTACTTTCCTCTTGATTTTTTCTTGCCCATACAGAGATTTTATGATAGAATCAAGGAAAGCATACAAATCTGCAAGGAAAGGAACCCATACCGCCATGCTGACCGATATCGAAATCGCCCAGTCCGTCACCCCCCGTCCCATTACGGAAATCGCCGAAACCGCCGGAGTTCCGGAGGAATATCTCATTCCCTACGGCAAGACCAAGGCAAAGATCGATCTTTCCTTCCTCGCCGCAAAGAAGGACGCCCCCAAGGGCAAGCTGGTTCTCGTGACCGCCATCAACCCCACCCCCGCGGGTGAGGGCAAGACCACCACCACCATCGGCCTGGCCGACGGCCTGCGCCGCATCGGAAAGAGCGTCACCGTCGCCATCCGCGAGCCCTCTCTCGGCCCCGTTTTCGGCGTCAAGGGCGGCGCTGCCGGCGGCGGCTGGGCCCAGGTCATCCCCATGGAGGATATCAACCTCCACTTCACCGGCGACCTGCACGCCATCGGCGCGGCCAACAACCTCCTCGCCGCCATGATCGACAACCACATCTACCAGGGCAATGCCCTCGGCCTTGACCCCCGCAAGATCACCTGGCGCCGCTGCGTGGATATCAACGACCGCCAGCTCCGCTTCATCACCGACGGCCTCGGCGGCGCCATCAACGGCACCCCCCGTGAGGACGGCTACGACATCACCGTCGCCAGCGAGATCATGGCCATCCTCTGCCTTGCCGATTCCATCGCCGATCTGAAGGCCCGCCTCGGCCGCATCGTCGTGGGCTACACCTATGCCGGCGAGCCGGTCACCGCCTCCCAGATCCATGCCGAGGGCGCCATGACCGCCCTGCTGCGCGATGCCCTCTCCCCCAACCTTGTGCAGACCCTGGAGGGAACCCCCGCCCTCGTCCACGGCGGCCCCTTTGCCAACATCGCCCACGGCTGCAACTCCGTCATCGCCACCCGCATGGCCATGTCCCTTTCCGACTACTGCATCACCGAGGCCGGCTTCGGTGCCGATCTCGGCGCAGAAAAATTCCTGGATATCAAGTGCCGCGTCTCCGGCCTGCGTCCCTCCGCCGTGGTGCTGGTCGCCACCGTCCGCGCCCTGAAGATGCACGGCGGCCTTTCCAAGACCGAGCTGGGCGATGAGAACCTTGACGCCCTTGCCGCCGGTCTTCCCAACCTCCTGCGCCATCTGGAAAACCTGCAGGAAGTCTACGGCATGCCCACCGTTGTTGCCATCAACCGCTTCCCCACCGATACCGATGCGGAAATTGCCCTCGTGATGGAAAAATGCCGCGAGAAGGGCGCCAACACCGTCCTCTCCGACGTCTGGGCCAAAGGCGGCGAAGGCGGCATTGCCCTCGCCGAGGAGATCATCCGCCTCTGCGAAACCCCCTCGGAGCTTTCCTTCTCCTATGAGACCGACCGTCCCATCACCGAGAAGATCGAAACCATCGTCCGCCGCGTCTACCACGGCAAGGATGTCATCTTCACCCCCGCGGCCCTCAAGCAGGCTGCGGAGCTGGAGCGCCTCGGCTACGGAAATCTCCCCGTCTGCATGGCCAAGACCCAGTATTCCTTCTCCGATGACAAGAGCCTGCTCGGCGCCCCCGAGGGTTTTACCGTCACCGTCCGCAATCTCCGCGTGTCCGCCGGCGCCGGCTTCATCGTTGCCCTGACGGGCGATGTGATGACCATGCCCGGTCTTCCCAAGGTCCCCGCCGCCGAAAAGATCGACGTCGCCGAGGACGGCCGCATCGTCGGACTCTTCTAAACCAAAGCCCATACAAGCAAAAAGATCCCGGAAAGCTCTGCTTCCCGGGATCTTTTTTACAATCTCTGTTTACTTTTTCACGCCGGTGAGAAATTTATATACCAAAGCGGCCAGCACACCGCCGACCAGAGGCGCGGCGATGAATACCCAAACATTCCTGAGCGCCTCTCCGCCGACGAGCAGGGCGGGACCAAAGCTGCGAGCGGGGTTGACAGAGGTGCCGGTGAAGGAGATACCGAGAATGTGCACCAGCGTCAGCGTCAGACCGATGACGATACCTGCCACCGCGCCGTTCTCCGCCTTGGAGGTAACGCCGAGGATAGCGATGACAAATACAAAGGTGAGAATGACCTCAATCAGGATGGACAGGCCGACATTGCCATTGTACAGGGCATTGGCTCCGAGTCCGCTGTCCTTGCCGACAAAAGCCATGAGAGCCGCAGCACCCACCGTCGCGCCCGCAAACTGCGCAACGACATAGCCGATAAAGTCCTTCAGCGAGATCTTGCCTGCGCAGAGCATGGCAATGGAGACCGCGGGATTGATGTGGCAGCCGGAAACGTTGCCGATGGAGTAGGCCATCGCAACGATGACCAGGCCGAAGGCCAGCGCCGTCAGCAAATAACCGGTCCCATTTTCAGCGGAGCAGCCCACCACAGCGGCAGTACCGCAGGCAAAGAAAACCAGCACAAAGGTGCCGATAAATTCCGCCACATACTTTTTGAATGCATTCATGTTCTGTTCCTCCTGTTGCTTCTGTATATTCACGGGGACCTCCCGTGTTTCCTTTATTGTAGCATACGCTTATATGTATTTGCAACCGTCTCCGTTTATTCCGCCAGCTTTTTGTACAGATCATCCGCCAGCTTATCGCGGTAAATGTGCTGCACGTACCGCATGGGGGCATTTTTCGGGTCAAAGGAATAGGTGTTGTCATATTCCGGCAGGGGACGGGGCCTTCTGTCGCTCCACATAAACCGTCCATCCTCGTTGAAGAGGAACGCAACAGCCGTCACATCCCAGAAAACGTGGCTCCAGGGCCAGCCGGCAGGATGACGGTCCGCCACCTCAAGGGAAATCTTCAAAAGATAGTCGCACAGCTCATTTCTGTCCTGCAGAAAATGCTCCAGCTCCCACCGGCTCACAACAAAATGATCCACGATCCCGGCACAGGCCAGCTGCACGAAGGGCACCCCGCTTCCCATGACCACCCGGGCAGCAGCAACATCCTGCCGCATGTTGAACTCCAAGGTATCCGCATGGTGATGCGCATGTCCGCCCAGCCAGATGACCACGCAGTTCTCCTTCATCGCCGGATTTTTCAGCATGGCAGAGGCAACGTTGGTGATGGCACCGATGGCAACAATATACAGCGGCCTCTCGGGAGAATAGCTGCCCGCAAGCTCCGCGAGGAAATCCGCCGCCGGGCTCTCCTGCGGAGTGCTCTCATCGGCAAGATATCCACGGGAGCCGCGGAAAAAGGGAATGTCCTCCCGACCGAGAAGCGCAAGCAGCGTCCCGATCTCCCGGTAGCTTTTTTCCATGCCGTCCTCCGGGGAGTCGGACTTGGTGTTATGAAAAGGTGCCGCCGTCACGCCGAGAATGTTGCAGCGATCGCTGCACTTGACAAGATAGGAAAGGGCAAATTGATCGTCGATCTCGTTGTAGGTGTCGGTATCCAGCACCACGTCGGGACATCCCTCCGGGACCCACAGGTTTTTGTTGAACTGTTCCTCCGTCATTTTCCTTCCTCCGAAAACTGTTTCATATATTCCGAAACCGACCGGGTCATCTCACGGGAAAAGTCCGAATTGTATTTGCGCTCACAAAAGGCCGTGAGCCACGCCGCATATCCCTTGATGCCGGCGCGGGGTTCAAGCATTCTCCTTAGCTCTGCGGCATCCATTTCCCGGTAGCGGTTTTCGTGCACAATGTGCTCCATCGCCGCCCGCTGGGGCTTTTGCCGCGCAAGCTGCCCCTCCGTGGGGTAGCCGAAAACCACCATTGCCGCCGGAAATACATATTCCGGCAGGCCGAGAAGCTCCCTGTGGATCTCGCAGTTTTCCATAATATCCCCGATATAGCAGGAGCCGATGCCAAGACTCCAGGCGGCGGTGACGGCATTCTCGGCGGCAATGTTTGCATCGCTCACCGCCAGCAGCAGATCGCCCACCCCCGGTGCCCGCGCATCGCAGCCCACGGAGAGATAGGCATCATACCACTTTTTGCAGTCGGCAAGAAAGATGAGCACCAGTCCGGCCTCCGCAATGAAGGGCTGATGGTCGCAGGTCTCGGAAAGCCGCGCCTTCAGCGCCGGATCGGTGATATCCAGGATGGTATAGAGCTGCTGATTTCCCGCCGTGGGTGCCTCGGCCGCCGCCCGCAGGATGGCCGCCTTCTCCTCCGGGGAAATCTCCCGCTCCGTAAAGACGCGCACGCTCTTTCGCGCAATCAGTCCGCGCAGAGTCTCATTCATGGCTTATCCGCCTCCTTTTTTCTTAAATTATACCACACCCGCCTCCGCCTTGCCACAAAAAAAGACGCCCCGGAGGGCGTCTTTTGAGAAATCTGCGATCAGTTGAACTTGGGTAGCCAGTCGCCGTGGGCTTCGATGAGATCGTCCACCATTTTGACGATGGTGTCGATATCCAGCTCGGAGCCGGTGTGGGGATCGAGCATGGCAGCCTGATAGATGTGCTCCTTCTTTTTCGTCACAGCAGCCTCGATGGTCAGCAGCTGAACATTGATGTTGGTCATGTTCATGGCCGCGCACTGCACGGGCAGGCTGCCCACATTGCAGGGCAGAACGCCGCGGGCATTGACCAGGCAGGGAACCTCGACGCAGGCCTCGCGGGGGAGGTTTGCGATGAGGTGGTCGCTGTTGAGGACGTTGCCGCCGATCTCATAGGGAGTTCCGGTGACGATGGACTCCATGATGTGGGAGGCATACTCTCTGGAGCGCTTGTGGCTGCGTTCCGCCTTCTTGCCGAGCTCGGCATATTCCTGCTTCCATCTTTCGATCTGGTTGATGCAGCGGCGGGGATATTCATCCAGAGGAATGTTGAACTTATCGATGAGCTCAGGATAGTTCTTCTTGATGTAGAACATGTTGTACTCGGCATTGTGCTCGCTGGATTCGGTGCAGTAGTAGCCGAAGCGGCGGATGTAATCGTATCTCACCATGTCGCCGAACTTCTCCCCGCTCTCCAGGCGCGCAATGGCGCGGCGGCGGATCTCGGGATAGAGATCGTTGCCTTCCTTGTCGCGGATATCCAGCAGCCAGCCCATGTGGTTGATGCCGGCGATGAGCTCCTTGCGGCCCTCCAGCTTATCCTCCATATCCAGAGCCTTGAGCAGACCCTCGGAGCAGACCTGCACGCTGTGGCAGAGGCCGACCGTCTTGATGCCGGTGTAGCGCTGCATATAGCCGGAAAGCATGGCCATGGGGTTGGTATAGTTCAGGAAGAGGGCGTCGGGGCAAACCTCCTCCATATCGCGGGCAAAATCTTCCAGCACGGGGATGGTGCGCAGGGCGCGCATGATGCCGCCGATGCCAAGGGTGTCGGCAATGGTCTGCCGCAGGCCGTATTTCTTCGGAACCTCAAAGTCGATGATGGTGCAGGGATCGTACAGACCCACCTGAATGGCATCGATGACGAACTTTGCGCCGCGCAGGGCCTCCTTGCGGTTCTCCACGCCAAGATAGGTGGTGATGCGGCCGTTCGCGCCGAGGGTCTTCTTCATGAGACCGAGGATCTCCGCGCTCTGCTGCAGTCTTTCTCCGTCGATGTCGTAGAGAGCAAACTCCGCATCCCGCAGACTCTCGCAGCACATGCAGTCGCCGATGACATTGCGGGCAAAAACGGTGCTTCCCGCGCCCATAAAGGTGATTTTCAGCATGATTTTTCTCCTGTTTTATCACTCGCCAGGCGCAACATCCGCCATGGCGTAGTTATCCCAAATGATAGAATCTGCCTGTGCGCAAAGCAGCGCAAAGGTGGCTGCCGCAGACACATCCACCCGGTTTGCGTCGGGTTCCGGGAAGGAGCCGTCCGCCTGGCGCAGGCCAAGCAGCCGATCCACCACCGTCTCCCCATCAAAGAGCCAGCGGCCACGGTACACATTTTCGCCTGCGGAAATGAGGGCAAGAATGGCCATCGCCTGATCGGCGGCATTGGGCTGGGAGCCCTCCGCTGCATCGATAAAATGGCCCTGCGCATCACAGGCAGAGATGAGATACTGCATGCAGTCGTTGAAAACCTCCTTGGCATCGTCACAGGTAAAGTGACTGATGGCCACGAGGCAAAGAGCCGTTGCGGAAACCTCGCTCAGGTCGCTGTTAAAGGCAAAACCGCCGTCGGAATGGGCCTCGGTGCGCAGCCAGGCCGACACCGCCGCCTCGTCAACGCTCTCCCGCGCCATGCGCAGGGCGATAAGGCTCCAGAGGGTATCCTCCAGGGCGGTATAGGGCGCCGCATCCCCCGCCGGGGTGGGGCTTGCCTCCGGGGTGGCCGTGGCTTCGGGGGTCACGGTGCCCTCCGGCACAGCCGTAGCCTCGGGGGAAGGCTCCGCATCGGGCGTGGGCTCTGCATCGGGCGTAGGCTCCGCATCCGGCGTGGGCTCCGGAAGCTCCGGCAGAGCGAACCAGCCGCCGGGATTCTCCGCCTTCCGCAGCTCGGCCACGAGGTCAACCCCTTCGATATAGGCAGAGGGATCTCCGCCGAGCATGATGGCGGCGATGATGGTCTTTGCGATGTCCGCCGCCGTATCGAGCTTCACGCTGTCCGCCATCATGACAGGCAGCAGCTGGGATGCCTCCGGGGTTCCCCGGCGGCCGGTGGCCTCAATCAGGGTCGCGGCATAGGCAACATCGCAGTAATACATGGCCGCATTGGCAAAAATCCAGTCGGCGGTGGTATCGATATCGGCGGTGTAATCGGGCTTCGGGGCTGTCTCCGGCGTAGGTGTGACGGAATCATAGGGGTTTTCCAGCCCCGAGGAGGGGGCAGGATCGGGGTTCGGGCCGCAGGCGCAAAGTCCCAGGGCCGTCGCGAGCACAAGCAGGCCGGCGATCGTGCGTTTTAACATTGATTTGCTCCTTTTTTCGCGCGAAAAGAGTCCGAATTGCATAGGTTCCCCGCCTCCCGAAGGTAACTTCGGAAGGCAGGGATGCCGTTTTTCTTTCTTACTTCTTGCAGACGAGCGCCTGGGTATCCATGGCGATGACCAGCTCTTCGTTGGTGGGGATGACCAGAACCTTGACCTTGGAATCGGGAGCGGAAACGATGCAGTCCTTGCCGGGATGGGCATTCTTCTCGGGATCGATCTTGATGCCGAGGAAGGCGATGTCATCGCAGATCTCCTGGCGCATCTGCACGTTGTTCTCGCCGATGCCGGCGGTGAAGACAATGGCATCGAGGCCGCCCATGATGCAGGCATAGCCGCCGATGTACTTCTCAACGCTGCGGTTGAACATCTTCAGGGCGATCTGTGCGCGCTCGTTGCCCTCGTCGGCTGCGGCGCCGACATCGCGGAAGTCGGAGGAGATGCCGGTGATGCCGAGAACGCCCGACTTCTTGTTGAGGATATTGACAACCTCGGTGGCCGAAAGGCCTTCGTTTTCGGAGATGAAGGAGACGATGGCGGGGTCAAGGCAGCCGGAGCGGGTGCCCATGGGGAGACCCTCCAGCGGGGTGAGACCCATGGAGGTGT
>JAFXIE010000053.1 GCA_017533425.1 Clostridia bacterium | reverse complement strand
TAGCGGAGATTTGCGCTGAGCAGATCCGCAACAGCCTTGGCAAGACCGGCGGTCTTATCCTCAAGGGACTCGCGGATGCCCTTGCGGCGGCCGTCAATGATGGGACGGATACCGATCTTGGGATAGGAACCGATGAGATTCTTCATGAGTATACCTCCGTAAAAAATAAAAGTACTTTATTTGAGTAAAGCTGTGCTTCTGTTATTATATACCAAAGCACCGGCTAAGGTCAATGCGTTTTCGCACCTTTCTGCACAGAAAATCTGCCGACCGGAGGGAAAATTCCGGTCGGCAGAGAGAAATATGCAAATCAGATGATCTCCAGCCCGTCCCTGTCGGGAAGCTCGGGCTGAAATTCCGTGGGCTTGTCCTGATACCAGAAGGCCACCGAGGAGATATCGTCCTGCAGGGGCAGATACCGTCCGCCGCTGCGCCAGCCCAGAGCCTGAATGGTCACCCGCAGGTCCTCCCGGAAGCGGATGGGATCGGTCAGATGCCAGCGGTAGAGGCCGAAGCGCTGCTGGGAGGAATAGAGCCCGTCGGGACGGATGACCTGGCAGAGACCGGCATAAGGGGTGGTGAAGACCTCGTACTGGTGGGTCTGCTGGTTTTCAAAATTGTAGGAGCCGCAGAAGTAGTCCTCCGTTCCCGTGCCGCAGACGGTGGGAAATTCCTTGTCGCCGTCCATATAGAACTTGATCTCGCCTTCGCCCCACCAGCCGCAGTTGTTGACGCCCCATGCCATGTAGGTTCCCACATACTGACCCTTGCCGGAAACGCCGTCCAGGATGGTGTGGACGCTCTTGTAGGGCAGGGGATTGGAGCGGCGGAACTGGGCGTGGAAATAGGCGCAGTCCTCGGGAACCTTCCGCAGCTCGTAGTTGATCTGGTAGTAAATGATCTCCTGCTTGTCGGCGCGGTTTTCGATGGTGATGCGGCAGCGCTTGCGGAAGGGCATCTGCCAATAGCAGTTAAAGGCGCGGCCGGGATTGACGCAGACGGGCAGGGAAACCACCGGGGCATACTTGTTCCAGCCGCAGCAGAAGAAGTCTCCGGCGGGGCATTCCACCGAGGGAATCTCGCTGTCCTCCCAGTAGATCCGCAGGATCCAGCTGCGGAAGTTGCCGGTGAGGGTGGTCCAGATCTGGGTGATGCAGCCGGAGCCTTCGATATCGGCCAGGGTGAGGGTTTCGCCGGGGGCAACGCCGGTGCAGGGGTTGACCTTCCAGCCGAGGCCGAGATCCCGCGCCTGGCTGGAGGAGAAGCCTTCGCCCAGGGGGCAGGAGCCGCCGACACCCTTGGCGCCGGTGGGATTCTCGCTGGAGATGGAGCGGGTTTCCGCATTGGTAATGCGGGAGAGATCGCCGAGCGTATTCGTAAAGAACATCGTTTGCACCTCGCAGGTTGATATTTTCAGAAGGGGTATGTGTCCATTATACGGAAGCAGGCGGAAAAAAGCAAGACAGATCCGGGAAAATGTGGTAAAATAAAGGGGGAGGTGATGCGTATGCTTTTGCCGGGAGATGAGGTCATCCGCTCGCAGCGGAGAAGCTTTGCCGCGCAGATTGACAGCCGGGGGAAGCTGACCGTCCGGGTGCCCCTGTGGGCAACGGCGGCGGAGATCGATGCCTTTCTTGCGTCAAAATCCGGCTGGATCACAAAGCACCGCGCAGCTCCCCCGCCGAAAGATCCCCGGGAGGGGCTGGATGCGGCGGCGGTTGCCGCCCTGCGTTGCCGGGCGGAGCGGGAGATGCCGGATATCGCTGCAAAATGGGCCGCCGTTGTGGGGGATCGCCCCGACCGGATCCGGATCACCTCCGCGAGAGGACGCTTTGGCTCCTGCTCGGGCAGGGCAAATCTCTGCTTCTCTTTATATCTCCTGCTTTGGCCGCGGGAGGCGGTGGAATATGTCGCCGTGCACGAGCTTTGCCATATCCGGCACAAAAACCATGGGCCTGCCTTCTGGGCGGCGGTGGAAAAGGCCATGCCCGACTGGAAAATGCGGGCAGAAATGCTAAAGAAAAATCCTCTCCACTGAGGCGGGAGAGGATTTTTTTATGCTTATTTTGCGCGGTTTGCCTGGATGTAGTCCATGTAGCGCACCCAGTCGGTTCGAGCCATGAAATGCGCTCCGGGACGGAGGTGATAGCCCACCGTTCCCGCGTGGCAGGCCTCGCCGGGAACGGGCAGACGGTCAAAATGCTTAAGGCCGGATTTGCCGTAGATTCGCCAGGCGGGGGAGGCGGCGCAGCAGGCGAGATACTCCGATGCGGGGTCGGCCCAAAGATCCTCCGCGGCGCTGCCCACCAGCAGATGGCGGGGGGCGATGAGGGCCAGCAGCCAATGCTGGTCAAAGGGGAGAGAGGTCTCTTTTTCTGCATATTTCCGGTAGCCCGGGCAGAACCAGTAGGGGAAGACTTCTGTGATGCGGCCAAGGCTTTCGCCGACTTTTCCGCGGGTGATGGCGGCGCCGGAGCAGCCGGAATCGTTGGAGATCACAAAGCGGAAGCGCTCATCACAGGCGCCGCAGAGCAGGGCGGTCTTGCCCAGCCGGGAATGACCGATAACGGCGAGGTTCTTTGCGTCGCACTCCGGCCGCGTCAGCAGATAATCGGCAGTGCGGGAGGCGGCATAGGCCCAGAGGGCGATCTTTCCCGGGGCGTCGGGACGGGTGCGGTCGCCGGCAAGGGGGCCGAGCCCGGCGGCGAAATCGTCATCGTCGCCGGCCACGGATTTGTAATGCACCACGGCCACGCCGTAGCCCCGCATACAAATCTCCTCCAGGGGCAGATAACGGTCAAAAAGCTCCTCCCGGAAGGAGAGGGTGACAAAATAGGGAACCTTGCGGCGCAGCTTTGGGGTGATCACGCGGATGGGGAAGGAATATTCCCGCCCTTCGGCGACAAAGGAAAGCGTTATGGTCTCGCAGACGGCGCGGTTTGCAAGAAAGCTGTCATCCCGCTCCAACAACTCGGCGGTCACCCCGGCAGGGGCGGCAGGCATACGGCCGTATTCCTCGCGCTGGAGGATATCGAGCATGGATGTGCGCTCCCTCTCCCAGGCGGCGGGATCCTGCGCGGCGGGAAGGGGCGGCAGTGCGCGGTCGGAAAGCTTTGATTCGATCATGGTATTTAACTCCTTTCGGGCGGAAAATCTTGTCTCTACGGCTCCATTATAGCACAAAGAATACCCCGGGGCAATATTTTCGCCCGCCGGGCATAGGATGCCCATGAAACCGTGGGGGAGAGGAGGAATTCTGTGGGAGAAATGACACTGTGCGCCCTGGCGGCAACGACGGTGGGCTGGCTGGTAACGGCGCTGGGCGCATTGCTTTCCCTTGCCGTCGGGGGAAGGGAAGAGCGTGCCATGGCGCCCACCCTCGGCTTTGCCGGCGGGGTGATGTGCGCGGCCTCCTTCTGGAGCCTGCTTGCACCGGCGGCGGAGCTGGCAGGCGAGCTCTCCGGACGGGGGTGGCTGCCCACCACGGCGGGCTTTCTCTGCGGGGCGCTGACGCTGGGGCTCCTGGGAGAGATCTTCCGGGGAAAACTCAAGGACCGGGGCTTTCTGATGGTGCTTTCGGTGACCCTGCACAACCTGCCGGAGGGGCTGGCGGTGGGGGTTGCCTTCGGCGCGGTGGCGGCGGGGCTTTCCGGGGCGGATGCCGCCGGCGCCTGGATGCTGGCGGTGGGGATCGCCCTGCAGAACCTGCCGGAGGGCTTTGCGGTGGCGGCGCCGCTGCGGCGGGCGGGGCTGCCGCGATGGAAAAGCTTCTTCTGGGGGCAGGCATCGGGGCTTGTGGAGCCGGTCGGCGGGGTGCTTGGGTGTGCGCTGGTGGGGCTTTTTCGCCCTGCGCTTCCCTTTGCCCTTTCCTATGCTGCCGGAGCCATGATCTGGGTGGTTTTTGCGGAAATCGCCCCGGAGGCCTGCGCAAGCCGCCGGGGAATGGCGGGGCTGGTGGCCGGATTTGGGCTGATGATGCTGATGGACCTCGCACTTTAACGGGCGAATTTAAAAAAATCGCAGATAGCTATGGAAAAATGGCGGAACATAGTTTATAATAATAAAGTTAGAATTATAATAGGCGGCCTGTAGCCGCAGATCATCCGGAAAGGTGGTATGAATTCAAAATGAATATGCAACTGTCCCGGCGGGAATTCAGACTGCTTCTCGATTTGGTATATACGGGCAACTGGGTGCTCAACTCCCAGCGCGGACCCGACCGCATCGGAGAATACGATGCGGTGGCAAGCAAAATTTTTGCCGGCTGCCGGGAGGCGGGACTTCCGCAGCTCTCCCAGCAGGTGGATGGAAACGCCTATCCCTCCGAGGCCTATGCCGTGGGCGGGATCCACGAGGCCATCATGGATTATGAGGACACCGTCTTCTTCAACATCCTTGCCGAGGAGCTGGCGCGCCGGGATCTCGACGGGCTGGATGTGGACGGCGCAAACAAGGGCGATCTCGACGCCCTGACCGAGCGGTATGCCGAGGAATTTGCAAATAACGGCATTGAAAATATCGTTGTACACGGAGTTGACGACTGATGAATATCCCCGATCCCGCAACCCTGAAAGAAAAGATCCGCGCACATCTGACCCCCGCCTTCCTGCGGGAGCTGGATGTGCCGCCGGTGTATATTTCCCTGGCCTGCGGGCTGCTTGCCTTCTTTGCGGGCGAAACGGGAAAAGGTATTGTAACGCTGGTTGGAACGCTGCTTTTTACCGCGCTGTGGATCGCGGCACGAAAGCTGCGCGGCCCGGACTGCGGGGCTGAGCTTCCGAGGGGAAGACGCATGGAGACGGAGGAATATGTTGCCGCCCTGTCCTGCGGCGCCCTGGCGGTGGTATTCGGAATTGCTGCGGTCATTTCCGGACTGCCGGTATTCGGCACGCTGCGGGATATCTTCGGCGGACTGGGCGTGGCTCTGGGGCTTGCCCGGGCGGAGCGCATCGTCGTATCCTCCTCCTTTGCCCTCAATCTCCGCCTGCTGCGCGGGGATGAGACGCTGGAGAACACCGACGATCCCTATGTTCTCGGCAATGCCGATGTGGCCGTCATCAATCCCGATGTTTTCTCCCGTTCGGATCTTCTCCCTCCCAAGTTTTTCTACGCCGGCGAGGTGCGCCACATGGGCGCGCTGGATGCGGCGGATCAGAGGCATCTTCTGCATGCCGTTATGAGCTGCCTCGGCGACGGCGTCAATATCAATTCCCTCTCCGAGCTTCGCCTGAAGCACAGCAAAAGCGAGGCTGCCTTCCGCATTCTCGAGCAGCGGGAGGAAAACGGCATGACCGTCAGCCGCGAGCGGCAGGGGGAGACCCCGGTCAACTTCCTGAAGGGCAGCTGCGGCGATATCGCGCCCCGCTGCACCCATTTCTGCTATCAGGGCTCCATCGCGCCCATGACCCGCGAGGAGCTGGAGTCCATCGCAAAGGCTCGCCTTGTGATGAAAAACCGCGGCTGCCGCCCCTTTGCCTATGCCATGCACACCCCCGGCTCCAATGCCACCGTCTTTCTCGGCATTGTGGGCTTTGGTCTTTCCCGGGAGGGGGATCTGCGCCGCACCGTGACCGCCATGAGGGAGGCCGGACTGGATGTCTGCTTTGCCGGCACCGGCGGGCGGGAGATGATCTTCGGCCTTGCGGAAATGAGCGGCCTCTCCGTCACCCGGTTTATGACCGGGCGGGAGCTGTCCGGACGCAACATTCCCCCGGACAATAAGGAAATCGTATCCCATCGGCTCTTTGCGGAGATTTCCTCCGCCGAGACGGAACATATTCTGGAGGCCTTCCGGGCGGAAAAGCACCGCCCTGCCTACATCGGCACCCGGGAGATTGCCTGCGGCGGCAGCTCCGTCCAGGCCGCCTTCTCCGGCAGAGAGAGCTGCGAGAAGCTCCTGCTCTGCATCAAGATGCGCCGCAACGCCGAGCGCGCCGCCCAGGGCTTTGCCGCGGCGCGGCTGGGCATTCTTGCCGCCGGTATTCTCTGGCCGGTGCTTTGCGGCATCACCACCCGCTCCTTTGCCGCCTGCATGACCCCCGCCGCCGTGCTTTTCTGCGGCATCTTCGGCTGGGTCGCAGCGCTGTGCGTTTCCCTGATGTATAAAAACAGCGAAACCCCGAAGGAAATGGGCCGCGACAGACAGCGGAGCCGGAATAAACGGGTTTTCTCCACGGCCTGCTGGATCCTCTCGGTTGCCGCGGCAAGTGTGCCGCTCATTTCCGTGCCGCTGATGTATCCCGAACAGGCGGGACAAGCCCTCAGCCTCGCGGTGGCCGCCATTCTCCTATCCACCCCGCTGCAGGTCTTCTCCTATGGCGTCGGCATCAGCATTTCCCCCTCCGGCCTTCTGCGGCGCCATCCGGCGGCCTATGCGGCGGTGGGTATCAGCCTTGTTCTGACCCTGCTTTTCTTCTCCCTGCCTGCCCTTGCCGGAGCCTGCGGCTTTGCCGCCGTTTCCCTCGGTGCATGGCGCATGTCCGTTCCCTTTGCGCTGGTTCCGGTCTTGTGCCTTGGCGTTTTCCTTTTCCTGGAATGGGTTAAGGATCCATCCCGCTATGCGGGCGGAGAGGTGCGCTGAGCGATGGCCATTGAATTTGAAATCAAGATGGTGCTGCCCATCCGGATGCGCAGTGTGCGCATGGAGCGCGCCATCGCAGCGATCGATGGGGTAACCTGCGGCCCCTGGAGCGATCATCTGCAGGAAAACACCTATTTTGACTCCTCTGACGGCGCCGTCCGCCGTGCGCGCATCGCCCTGCGGCACCGCAGAGTGGACGGTCGGAATATCGTCACCGTCAAAACCGCCGCTCCCGGCGGCACAAGACACGAGTGGGAGGCGGATTTTGACGGCGAGGACATCCCCGCAGCCCTGGCCTCCCTGCACATCCCCGAAAAACTCCCCCCGGTGGAGGATGTCATCGCGGGAAGAACCCGGCTTGTGCCCATTGCGGGCACCGATTATGTTCGCCGCCGCTGCGAAATCTCCCGCGGGGAGCTTCGCGTGGAGGCGGCCATCGACCGCGGAGAGCTGAAGCGGGGTCGTCTTGTCCGGCATTTTGCGGAGCTGGAGCTGGAACTGCTTGCGGGCAGCGAGGAGGAGCTTCGGCAGCTGGCGGAGCAGGTTCGCCGCCGTCTTTCCCTGCGCTATGAAATGCGCGGCAAGCTCAGCCGGGCCATGAGCCTCGGCACAAAAAAGAAGAAATCCCTTTTGGAGGATAAATAATATGGATTACAAGAAACTGGCGGAGCTGCTCTATCCCGATGTGAAGGTTACGCCGGAATATTACGAGGAAAAGTATCCCCCCCGCAATCTCCCCGAGGGTGCGAAGGTCACCCGCTTTGCGCCGAGCCCCACCGGCTTTGTGCATTTCGGCGGTCTCTTCCCGGTGACCGTCTGTGAGCGTCTGGCCCACCAGTCGGGCGGTGTTTTCATGCTTCGCATCGAGGATACCGACCAGAAGCGTGAGGTCGAGGGCGCCGAGATGGATATCATCCGTGCCTTTGAGCATTTCGGCATCAAATTTGACGAGAGCATCGTCCACGGCGGCGACTATGGCCCCTATCGCCAGAGCGACCGCAAGGAGATCTACCAGTGCTATGCCAAATATCTGGTGGAAAACGGCCATGCCTACCCCTGCTTCTGCACGGCGGAGGAGCTGGATGCCCTCCGTGCCCGCCAGGAGGCGGCGAAGGTCACCCCCGGCTACTACGGCGAATATGTCCGCTGCCGGGATCTTACTTATGAAGAAGTGGAGGCAAACCTCGCGGCGGGCAAGCCCTATGTGCTGCGCTTCCGCTCGGTGGGAAACTCCGAAAATAAGGTCAAAATCACCGACCTCATCAAGGGAAATCTCGAAATTACCGAAAATTCCATCGACCATGTGCTCTTAAAGAGCGACGGCATC
>JAFXIE010000052.1 GCA_017533425.1 Clostridia bacterium | reverse complement strand
GCACCTCCCACTATTTCGGCACCGGCTTTGCCGAGGCCTTCGGCATCACCTTCACCGACCGCGACAACACCCTGAAGCATCCCCACCAGACCTCCTGGGGCGTTTCCACCCGCATGATCGGCGCCATCATCATGGCCCACGGCGACGATTCCGGCCTCATTCTGCCGCCGCGTGTCGCCCCCATCCAGGTGGTCATCATCCCCGCCGCCCAGCATAAGGAGGGCGTGCTGGAGGCTGCCGGCGCCCTGCGCGACCGCCTCCTGGATGCCGGACTGCGCGTCAAGCTGGACGATTCTGACAACTCCGCCGGCTGGAAGTTCAGCCAGTATGAGATGAAGGGTGTTCCCGTCCGTCTGGAGATCGGTCCCCGCGACATTCAGAACAATTCCTGCGTACTTGTCAGCCGCGTCACCCGCGAGAAGAAGTTTGTCAGCCTCGACAACATCGCCGCCGAGGTTCAGCAGATGCTCGACCAAGTGCACGAGGAACTTTCCGAGCGCGTGCGCAAGAACCTCGAGGAGAAGACCCACATCGCCCGCACCCACGAGGAATTCCTCGACATCGCCGCCAACAAGCCCGGCTACATCAAGGCCATGTGGTGCGGCGATTCCGCCTGCGAGGATCAGCTCAAGGACGAAACCGGCGGCGTGAAATCCCGCTGCATTCCCTTCACCGAGGAAAAGCTTTCCGACGTTTGCGCCTGCTGCGGCAAGCCGGCAAAGCATATGGTGGTCTGGGGCAGACAGTACTGATCCTGCCCTCCGTCTTGTGTGATATAAGGAGCTCTGCATGGCAAAATTCAAGCCCTATCTGCAGTATGACGAAGAGAGCTGGACACTGAAAAACAGCTTTGTCCTGCGGGAAATCCGCCGGTGCAACCGAAACCAGCTGATCCTCATGCTGGTGCTCTTCGGCCTGCTGCTTTCCCTGTTCATCTATCCCTTCGCCGTCAAGACCTTTTTTTCCCGGCAGGCTGCCGTTGAAATGCCCGCCGGAGAGGTTCTGCCCTGACGGAGGAAAGCCTCTCCCTGCGGCTGCCCTTTTCCGCCACCTATGAAAACTCGGAGGAATACCGCGGCAACGTCTATCTCAAGCGCGTCTGCGTTGTCCGGCGGCTGCAGTGCCGCTTTTCGCTGACGGCGGAGGAAATTCTGCCCTCCGGCATCGTTCCCGTCAAGAACGATGTGCCTACCATCGATCTCAGCGGCCTTCCCGGCAACACGGAGCTGCCCGAGGATGCACAGAGCGCGGGAAAATCCTACATTGAATATGTCCTGCTGCGCTTTGGGGACAGATATCTGCTCACAAAGCAGCCTGTGGGAAGTGAGAGCACAACCCTTTCCGGAATGCTCTGCTACCTGCCCAAGGATATCCTGAAGGTGGCATCTGAGGCCTCCGGCATCGATGCCGACCGGTTTATCCCCGTGTTTTTCGATGCGGGCGGTGAGATTTTTGCCTCGCTGAAGACCGATCTGCTCTTCTGGGCCATTCTTTTCCTGCTCTGGCTCTGCTTCTTTATCCCGCTGGTGCGCCGCATGGCCGATCCCACCCGGCACGAGGCCTATGCAAAGATCTATGTCTATGCCGGCGACACGGCGGAGAACATCCGCAGCCTCGACCGGGAGCTGGGCGGCGAAAATGTGGTGCAGACCTTGTCCAAAATCGTCACCCCCTCGTGGATTATCACCCGCAAATTCATGAGCTTTGAGGCAAAGATGAAGGATCGCGGCTAAATATCAAAATCAAAACTGGACTTTTGTTTCCGGCTGTGCTATAATTGTCGTATCGTGTAGCATATGTTGAAAGCAACTGCTCACTCTGTTTTGCAAGTTTCGGATTATTATTGTTAAATGAAGGTGTAATCATCTATGGCTAAGCTTTCCAGCGAAGAAAGAGCGAAGGATATTATCTCCTATCGCATCATCATTATCTTCACCCTCGCCCTCATTTCCATCCTGGCCCTCATTCCCCTGGGCCGGTATGTGGATTCCCCCGGCGCCCTGTTGGTGAAGCTCCCCCTCATCAAGATTCTCATCGGCGTTGGCGTTCTCGCCCTGGCCGGCGGCATCGTGCTTACCATCCTGCAGAAAAAGAAGGGCAAGCCCGCCAGCCAGACCCTCTTCCTCGGCATCGATGTGACGGTTGGCGCAGCCTTCTTCCTGGCCTCCATGATTTTCCTCTATTTCATGCGCACCTTTGCCGTTGGCATTCTCTATTTTGCCTATCCCGCCGTGTGCGTTCTCGCAATCATCTATTACATCTACCAGCGTGAGTTCTCCCTGACCTCCCTGTACACCGCAGCAGCCATCTTCTTCCTGTATCTGGAGAGCTACTGCCGCCAGAACTCCCGCCCCTATCAGGCGCTGACCTACGGTCTCATCGCCATTCTCCTCGGCGCAGCCGTCCTGGTGCTGACCACCCTGGCCCGCAAGAGCGGCGGCAAGCTTGGCCGCGTGGAGCTTTGCGGCGCGAAGGCCACCCTTGCAGGCCCCAAGGTGATGCTCATCGCCGTTGTCCTGGCCGCCGCGGTTTGCTACTTCCTGCCCAATTTCCTGCCCATCCTGCTGGGTGTTCTCGCCGTTTATCTGGTCACCCTCGTGGGCTACACCGTCAAGCTTCCCAACTGACCGCACGTATTTCTTCGGAGCAGCCCGCAAACGGCTGCTCCTTTTCTTTCCAAAAATTTCAAAAAGGAGACAAAAAATATGACCGAACGTGCCGCCCATGCAAAAGCCCTCTTTGAGGACGGGCTCAACTGTGCCCAGGCCGTCTTTGCGGCCTTCTCCGATCTTACCGGCATCGATTACGAAACCTCCCTGCGCCTCTCCTCCTCCTTTGGCGGCGGCATGGGACGCATGCGCGAGGTCTGCGGCGCCCTTTCCGGCATTTTCCTCGCCGCCGGCGCCCTTTGGGGGGATTACGATCCCAGGGATAACGGCGCAAAAAAGGAGCATTACGCCCGCATTCAGGCGCTGGCCGCCGCCTTCCGGGAGGAGAACGGCGACATCCTCTGCCGCAACATCCTCGGCCTGAAAACCGCCGGCCCCGATGACCCCACGCCGGCCGCCCGCACCCGCGAATACTATGCCTCCCGCTCCTGCGGGGACTGCGTTGCCTCCGCCGTGGAAATTCTGGAGCGCGCCATCGCCGAGGCGGCAGAATAATTTCGCGATTCCGTTGCTTTTTTTCGACATTTCCTGTAGAATATGTGTATAGATCTTTACACATACGAAGGGAGTCCCACCATGTCGGAACACCGTATTGTAGAACACATTCAAAAAACAAGCCCCACCCACGCCTCGATCCCCTTCTGGAGCTGGAATGACCGCCTGGAGCCCGAATCGCTCCGCGCACAGATCCGCAGAATGAAGGAATTGGGGATGGGCGGCTTTTTTATGCATGCCCGCGGCGGCCTGGAAACCGAGTATCTCTCCGATGAATGGTTCCGCGCCATTCTCGCCTGCATCGATGAGGCAAAAAAGCAGGGCATGGAGGCCTGGTCCTACGACGAAAACGGCTGGCCCAGCGGCTTTGCCGGCGGTGTACTGCTGAAGGATGCGGAAAACCACGCCCTGGGTCTTGAGCCCGCCGTGGAGGATGCCTTCCCCTCGGACGAAAAGGTTCTCGCCGTTTACCGCATGGATGACGGCGGCTGCACCCGCATCGACGGCCCCGCCGAAGAGGGCACCCGCTATTATGTCGTCCGGCTGCGGGTGGACAAGACCTATGTGGACACCATGAACCCCGCCGTGACGGATAAATTCCTTGCCTGCACCCATGAGGAATACAAGCGCCGCATCCCCGCCGCGGATTTCGGCACCCATATGCCCGGCTTTTTCACCGATGAGCCGCAGTATTTCCGCTGGTCGACCCCCTATTCCCGCATTCTGCCCGACGCCTTTGCCGAGCGCTACGGCTACGACATCCGCCAGGCCTTTCCCGCCCTCTTCTGGGACTTTGAGGGCTGCGAGGCCATGCGCTACGATTACTATTCCCTCTGCCACGATCTCTTCATCAACGGCTTTATGAAGCCGGTTTACAACTGGTGCGAGGAAAACGGCGTGCAGCTCACCGGCCACGGCATTGAGGAATGGGGCCTCGGCGGTCAGATGATGTGCTGCGGCGGCGTGATGCCCGTCTATGCCTTTGAGCATCTGCCCGGCATCGACTATCTCGGCCGCGGCCTGAACACCGACCTTGCCGCCAAGCAGATCGGCAGCGTCTGCGCCCAGCTTCGCAAGGATCGCGCCATCACTGAGACCTTTGCCTGCTGCGGCTGGGATGTTTCTCCCCGGGAGCTGCGCAACATTGCGGAGCTGCAGTATGTCGGCGGGCTGAACATGATGTGCCAGCATCTCTATCCCTATTCCTCCCGCGGACAGCGCAAGCGCGACTATCCCGCCCACTATTCCGAAACCCTGCAGTGGCAGGATGAGCTGGCCGATTTCAACCGCTATTTCAACCATCTCGGTGCCGCCCTTTCCTACGGCAGCGAGGCTGCGGATGTTCTGGTCATCCATCCCATGCATTCCGCCTATCTGCGCTACAAGCGCAAGGACAACACCTCCCTTGCCGATAACGACCGGGAGCTGCGGGAGCTGCTTTCCTGGCTGGGTGACCGCCAGATTCCCTACCATTTCGGCGATGAGCGCCTGATGGCCGACATGGCCGCCGTGGAGGGCGACGGGCTGCGCGTGGGCGCCTGCCGCTATTCCTATGTTCTCATCCCGGACTGCGACACGCTGGATGCATCCACCGTTGCCCTGCTGCGGGAATACCTCCGCGCCGGCGGAAAGCTTGCCGCCTTCGGCCGTATGCCCACCCGCGTGGACGGACATCCCGCCGACCTTTCCGACATCGCGGCAAACATCACCCTTGATGCCCTTGCAGAGGCTTCTCCCCTGCATATCACCCGCGGCGGTGAGCTGGCCTGCGGGCTGCGGGCGCAGCTGCGCCGCGGCGAAGGCGGAAAGCTGCTGTATCTGAAGAATCTCACCGGGGAGGATATGGAGCTTGCGCTGCACCTGCGCGATTTCGGCAATGCCGCGCTGCTTTCCATGGACGATCTCTCCCTGTCTGCCCTGAGGAGCCGCTGCGACGGCACAGATCTTGCCGCCCGGCTGCAGCTGGAGGCCGGCCATGCGGTGGTCATCATCGAGTCGGCCACCCCCGCCGCCCTGGATTACGAGCTTCCCTTCCGCACCTGGAAGGCCATTTCCCTTTCCGGCGGCTTCACCTTTGATGAGCTCCCGGAGAACATGATGACCCTCGACCGCGCCCGTCTCTCCGTAAACGGCGGCGAATTCACCGAGGAGCGCCCCATCGAGTGCATCCGCGACAACCTGCTCTTTGACCGCTTTGCCGGGCGCATCACCCTCGCCTTCCGCTTCACGGCGGATATCTGCCCCGAAAAGCTTCTGCTGGTGGCAGAGCCTGCGAAGGGACTCTCCATCACCCTCAACGGAAAGAACCTTCCCACCCTGCCCGAGCATCGCATCGACCACCGCTTCCTGACCTTTGATGCCGCCGATGCCGTGGTGACGGGAGAAAACGAGATTCTCCTCTCCATGGATTATTTCCAGCGCGACGAGGTCTTTGAGGTTCTCTACGGCGGCGGCAGCGAGAGCGTTCGCAACTGCCTCTGCTTTGACACCGAGATCGAAAACATCTATCTCTTCGGCTCCTTTGCCGTTGCCACCGATGCCGACGCCTTCACCTCCGGCCCCCGCTTTTCCGAGATCTACACCGGCGGCTTCCGCCTGACGGCGCAGCGCGCCGAGGTTGACCCCACCAGCCTGGTTAAGGACGGCTACCCCTTCTATGGCGGCCGTGTGCGCCTGCGCACCACCCTCGACTGGAAGCCCGGCGATCCCGCAGAGCTTCTTCCCGGCGGCCGCTGGGCGGTCATGGGCGTGGAGGTCAACGGCTGTGATGCCGGAACCCTCATCTTTGATACCCATATGGATCTCACCCCCTGGCTGCGGGAGGGAAAGAACGACATTGTCCTCAGCCCCTGCTGCGCCCTGCGCAATCTGATGGGTCCCTTCCACCGGGAGAATCCCGAGCCCACCAGCGTCGGCCCCAACACCTTCTCCTATGAAAAGGAATGGAAGGGCACCGTCTGCCCCGCATACCTTGCGCGCTACTCCTTCGTCCGCTTCGGCATTGACAGAGAATAAAGGGAGAGTCCGGAAAGGGATATTTTTATGAAGAAGCCTCCTGCCTCGCGCTTTACCCGGGCTGAAAAAAGCTGGATCCTTTACGACTGGGCTAATTCCGTCTACGCAACCAACATCATGGCCGCCATTTTCCCCATCGTCTACGCAAACATGGCCGATGACGTGGGCGACAAATGGTACGGCATCGCCGTCTCCGCCGCATCCCTCATTATCGCCCTGCTGGCTCCGATCCTCGGCTCCGTCGGCGATTTTCCCCGGATGAAAAAGAAGCTTTTCACCGCCTGCCTTCTTTTTGGTCTCTTTTTCACCGGGCTGATGGCCTTTGCGGGCACCTGGCAGCTGATGCTGGTCGGCTATGTCATTTCCCACATCGGTTACTCCGGCGCAAATCTCTTCTATGATTCCTTCCTGACGGATGTTACCACCCGGGAGCGCATGGATCGCGTCTCCTCCTGGGGATATGCCATGGGCTACATCGGCGGCAGCACCATTCCCTTCCTTGCCTCCATCGCCGTGCTGCTTCTGACCGATTATTCCACCTTCGGAATCCGCTTCTCCATCCTCATCGTTCCGGTATGGTGGGCGCTTTTCTCCATTCCCATGCTGCGGAATGTGCGGCAGGTTTATTCCGTGCCCCGCGAGAGCGGCAGCGTTGTGCGCGCAGCCTTTGCGAACCTTTTCGGCACCGCCCGCGCCATCCTCTCCGAGCGCGGTCTGCTGCTCTTTATGCTTTCCTATTTCTTCTACATTGACGGCGTCAACACCGTCATCAGCGTTTCCACAAACTACGGCTCCACCCTTGGCCTCGGCAGCACCGGCATGGTGCTGGCGCTGGTGGTGACCCAGGTGGTGGCCGTCCCCTTCTCCATCCTCTTCAGCCGCCTCTCCGACCGTCTCGGCGCCCTGCGGCTCATCGTCGGCGCCATCGGCGTGTATGTCGCCATCTGCTGCGTCGGCTTCCTGATGGGTCAGATGGTGGAGCCCTTCCAAACCGATTATGCCCGGCTGGTGCGCAGCGCCGCCGAGCCCTATGCGGAGAGCTTCTCAGCGGATGATGACCGCGCCGCATGGGAAGATCTGGTTGCGGGACTGGTTTCCGACGGCCGGCAGTCCCTCTCTGCGGAGAGCGTGGAGGCCCGGCAGCACATTTTCCGCGCAGAGGACGGAAGCGGCCTCTTTGATATGGCAGCAGGCCGCATTCTCTCCCCGGAAGATTTGCGCAGCGGCGGCTATCGTTTCTCCTCGCCGGAGGCCGCGGCGCGTGCCCGCACCGCCCTGGACGCCCTTTGGGCGGATATTTCTCCCGAACTGCTGAAATCCGAGGCCATCGACGGCTATACCGATGCCGCGAAGACCGCCTCCACCCTCTTCTGGGTGCTTGCCTTCCTGGTTGGCACCGTACAGGGCGGCATTCAGGCGCTCTCCCGTTCCTATTTCGGTCGGCTCATTCCCCCGGAGCGCTCCAATGAATACTTTGGCTTCTTTGATGTCTTCGGAAAGTTTGCCGCCGTGGTGGGTCCCCTGCTCTATTCCCTCTTTTTCATGCTCACCGACCGCGCCAGCGTCGGCATCCTGAGCCTTATCCTGCTCTTCCTTGTGGGCGCGGGGCTGCTCATCTTCGGCGGCCGCCGCATCCGCGAAATCGAACAGAACATAGGCTGAATCACCGGCAAAAAAAGCGCCCGATCCATTCCGGATCGGGCGCTTCTGTTCTGTTTCTTATGCAAGACCCCGGTCGCCGAGGAACTTGTGGATCTTTTTGGAGGGATCCAGCAGCTCGGAGAGGGAAAGGTCGTGGTTGAGGGTGTTGATGAGATAGGCGATATACTTGGACATATCCACCTCGCAGTACCAGGGGCGGGCGCGCAGCTCCTCGGTGCGGTAGATGAGGTTGGTGGTGAAGACCTTTTCGATGAGACCCTTCTCGTAGGCCTCGTCGAAGGAGGCAAGCCCCTCGGTGAAGAGGCCGAAGGAGGTGCAGACGAAGATGCGGCCGGCATTCTTTGCCTTGAGCTGGTTTGCGATATCGAGAACGGAATCGCCGGAGGAAATCATATCGTCCACGATGATGAGATCCTTACCCTCCACGCTCTCGCCGAGGAATTCATGCTTGACGATGGGGTTGCGGCCATTGACGATGCGGGTGTAGTCGCGGCGCTTATAGAACATGCCGAGGGGCACGCCGAGCACGGTGGAATAGAAGATGCAGCGGGACATACCGCCCTCGTCGGGGGAGATGACCATCATGTGGTCGCGGTCAAAATGCAGGTTGGGAACGTTGTTGACCATGGCCTTGATCATCTGATAGGCAGGCTGGACATTCTCAAAGCCGGCCAGAGGAATGGCATTGTGCACGCGGCTGTCGTGGGCATCAAAGGTGATGATGTTGTCCACGCCCATGGAGACCAGCTCCTGCAGGGCGACGGCGCAGTCCAGGCTCTCGCGGGCGCTGCGGCGATGCTGACGACCCTCATAGAGCATGGGCATGATGACATTGATGCGGCGAGCCTTACCGGCGGCGGCGCAAATGATGCGCTTGATATCCTGATAATGGTCATCGGGGCTCATAACGACTTCCTTGCCGTACATACGGTAGGTAACACCGTAATTGAAGGTATCGCAGAGGATGAAGAGGTCGGTGCCGCGGACAGACTGCTTGATGATGCCCTTGCCTTCGCCGGAACCGAAGCGGGGGCAGGCCACATCCACACAGTAATCTTCCTTCACATAGTCGGCAAACTCCGCCGTGTTGGGGATGACGCCCTGCTCCTTGGCCTGGGTGCGGACGCGATTGAGATAGGCGTTGACCTTTCCGGCAAGCTCCTCGCAGCCGCGCATGGCGGCAATGCCAAGCTCGCCCACAGGTATTGCGTGAAGACCCTCGACTTCCGTAGTTTCAACAGTCAGCATATGAGAAATTCCTTTCTTCATTAATGTCTCTATTCAAATTGCGGGATCCCCCGCAGGGAAAACGCCTTTACAGGATGATGAGCTCCTTGGGGCAATCGGTGAGAATGCGGCAGCCATCCTCGCAGACCAGCGCCATATCCTCAATGCGGACGCCGAAGCGACCCTCCAGATAAATGCCCGGCTCGACACTGACCACGGAGCCCGCGGGCAGGATCTTGTCGGAATCGGAGGTGTAGGCCGCCTCGTGGATCTCCAGGCCGATGCCGTGGGATAGGCTGTGGCCGAAATTGGGGCCATAGCCCTCGGCCTTGATGATATCGCGGGCGCAGCCGTCAAAATCCGTGTAGGACACGCCGGCGCGGAGCATCTCCTCCGCCGCAAGCTGGGCGCGCAGAACGATATCGTAGATACGGCGCATCTCATCGCTTACCCCGCCGACGGCCACGGTGCGGGTCATATCGGAGCAGTAGCCATTGACGCAGACGCCGAAATCAAAGGTGATAAAGTCACCCGCCTGCACCCGGCGCTCGCCGGGAACGGCATGGGGACGGGAGGAATTGGGGCCGGAGGCCACAATGGTATCAAAGGACATATTTTCCGCACCGAGCCGGTAGCAAATGGCAGCCAGCTCGCCCCGCAGCTCGATCTCCGACATGCCGGGACGGATGCAGCCGAGCATCTTTTCCCAGGCACGCTCCGCCAGGCGCTGGGCTGCCACAAGGCTTTCGATCTCCTGTTCGGTCTTGCGGACGCGCAGATCGGAGATGATGTCGCCGGCGGCGACACATTCCGCATCAAAGGCAGCCGTCCAGGTCTTATAATCGGCGACGGTCATGCGGTCGTCCTCAAAGCCGATGCGCTTTGCGCCCCAGGCATCAAAATGTGCCTTTGCCGCGGCGCCGTATCCGTCCCGCTTTTCGATCATTTCCACCGAGAAGGCAGGCTTGCAGCACTGCGCCGCCTCGATATAGCGGAAATCGGTGATCACCGCCGCCTGCGCTTTGCCCACCAGCACCGCGCCGGCGCTGTCGGGCATACCCGTCACATAGCGGCGGGTGATATCGTCGGTTATGAGCATGGCATCCAGCCCGCGGGCGGCGAGCTTTTCGCGGATGGCCTTGAGATTGCGCTCGATCATAGCTTATTTCGCCTTTCTTTCGGAATTTATTTCGCAGCGCACGCCGCAAGATAGGCGGCCTGCATACGGGCGGCATCCTGCGCCTGCGTTCCCGCAGACTCGCAGATGATGGTCGGTGTCCAGCCGCGCCGGGCCAGCTCCTCGGCCAGGGGCTCAAAGAAGGGGCCGTAGACCTCCTCATCAAAGGTCAGGTGGCGAACCTCTCCGCCGGTGCTGTATTCAATGTGGGAAAAATGCGAATGGAAGATGCGGGCCTTTTCTTCGCCCACACCATCCGCAAGACGGTCAAGCAGGGAGGCAAAATCTTCCCGGGTTGCGAGGCTTCCGCCCTCCCGCGCGTTAATATGACCGAAATCGACACAGGGGATAATGCCATCGGCCAGGCGGCAGAAATTGCAAACCTCCGCAAGGGTGCCCAGCTGATTCTGCTTGCCCATGGTTTCCTGGCAGAGCAGAATGTGGGAAAAGCCGGCGGCATCCGCCGCGGCGCGGGCGGCCTGCATGGTCTCCAGAGCCAGCACCATGGCCTCCTCCCGGGGCTTGCCCACCGGGGCACCGGGATGGATGATGACGCGGTTTCCGCCCATGGCATCCACCGCGGCGCAGGATTCAAGAATATACCGTATGCTGTTTTCCCGCTTTTTCTCCTCAGGAGAGGCAAGGGAGATAAAATAGGGGGCATGCAGCGAGATCTGCACACCGTGCGCTGCGGCGCGCTCGCCGAGAAGCTTTGCCTTGTCTGCGCCGATGTTGACGCCGCGGCCGCACTGGTATTCGTAGGCATTCAGCCCCAGGGCGGCCACATAGGCCGGGGCATCCAGCGAGGACTTATGCCCGGCCTTCGCGAAGGCATCCTCATTTCCGGCGGGTCCAAAATGAATGCTCATACTTCCTCCTTGCGCTGCCGGAAATAGGCGCGCCAAACGGGTTTTTCAACCCACCGCTTGAAGGCAATGAATTTGGTCGCCTTCCGGCCGATGGGGGGAACGGCGGCAGTTCGCATGCCTGCGTTTTTGCCGCAGAGAATATCGGTAAAAATCTGATCGCCGAGAAGCAGGGTCTCCTCCGGCTTTGCGCCGAGGCGTTCCGCCGTCGCAAGGGCTGCCGCACGCAGGGGTTTTTTTGCCTTGGGGGTATACTGCAGGCCGTTTCTCTCGCAGAAGGGACGGATGCGCGCCTCCGCATTGTTGGAGAGGATGCAGAGCGCAATGCCCTCCGCCTGCAGGCGGGCAAGCCACGCGGCATATTCCGGGGCGAGCTCCTGACTGTCGTGGCAGGTCAGGGTATCGTCCAGATCGGAAAGCACCGCACGGATCCCCTGCGCCCGCAGAAATTCCGGCGTGATTTCCCAGGCATGGGAAAAATAATAGGTTGGATAAAAAAGCTTCAGCATCAAAGCGCTCCGTAAATTGAAAGGCACATGATGATACATGTGCTTGGAAAAAAAACATATAAAAAACCTGTCTGCAAATTTGTATATACAGACAGGTTAATTATACCATAGGAACACAGGAAAAAAAAGCCCGTGACCACATTATTTTTTAATTTTTTACTGCATTTTCAACCATCGGTCACCCCGGGGCGCATCACAGACCGCCCGCAAGGAACTCTTCTGCCGCCGTCACGGCAGCGGCGCCGTCGGCCACCGCCGTTACCACCTGGCGAAGGGCCTTTTGCCGCACATCACCCGCGGCGAAAACGCCGGGGATGGCCGTGCGGGTGTCTTCGCCGGCGAGGATATATCCCTCCGGGCTCAGGGGCAGCTGTCCGGCCAGAAATTCCGTCACCGGCTGCCGGCCGATGCTGATAAAGAGACCGTCGCAGGAGATTTCCCGCGTATCCCCCGTGCGCACATCCCGCAGCCGAAGGCCGGTGACGCGGCTTTCATGCAGAATTTCCGTCACCTCGCAGTTCCAGCAAAGCTCCACATTTTCCGCCTTTTCCAGCGGCTCATGGTACACACGGGTAGCGCGGAGGGAGTCCCTGCGATGGACGAGGTAAACCTTTTTGGCAACGCGGGAAAGCAGCATCGCATCCGATGCGGCGGTATTTCCGCCGCCGACCACCGCCACCGTCTTCCCCCGGTAAAACATTCCGTCGCAGGAGGCACAGTAGCCCACGCCGCGTCCCAGCAGCATCTCCTCCGCCGGAAGCCCGAGCTTGCGCGGATTTGCGCCGGTGGCGATGACAACCGTTTTGGCAAAATATTCGCCGCTGTCGGTGACAATCCGCTTGGGAGATTCGGAAAGGCTGACGGCCTGCACCTCGGTGCTGCGGCTCCGGGCGCCAAAGCGCTCGGCCTGGCGCTTCATCTTATCGGCGAGGGTAAAGCCGTCGATCCCTTCCTCAAAGCCGGGGTAGTTGTCGATCTGATGGGACAGGGCCATCTGCCCGCCGGCCGACAGCCGCTCCAGCACCAGAGCCTCCAGCCCAGCCCGCGCGGCATACAGGGCGGCAGTATAGCCCGCCGGGCCGCCGCCGAGAATGATTATATCGTACATTTTTCTTTCTTCTGTCATTTTTTCGGCTCCTTTTCTTTCTTTGCCTTTAGTATACCGCAAAACGGCGGGGTCTTTCCGTGACAGAGTCACAAAAAAACGCCGCAGGCGGAAGGCCTGCGGCGTTTTTGATGGGTTTTTCCGCTGTGCGGAGGTTTACGGATTACTCCTCGACCTCGTAGAGCTTGACCAGGCGGGTCAGCTTCTCGTACTTAGCCTTGGCAGTTGCCTCAGCCTTGGCGAAGAGAGCCTCAGCACGCTCGGGGAACTGGTTGGCCAGACGGTTGTAGCGGTTCTCGGACTTGATGAAGTCGATGTAGCTTGCGGTGGGCGCCTTGGAGTCGAGGGAGAAGGGATTCTTGCCCTCGGCCTTCAGAGCCGGGTTGAAGCGGAACATCTGCCAGTAGCCGGACTCGACAGCCTTCTTCATCTCCAGCTGGCAGTTCTGCATGGTGCCCTTAATGCCGTGCATCTCGCAGGGAGCGTAGCCGATGATGATGGAGGGACCGTTATAGGCCTCAGCCTCGGTGAGAGCCTTGAGCAGCTGGTTCATATCCGCGCCCATGGCGACCTGTGCAACGTAGACGTAACCGTAGGACATGGCGATCTCAGCGAGATCCTTCTTGCCGATGGCCTTACCGGCAGCGGCAAACTGAGCAACCTGACCGATGTTGGAAGCCTTGGAGGCCTGACCGCCGGTGTTGGAGTAAACCTCGGTGTCGAAGACCATGATGTTGACATCCTCGCCGGAGGCGATGACATGGTCCAGACCACCGAAGCCGATAACGTAGGCCCAACCGTCACCACCGAAGATCCAGACGGACGTCTTGGCGAGGTAATCCTTCTCAGCAAGGATCTTGGGAGCCACGGGGCAGCCCTCGGCAGCAGCCTTCTCGAGCTCAACGATGAGAGCCGCGGCAGCGGGAGCGTTCTTGGTGGAGCTGTCCTTGGTGTCCAGGAAGGCCTGGGCGGCAGCCTTGAAGGCATCGGAAGCCTTGTCGGAGGCCAGCATTTCCTCAACATAGCCGATCAGGCGGTTGCGGATGGTCTTCTGGCCAAGGTGGATACCCAGACCGTGCTCGGCGTTATCCTCGAAGAGGGAGTTGCCCCAGGCGGGACCCTTGCCGCTCTCGCGGTTGACGGTGTAGGGAGTTGCAGGTGCGGAACCGCCCCAGATGGAGGAGCAGCCGGTGGCATTGGAGATGTACATCTGCTCACCGAAGAGCTGGGTGATGAGACGGGCATAGGAGGTCTCGGCGCAGCCGGCGCAGGAGCCGGAGAACTCGAGGAGGGGCTGCTTGAACTGGGTGCCCTTGACGGTGTTGTTGATAAGTTCCTTCTTCTCGGAGACATTGGCAACGGCGTAATCCCAGGGAGCCTGCTGGTCGGCCTGGGTGGAGGCGAGAACCATCTCGATGGCCTTCTTGTCGGTGCCGTCCTTGATGGCCTTGGCGGTGACGGGGCAAGCCTTCACGCAGAGGGTGCAGCCCATGCAGTCCGCGGGGGAGATGGCCATGGTGAACTTGTACTCGGTCTTGAGAACGGGCTTTGCGGTGAACTTGGTGGCCTCGGGAGCAGCAGCAGCCTCTTCAGCGGTCATGGCGAAGGGACGGATGGCAGCGTGGGGGCACACAAAGGCGCAGTTGTTGCACTGGATGCAGTTTTCGGGGATCCAGCTGGGAACGTAGACGGCAACGCCGCGCTTCTCGGAGATGGTGGAACCCTGGGGGAAGGTACCGTCAACATAATCCTCGAAGGCAGAGACAGGCAGGCTGTCACCGGCCATGGCGTTCACAGGATTGACAACGGTGTTGACAAACTTCTCCAGGTCAGCTCTCTTGGAGGCAAAGGCAGCCTTGGGAGCATCGGGAGCGCAGGTCTTCCATGCCTCGGGAACATCCACAACGGTGTAGGCATCGGCGCCGGCATCGATGGCGGCGTAGTTGAGGTCAACAATGGCCTGACCCTTCTTGATGTAGGACTTGTAGGCAGCCTTCTTCATGTACTCGATGGCCTCATCCTTCGGGAGGATGTTTGCCAGGGAGAAGAAGGCAGACTGGAGAACGGTGTTCTTAACCTTGGCGTTACCGATCTGCTTGGTGGCGATGGTGGTAGCGTCGATGGTGATGAACTTGATGTTGTTGTTCGCAATGTAGGACTTGACGGCGGCGGGCAGATTGGCATCCAGCTCGTCAGCGCTCCATGCGCAGTCCAGCAGGAAGGTTCCGCCGGGCTTGACATCGGAGATCATGTCATACTTCTTGAGGTATGCGGAGTTGTGGCAGGCGACGAAGTTGGCCTTGTTGATGTAGTAGGGGCTCTTGATGGGGTTATCACCGAAGCGCAGGTGGGAGATGGTGATACCGGAGGTCTTCTTGGAGTCATACTGGAAGTAAGCCTGAACGTACTTGTCAGTATGGTCGCCGATGATCTTGATGGAGTTCTT
>JAFXIE010000051.1 GCA_017533425.1 Clostridia bacterium | reverse complement strand
CACCGTCGCAATCGCACAGAGCCGGGACACATATATGGAGAGCATGGACTTGCGGCTGCTGACGATCAGATCGCTGAAGCCGTTCTGTTTATCCGATAGAAGAAAGGCAGAGATCAGAATTCCGGTGAAAGCCGGAAAAAACCTGACACATGCAGTCTCAACTTCACCTCTGATATTGCTGCGAATCGTAGCAACGGTTGGATCATACATGCTTGCCATATAGGAGTGCGCATTCCGCAGACTATACGCAAGCAGGAGTGTAGTTCCAAAGGCAATCAGGGTAATCGGAGAGCGAAATAATGTTTTCAGTGTAGCTTTGTAGTTTGTTTTGAACACAGACGCGTTCCTCCTTTCATTCTGATTTTGTAAAAAGCAAGAAGTATCGTTGCGCCAAAAACGATCAGAAAGAGCGGAGAGCGGAGGATTGATTTCAAAGTTAGTTTATAATTGGCACTAAATAACGTTTTCATCTTTCTTTACCTCAATTGCAGACGCATATAGCCGTATCGAATTAACGTATTGATTTGATATGTGCCCAAAAGATCAACAAACAACTCGTCCTTTTCCAACGGATCGCTTATGAACTGCGGCTGCAGCAGCATACAGTTCTCTATAGCAGTAAAGGATGCCGCTTCCTTACATTTTTCCCAGCCTTCGCCGGAGATCGAACCGATGGTAATTTGTTTATAGGTTGTCCTGCTATATCTCTCAATAAAATACAGGGTTCCGTCCGGATCCATAAAAATTCCGCCGTTTAGAGCATCCCTGCCGTTTTTCAAAACGGGGAAACGACGGGAGCACAGGCTTTCCCCGTCAGCGGACAGGACCTCCAGCACGTGCTCATACTTGCCGCCGTTGATTCCGTAGGGATCATCGGTAGCCGTAAAAAAGACAAACACTCTGCCCTCATCATCCACCAGCATGGATGCTCCGTCATTCGGCTGCGGCAGCGAAAGGTAGGTTCCCGAATAGACCTGTTTTTCCAGAGAGAGCCGCTGTGAATCCTCAAAAAGGTCATCGATCCTGTAGAGGTATACCGCATCGTCTGCGCCATAGAAATAACCGCAGGCAATCAGAAGATAGGTACGATTCTCACGGTGAACGATCGCATTCACGAAATTAGCCGTGCTGCCGACAATCTCGCCGCCGGTTTGAAACTCGCAGCGCTCAAAATTGTATGCAAAGATATCGATCCAGCCTCCGGAAGCGCAGGCGGCAAAATAAACACAGCCGTCATCAACGGTGGCAACAATGTTTGCGGCCGTTTCGTCAAAGCTTTGGATTTGCACCGGAACTTCAGCCGTATCCGTGATCTTACCCGTGCGGCGGTCACAGTGGTATGCCACAAACACCTCTTTGTTCATGTCATACATGAATACAACAGGGTTTGAGTTGCTGTCACAGAAAACAAAGTTTTTCGCAGCATATTTGCGGATCCATGTTCCCTCCGGTCTGGCATTGAATTCGGATTCAAAGGTACACACCCGTTCCCAACCCGTATCGGTCATCCGATAGAGACCGAGCGTATCCGTATCCGCGCCCAAATCCGTATCGCACACCGAAAGGAGCCATACTGTACCGTCCGGTGCGACGGTGGAGGATGACTGATACATATTGTTTCGCTTGATCATATGATCAAATTCCCCGTCAAAGCCGGTAAAATCATTAACTGTATGCACATTGGACAGCACAAAGTCGCCGGAGGTGTACTCCTTTGCGCCTTCCATGGTGGTGGCACCGGAGGGAGCCGATCTGCGGAGGGCAAAACCGACGACCACTGCAAGGCATACCGCCGCCGCACCGCCGACAAGAGCATATAGGCGGTGCTTCTTTTTGGTTTTTTCAAGGCCTTCGGCAAAGGCGGACTCCATCGATGCAGCAAGTCCCTCCGGTGCGGGCTCCGCACCCTCGTAGAAGGCACTTGCGCCAAGCTCCTGCAGAAGCGCGGTGACATATGCCTTTTCGCCGAGCTTCTTGAACTTACCCGCCGTCTTGCGCACGGCTTCCACGAGCGCTTCTTCCGCCTTATCGCCGTGCTTTTCCTTTGCCGCCGCATACAGGCGGTCGATATTTGCAGAAAAAAGTTCGTTTTTCATGGTGTGAAGCCTCCGGTTTTGAAAATGGACTATGCATTTGAATAAATTATGTCCTATATCTTTTCTTCAAAATAAAATACGCCGCCGTGAGCAGGGCAAGGGAAAACACGATCCATCCGATATAGGCGGTCAATGCCTCGGGTAGTGTTACAGAATACCTTCCTATGCTGTCCTTAATCAGCCCCGCCTGCATATCTGCCATAAACTGCGGATTCTCGATATAATCAAAGGAAAACCGATATCGTGTGACGCTATCAGGTGGGAGAAAGAAATCCGTTGATGCAAATGCTGTATATACACTACCGGCAAGGTAAAAACCAACATTCCAAACGGCTCCCGCGGCAGGAATATTCGTTATTGCACACACAAAAGTTGGCATGGCGATATAACAGAGCAGCATAAAGGGAATAAAGGCTGCCGCGGTTCCTGCATAAACGGCAAGAATTTTTCCCAAGGGCAGGAAAACACCGTCGGGAATATAATTTTCCGGATAGTAAACGCACCAGAAGTTCACAATATTTCCACCGGCGAACAATAAGCCTGCGACAAGAGTGACGGTTCCAACGGCGCAAAGCTTGGAAAGATAGATGCTGAGCAGGGATTTACGGGAACTGACCAGCAAATCTCCAAAACCATTCTGCCTTTCCGAAAGAATGTGAGCAGAAATCATTATGCCTGCAAAAGGAGGGAAAAGCATATTGCCTATCATTGTGATCTGATTTCCCAGTTGCTGGCGAAGCACCCGCAAATCATACGAATAACCGTCAAATACATAACTGAACTTGTCATATAGGGCATATGTCATAATGAGCGTCGCACCGAAGGTTAAAAGAACCAATGGAGAACGAAAGATGGATTTCAGTGTAGCTTTATAGTTTGTTATGAACACGGTGTTTTCTCCTTTGTTATCGCCCTGCAAATAACCGCATAAACTCATTTCAATTGCAGGCGCATATATCCGCACTGCATGGATGATGCCTGCGTAATCACGCCAAGCAAATCCACATATAAACCGTACTTGTCCGCCGGGTTGTTGATATACAGCGGCGGCAGAAGATTGGGGGTTTCTACTGATTTGAAGGATGCCGCTTTCTTGCATTTTCCGTAATCTTTACCAGAGATAACACCGATGGTGATCTCCTTATTGTCGGCAAAAGTTCCTCTCTCAATAAAATACAGGGTGCCTTCCGTATCCATAAAGATGCCATTGGCTATAGCGTAATTTCCGATGTTGAAGACCTTGAAGCGTTGTGAGATCAGGCTCTCGCCCTCGGCAGATACAATTTCCAGCGCGTGCCTGCCAGACGCGGGCTTCATTTGCTCTTCAAAGAAAGTAAAAAATGCATATACCTTTCCCTCATCATCCACAAGCAGAGATCCGCTGTCGGCAGGGTTACTCATCATGCTAAAGCCACCGGAATAGAGCTGCTTTTCGAAAACCTTTTCCTGTGTAGCTTCTGCATAGTTCTTATATGCGTACAGATAGACTTTATCGCCGCCTTTAAAGCTTGAATCCATTGCCAGAAGATAAGTAAGATCATCCTTATGTGCAATAGCACTCAAAAGCAAACTGCTGTCAGACAGGGGGGCAGTGACCTGACGAAATTTGCGGCTCTCGAAATCAAAAACGAGGTGGTCGATCCGGCTCGCACCGTTACTGCCGGCAAAATAAACGCTGTCTCCGTCGGTTGAGGCGACAATATTTGTTACAATATTCTCCCTTGGACATAAGATACGTACCTTTGCCGATGCGATTTCTTCCGTTTTTTCAGTATACGCCGTTATCGTTTCTCCGATTAAATCGCATAAAAACACAACCGGTCGGGACTCGGCATCGCAGAAAACAAAATTGCGTACATCGGCATAAACGGAAGTATGCTGCGAGTAGAAGCAAAGATTTTCCCAGCCTCCGTCAACCATCCGATAAAGGCCAAAAGAAATGTAGCCATCAGCATCTGCGCCCGGAGCGAGAAGATAGACCGTTCCGTCCGGGGCGACGGTGGAGGAAATTTGATACTTGCTGCCGATCTTGATTTGCTTTCCGTATTCCCCGTCAAAGCCGGTAAAATCGTTGACGGTATGTACGTTGGAAAGCACGAAATCGCCGGAGGTGAACTCCTTGGCGCCTTCGATGGTGGTCGCGGCGGAGGGAGCTGCCCCGCGGAGGGCAAAACCGCCAACCACAGCAAGGCAAACAGCCGCCGCGCAGCCGATGAGGGCAAATTTGCGGTTCTTCTTTTTAGCTGCGAGAAGACCTTCTTCGAAGGCAACCTCAAGCTTTTCTATAAGTCCCTCCGGCGCGCTCTCCTCCGCCTCATAAAATGCACCCACGCCAAGCTCCTGCAAAAGCGCGGTAACATATGCCTTCTCGCCGAGCTTTTTAAACTTGCCCGCCGTTTTGCGCACGGCGTCCGTGAGGGCTTCTTCCGCCCGCTCTCCGTGCTTTTCCTTTGCCGCTGCATACAGGCGATCAATATATTCATAAAAGAATTTGTTTTTCATTTTTTCCACCTTTTCTAATATCGTTTGGTGTGTTTTCGCGAGTCCGAGTTCCCAGGCAAACGGGGGGGGGGTACCGCGCCGATTTTCTATACTATAACATACGATTGCATCATAATTGCATCATTTGGGGGCTTTTGGCAAATTTTTTCAAAAAAATTTTTTTGCCGGGCATAAAAAAACAACGGGACTTAAAAAACATTTCCGTCCCGTTGTTCGTTATGGCTTTATGGGGTCGGCTCGGTGCCGGTTTCGCTGCCCGAAGGGGGCTTGACGCCGGCCAGCCGATAGAGCCAGCGGACGTGGGAATCGTCGGGGTTGCGGGTGCCTTCACCCGGGGTGCCGTAATAGCCGTAGCCGAGGTAGAAGGTGCCGTCCTCCTGCTCCAGCAGCAGATAGAGCTGGTGCAGATCTCCTTCGGAGAGGGTCAGCTGCCATGCGCGGGAATTGCGGCGCCGGAGCCCCGAAAGGCTTTCCCGGTCGGTCCAGCTCTCGGATCCCCACCAAAAGCGGGAATCAAAATTCCCTTCGCTCAAAGTGATGCGCTCCATGGAGCCGAGGCTCTTCACGGCACCGTCGGAGGCAATTTCCTGCAGGTGCATGCCGTTGACCAGGCGGTATGCGGGGGCATTCTCCGCCGTCTGCACAAAGGAGTAGCTTCCGTCGGCATATACCAGCGCCTCGGGCTCAAAGGTGTGAACGGATACGGTGTCAACACCGCAGGTCAGCTCAAACTCGATCCAGGCCGTGTATTTTACATCCGGCTTTCCTTCAATAAAAAATTTTGTTTCAAAGCGGTATTCGCCCGGCTCGGTCATGATATAGCTCATTGGGGTGTAGGCGTAGGAATAGGATAAATTCGAAGACAGAAGGACACTTTTCACGCTGTACCCGACCGCAATATTGCCGTTCAGAGCGTAGGCGTGGGTTGCGGAGGCCTTCGGCTCGACAGCATAGGCGACAAGGTGCCAGACGACCGATGCGCTGGTTCGGCAATCCTCCCAGGCGCCGTCCACTTTTTTATAAATGTAGTGCTCTTCGCCGAAGATGAACCGCTCCGAGGATTTGTTTTTATACCGCACGCTCAGGCGGGGATCGGGGGCATCGGTCTCCAGGGAGGCGATTTCCAGGGACAGGCCGGGAAGCTCCGAGCCGGACTTCTGATGCCGGACGGCAGACAAGCCGTCCTTCGGATTGGTCAGAAAGCAGACTGCAAGGGCAATGCTTGCCAGCACGGCCGCAATGAGGATCCAAAGGGAAGGCTTCTTATAATTTAACACGGATTTCACTCTTTCTTTGACACCGACCTCGCCAAAGGCGAGGGGACATGCCGCGATGAGGCGGCGGTTGACGCTGCAGGAGAGCAGCGCCTGCGAATAGTCGGCTTTCTGCTCGGAATTGAGCTTGCGGATGACCGATTCATCGCAGGCAAGCTCGATATCCCGGCAGAGCAGCGCATACCCAAGCCACAGCAGCGGATGAAACCAATACAGCGAGAGCAGCAGAAAGCCCAGAGGCTTCCACCAGTGGTCTCTGCGGCGGATGTGGGCTCTTTCGTGGGCGATGACATGCGCCGCATCCTCCGCGTTGATGCCCCGGGGCAGGTAAATCCGCGGCCGGATCATGCCGAAAACGAAGGGAGAGGTCACGCCATCGCCGGAAAAGATGTTGTCCTGCAGATGAACGGCCGTGCCGATGCGCCGGCGGAGGCGAAGGACGCTGATGCCGGTATAGAGAAGCATGGCGGCGATGCCCAAAAGCCAGACCAGACCCATGAGAGGGATGAGAGTCTGCAGGGGATTTGCGCTGGCGCCGGGCGCCGGGGCGAAGGACTCGCCGATCACCGGGTTGATGGTGCTGTCAAGAAGGGGAATGCCCGTGCTGACCGACGGGGTGGCATCCGAAAGGATCTCCGGGCTGACGGTCTCGGCGCTGGGAATGAGGCTCAGGGCGCTTTCAACAGAAACGGGGAGCACCAGCCGGAGGGCGACAATGCCCCAAAGGAGCACGGGGATCCACCGGGGGGCTTTTTTGAGAAGCGGGCGCAGCAGCATCACCGCCAGCACGATCCAGCCCGCCGAGATGCTCATATTGATGGCGCGCAAAAAGAGGGAGGCCATGCTCATTCTCCCTTCCGATAGCGGTCGATCATCTGCTGGATGGTATCGATCTCGGCCTCGGAGAGCTGCCGGTGCTTTGTAAATGCCGCAACAAAAGCCGGAAGCGAGCCCTCAAAGGTTTTTTCCACCATTTCGTTGAGCTCGGCGGCCTGCACCTCGTCCTTCGAGACAAGGGAGGTGACCTGGGTGTTCTCATTTTTCAGAACGCCGCGCTCCGACAGCCGCTTGATGACGGTATAGGTGGTCGTGGGCTTCCAGCCCAGCTGCTCCCGGCAAAGCCGAACAAGCTCGCTGCTTTTGATGGGCTCATGCTCCCACAGAATGAGGCAGAAGCGGTATTCGCTTTCAAAAATTTTGGGTGTGTCCATAGTCAATGCTCCTTTCTCTAACGCGTTAGAGCTTATATAGACTCTAACACATTAGAGCAAAGATGTCAAGAGGGAAAAAATAAAAAACACCTGCAAAAAAAAGCAGGTGTTTTTTAGAGCGATTCCGTCAGCGGAAGATGCAGGCGTAGGCTGCGTTCCGCAGGCGGGGATGGGTAATGCCCTCCATGGAGTTGAGCATATGCTGGGCATAATAGATGGAGACCTTGGTGGCGGGGTCTGCCAGGATGTAGGCGCCTGCCGCGCCGGACCAGCCGAATTCGCCGGGGGAGGAGAGGGAGCCTGCCAGGGCGGGATCCGCCAGGGTGCGCACGCCGAGGCCGTAATTGTAGCCCCGCAGTCCCGGAAGCTCCCGGCGCAGGTGCGCATCTGCCTCGGGGGAGAGGTGGTTCTGGGTCATGATATCGATGGTGCGGGGGGAGAGGATACGGGCGCCGTTTGCGCCGATGCCGCCGCGGGCCAGGGCTGCGGCAAACTTCTGCATATCCTCCAGGCTGGAGATGGCACCGCCGCCGCCGCTGTCGTGCTCGGGGCCGAGGACGAAGCGGTTGCCCTTGTCGATCTCGCGGATATCGCCGTTGTTGAAATTTTCATACTGCCGCGCCATGCGGGACATATCGCAGTCCTCCACATGGTAGCAGGAGGAGGTCATGCCCAGAGGCAGGAAAATATTTTGCCGCACATATTCCGCAAAGCGCAGGCCGGAGACCTTTTCCACCAGGGCGGCCAAAAGATCGTGGCAGAGGCTGTAGTGCCAGCGCTCGCCGGGCTCGGCGAAGATGGCGGTGCGGCCCAGCACCTCGGCCAGCGCCATGGTGGGGGCGCGGCCGCCGGTTTTTTCCACCATTTCGTTGATGGCGGGGCTGTGGAAGTTGTAGTTGCAGCCCTGGGTCATGGTGAAAAGATCGCGGACGGTGGCAAGCTTTGTGGCGGGAACGCGGTATTCCTCCCCGTTCTCATCCTTTTTGCGGATCTCCATATCCCGGAAGCCGGGCAGATAGTCGCAGATGGGGTCGGTGAGGAGGATTTTGCCCTTCTCGAAAAGCTGAGCCGCCGCGACGCAGGTGATGACCTTGGAGATGGAATAGAGATGGTAGATGGAATTGGGGGCGGGGGGCGCCTCAATGCCCACGGAATAGCGGAAGAGGATCTTGTCATCCAGCGTGATGACAATGTCGGACTGGGGGATGCCAAGACCGGGGAAGGTGTCCATGATCTCCTTGACAGGGGTAAAATCCATGGCGGCGGCCTCCTTATTTTGCGTAAGGAATGGACATGATGCGCTTGGGAGCCTCGCCGCGCTTCTGGCCCATCATCCACTCGATGACATTGGTGTTTTCGTAGACTTCCGTCCAGGAATCGTGGCCGCGGCCGGCCTGAATGGTCAGGCGGGGATTGAGCCCGGCCTTCTTTGCGGCCTCAAACATCTTGGTGGACTCGGAAACGGGAACGGTGGAGTCGCAGTCGCCGTGGGCAGCCCAGATGGGGAGGTTCTTGATGAGCATATAGCGCCAGGGCTGACCGCCGCCGCAGCAGGGGGCGATGGCGGAGAAGAAATCGGGGTAGGAGGCGCCCATCTCCCAGGTGCCGTAGCCGCCCATGGAGATGCCGGTGATGGAAATGCGGTCGGGATCGGCGTCGTATTCCGCGGCGACCTTATCGATGAGCTCCTTGAGCTGGAAGGCATAGTTGGGCCAGAAGCGATCGGCGGGGCACTGGGGGGCCAGCACGATGGCGGGATACTCTGCGCCGGCGCGGATATACTTGGGAAGACCGTGGACGTAGAGCAGCTCGGGATCGTCGCCGCGCTCACCGGCGCCGTGCAGGAAGATCATCATGGGGAGCTTGCCCGCGGGCTTCTCCTCCGGGGTAAAGACGAGGTAATTGAAATCCACATAGGGTGCGCTGAACTTGCCAAGATCGGTTTTCATGGTCGGTTATCCTCCAAAAGCTGAATTTTTCATGTGTTTTTCAAGATGGGTGCGAATATATCCAAGCCCTGCGTTGAGGGTACCGCAATCCACCCGGTCGGGCAGCATGGCGGAGGCCTCCAGGGTAATGGAGCCGGTGTAGGCGTGGGCGGCAAGACCGCCGAAGAAGAGCTCCCAGTCGATCTGCCCCTTGCCGGGCTGATAGATGGGATAGCGGGCATCCCAGTCCTTGACGCCGCCGATATAATCGTTGATGTGGACGTGGCGGATGGCATCCTGCCAGAGGGGGCTTTGCATCGTTGCGGCCAGCTCTCCGTGAAATTCGCTGCAGCGGGTGTCCACAGTGAAGGTAAGGGCTGGGGCTGCGGCATGCAGCCGCTCCAGATGGCGCAGGGGAGAGCCATGGGTGCATACGCAGTTTTCAATCACCGCCGCGAGACCGTACTCCCCGGCGATCTCATCCAGCGCGGGGATGCGCGCATATAACATTTCGGGGCAGGCATCGCTGTCCGGAACGCCCCAGCCGTGGACGACGAGCCGGGAGGCGCCAAGCCCGCAGGCCACCTCGCAGTTTTTGCGGAAAAGCTCCTTTGCGGCGGAGAAGGCGGCCTCCTCCGGCGTGCTCAGCAGATCACCCAGCTCCTTGCGGGCATGGAGGATGGGGATGCGGATGCCCTCCGCCCGGTATTCGCCGATGATCTCCGGCAGGATGGGATCAAAGGAGGACATGAGCATAAATTCAAAGCCATCGCAGAAAAGCTCACCGTGAAAGCGGGTGAGCAGATGGGGATCCCGGTTGTTGATCCGGCCGGTAAAGGCGCCGGTGGAGAGGTAAATTTCGTTCATGTTCCGTCCTGCGAAGCTTTGAAGTTTCTTCCTGTGTATATCTTAACTCCCCCGGTGCAGAATGTCAATCTCCCCGGCGAAAAAGAAAAAATGTTAGGCCCGTAAAGGGTCATTGACAGTGCTGTGGGAATGGAATAAAATATAGTTTGAAAACTAACGAACTGATGGGGAGAGTATGATGAATTCGACGGATAATAAAGCCCGCCGCCCGCTGGAGGCGCGGCCTCTCGGGGCGCTGATCGGCCACCTGTCCCGCCTGCACCGGCAGCGTATGGATGCGGGCGCGGTGGGCATCGGCATGCAGCCGGGCTATCGCAGGCTGCATTTTGAGCTGATCTCCAACGACGGCTGCACCCAGCGGGAGCTGGCCGAGCGCACCGGTCTCAGCGCGCCGACGGTGAGCATTGCCCTGGGAAAAATGGAAAAGGACGGCCTGATCCGCCGGGAGGTTGACCCCGAGGACAGCCGGAAGATCCGCGTCCGGCTGACGGAGGCCGGCATGGCCCTGGATCGCGCCATGCGGGGAATGATGGAGAAAAACGAGAATCTCCTGACCGGGAAGCTGACGCCGGAGGAGCAGGCAGAGCTGCGCCGCCTGCTGTTAAAGATGATTTCATCCCTGCAGGATGAGGAACAGAGGGAAGAAAAATGAAAAAGAGTCCGAAAATCAAGCTGCGCAAGTATCTTGCGCCCTACTGGTTTGTGGCGCTGATGTCTCCGATCAGCATGTTTGTGGAGGTGGGCGTTGACCTTTTGCAGCCCACCCTCATGGCTCGCATCGTGGATGAGGGCGTGCTCAAAGGGGATATGGCGGCGATCCTTTCCACCGGCATTCTGATGCTGGTGCTCTCTATCTTCGGCGGGCTTGGCGGCCTTGCGGCGGCGGGCTTTGCCAGCGCGGCCAGCCAGAATTACGGCGCCGATATGCGAAACGATATGTATCGCAAGGTCATGAGCCTGTCCTTTTCCCAGCATGACAGGTTTTCCACCGGCTCGCTGGTCACCCGCATGACCAACGACGTGACCCAACTGCAGGATTTCACCGCCCAGGCGCTGCGGATGTTTTTCCGCTCCCCGCTGCTCTTTATCGGCAGCATTATCATGGCGCTGCGATTAAACCCCAAATTCGGCCTGGTCATTCTCGCCATCCTTCCTCTGGAGGCGCTGGTGGTGTGGCTGATGGTCTCAAAGACCTCGCCGCTCTTTGAAATCGTGCAGAAGCGGCTGGATAAGCTCAATGCCGTCATTCAGGAAAATGTGATTGCCGCCCGCGTGGTCAAGGTTTTTGTGCGGGAGGATCGCGAGGTTCGCCGCTTCAATGAATCCAACGACAGCCTCACCGACATGACCCTGAAGGTGCAGCGCACCATGGCCTGCATCATGCCGCTGATGACCATCCTGATGAATGCGGCGGTCATCGCCGTCATCTGGATCGGCGGACTGGAGGTCAACCGCGGTGCCATCAAGGTGGGCGAGGTTATGGCAGTGATCAACTACCTCACCCAGGTGATGATGGGCATGATGATGTTCTCCATGCTCTTCAATTCCATCGCCCGTGCCCGCGCCTCTGCGGTGCGCGTGCGCGAGGTGCTTTCCGCCGACCCGGAGATTGTTGCACCCGGCGGAGATTCCCCCGCGGTGACGGCGGGCGCGGTGTCCTTCCGCAAGGTGTCCTTCTCCTATAAGGGACAGGAGGGGGATGCGGTGCTGCAGGATATCGATCTGGATATCCGTCCCGGTGAGACGGTGGGCATCATGGGCGCCACCGGCACCGGAAAGACCAGCTTTATCAATCTGATCCCCCGCTTCTACGATGCCACCGAGGGCTGCGTGCTGGTGGATGGCGTGGATGTGCGCGAATACGATCCGGCGGTGCTGCGGCGGGATATTTCCGTCGTTCTGCAGAAGAGCGAGCTCTTTTCCGGCACCGTTGCCGACAATATCCGCTGGGGCAATGACGCCGCCACGCAGGAGGAGGTGGAGGCTGCCGCCCGCATCGCCCAGGCCCACGACTTTATCTCCGCCCTGCCGGAGGGCTATGACACCGTCATCGGGCAGAAGGGCTCTTCCGTCTCCGGCGGGCAGAAGCAGCGCATCGCCATCGCCCGCGGCGTGCTCAAAAAGCCCCGCATTCTCATCCTGGACGATGCCAGCTCCGCCCTGGATCTGGCCACCGAGGGTAAGCTTCGCCGCGCCATCCGGGAGAATATGACCGATATGACGGTCATCATCATTGCCGCCCGCGTTGCAAGCGTTCGGGAAGCAGACCGGATCATCGTGCTGGATAACGGCTGCGTGGTGGGCTTTGACAGGCATGAAAAGCTGCTGGAAAGCTGCCCGGTCTACAGAGATATCTACGATTCTCAGATGAGAGGAGGGGAGGCAAAATGAGCGAGAAAAGAATGCCCATGCCCGGCGGTCCCGGTGGCCCCGGACGGCCCGGAATGCCCGGCCGCGGCGGTCCCATGGCCGGCCGCATGATGGCAGAAAAGCCCAAGGATGCGAAAAAGACCCTCCTGCGGATGCTGAAATACCTCGGCAGCTTCCGGCTTTTGATGTTCTCCCTTTGGGGCATCATGCTCCTTGCAGCTGTTGCAGAGCTGGCAGGCCCTGCCCTGCAGGGCGCCGCCATCGACTGCATTTCGCTGGGAGAGAGCGGGCTTTCGGTGGATTTTGAAGGCCTCGCGGCGGTGCTTGCCGCCATGCTCGGTGTCTACCTCTGCGTTGCGCTGCTGCATTTTCTGCAGAGCTGGATCGCCGCCACCCTGTCCCAGAAATGCGTGCGCAAGATCCGCGGCGAGCTCTTTGCCAAGCTCTCCCGCCTGCCCATCCGCTATTTTGACACCCATCGCCACGGCGATATCATGTCCCGCGTGACAAATGACGCGGAAAATATCTCCAACGGCCTCTCAAACTCGGTGACCCAGCTCTTTTCCGGCGTCATCACCCTGGTCGGCGCCCTGGTGATGATGCTCATCTACAGCCCCCTGCTGACGCTGGTGGCCATGGTGACCATCCCGCTGACGCTGCTTGCCTCCGGCAAGGTGGTCAAATTTGCCCGCAAGTATTACCGCCGGCAGCAGCGCCTGCTTGGCGATCTGAACGGTCAGATCGAGGAAAATGTGACGGGCTTTAAGAGCGTCACGGCCTACAACCGGCAGGCCTTCGTGCAGGAGGAGTTCTCCCGCACCACGGCAGAGCTGAAAAAGACCGGCATCATGGCGCAGATTTTCGGCGGTATCATGGGTCCGCTGATGAATGTCATCGGAAATCTGAATTACCTACTGGTGGCGGCGGCCGGCGGATTGCTGGCTCTGCGGGGAAATATCTCTGTGGGTGCCATTCAGGCCTTCCTGCAGTATTCCAAGCAGTTTACCCGCCCCATCAATATGATCGCAAACCAGTACACCGTCATCCAGTCCTCCATTGCCGGTGCGGAACGCATTTTTGAGATCCTCGACACCGAATCCGAGGTGGATGCGGGGTGCGAGGCCTTTGCAGACCTGCGCGGCGAGCTTTCCTTCCGCAATGTCAACTTCTCCTATGTGCCGGAAAAGCCCATCCTGCGGGATTTCTCGCTGGAAATCAAGCCCGGCGAGAAGATCGCCTTTGTCGGCGCGACGGGCGCCGGAAAGACCACCGTTGCAAACCTTATCACCCGGTTTTACGATATCCAGTCGGGTGAGATCTATATCGATGGGGTGGAGATCCGCGATATCCGCAAGCACGACCTGCGCGACAGCATCGGCATGGTGCTGCAGGATACGGTGCTCTTCTCCGGAACCATTGCGGAGAATATCCGCTACGGCCGCGAGGACGCCACCGACGAGGAAATGTACGCCGCTGCCCGGACGGCCAATGCCGACCGCTTTATCCGCCGCCTGCCGGAGGGCTATAACACCCCGCTGGCCGAGGCTGCGGAGAATCTCAGCCAGGGTCAGCGCCAGCTCATCGCCATCGCCCGCGCCGCCCTGAAGGATCCCAAGATCCTCATTCTCGACGAGGCCACCTCCTCCATCGACACCCGCACGGAGATGCACATCCAGTCGGCCATGATCAGCCTTATGAAGAACCGCACCTCCATCATCATCGCCCACCGCCTGTCCACCATCCGGGATGCCGACCGCATCGTCGTCATGAGCGACGGCCGCATCGCCGAAACGGGCAGCCATGAGGAGCTGCTGGCCAAGGGCGGGATCTACTATAACCTCTATAAAAACCAGTTCGAAGGCTACGCAACCTAAAATCCAAAGCCCGCCTCTTAAACAACGGAGAGGCGGGCGAATTTTTTGCGGAACACAGGTAGGGACAGGCGTCCCCGACTGTCCGAAAAAGAATGCGCATCTTGCCTCTCCCCTTGGGAGAGGGGGCCGAGCGCAGCGAGGCCGGAGAGGGAAAATTTGAGAGCCCTCTCAGTCGGCTTCGCCGACAGCTCTCCCGGAGGGAGAGCCAAGATAATAAATGAAACAAATCCGGCCGGAAAGTTCTCAATAAGCATCCTTTGACAAAATCCCGGCACAAATATTTGAAATCACCCTCTTGACAGCTATATACACATCCGTATATAATAGAATCAAGGAAAAGAGCACTCACTCGCAGGAGATAAGGAGGAGTCAATGATGCGAAAACGCACCCACCGTTGGATCTTTGTTTTGCTTATCTTTGCGCTGCTGTTTCTTTCCGGCTGTGCCCCGCGGCTTCCCGAGGGAGAGAATCCCTGGCGGGATGCGGTGAAGGCCTATTATGCAGATCCGGGTTTGTATACATCGTTGGAGAGACGGCTGTCGGAGGAGGAGCATTATGACGAGAAGCTCGGAGCCCGGGATGTTATCCGCGAATTTGTGCCGCTGAAGGAAACCCCTGCGGAGGAATACGGTTTTGATGAGACTATGTCACCGGAAGAGATTGCCAAGCTTGTGCCGCAGGATCTGGACAGCAGGGTAACTTTTTTTCGCCAATACTACAGGAAAGAGACCCAGTACATCGGAGATGTAACTATGTGCTATTACAATGTCCGGGGTGTAATAACCTGTGATGGGGTGAAGGCATACGAATACCAGCTCTTCTGGGACAGGCGAACCGGAGATGATGACGATATCCCCAGAGGACTTGATTGGAACAAGTCATTGGTTTTCTATTCGGCAAAGAAGTTGAAGTTATCAGATTTTAAAAATATCGAAATCGGTGATACCATCGACGATGTTGCCGCCATAGACCCAGTCACGCCGCAGTATATGGCCTATTGTACGCTTCAATACGAAGCAAACAATGGACTACATACATATCCCATGCGGTTCTACAGCATCCATTTGACAGAGCAAGGCTTTCATGTGATCTGGTATATACAGCGTACGCCGGAGGAGAGACCTATCGTATCTCACTTTATGGGGCATGATACGGCAGACGTCAGATCTCAATATCTGGCTGTCGTTTTCAATATCGGTCAGGTCGACGAAACGAGGAAAATCGACATTCCGGATCGCGACAAGATCTATAAGTAAAACCACCGCGGCGCGGAAAGGACTGATCCTTTCCGCGCCGCGGATTTGTTTATACGGTGCCGGTGACGGTGAGGGTGACGGTGCTGGGGGTGATCTGCCAGAGGCCGGTGGCGGGATCCTGCGTAAAGGCCGCCGCAGGCACGGTGATGGCACCGGGAACGGTGGAGAAGAGGCCGGTGGCCTCATCGTAGGTGTATTCCCCGGGACTCTGCCAGGCGGTTCCGTTGTAGGAAACGGTGATGTCGGAGAGGATGGGGTTGAAGGCATCGGTGATGACGATGTTGTCGGTGGCCGAGGCGGGGGCGTTTCCGCGGTTTTCGATGGTAAAGGTGTAGGTGATCTGCCCGTTTTCGGCCACGACGCCGGGGGATACGCTCTTGCGCAGGTCGAGCACCGGCGCATCTGCCGCGCTGACGGTGGCGGTGGCGGTGATGGGGGTGATGCCGCCGCCGGAAAGGGTAGCCGTGTTGGTCACCGTTCCGCCGGAGGCGGGAGAGGCGAAGCCTGTGATGCGGGCGGTGTAGAGCAGGGTCGCAACCCCGCCAGCGGGTACGGTGATGCCGGTGATGGTGAGGGGTGCGGTGGCCGCAACGGTGGGCGCGGGCTGCAGAACGCCGTTCTGGAAGTACTTTACAGAGCCGGCCACATATTCCAGCGGCTGCAGTGTGCCCTCCGCAAAGGTGTAGCTGCCGAGGTCGTCGGTGAGGGTCAGGGCGGTGAAGGCTGCGGCGCCGGAATTGACAATCTGCAGGGCATAGGTGATCTCATCGCCGGCGGCATAGGTGTCGGTCACGGCGGTTTTGGTCAGAGAAAGCACCTCGAGAATCTCGCCTGTGGTCACGTTGGAGCTGACCGTTCCGCCGGTGTAGGACAGCGTGGCCTGATTTGTGAAAATTGCCATTTCGTTTTTTCTCCTTTCATTTTTTTGGGTTGACGGGGGGATTCTCCCGTCAAAATCATTGTATGCGCCGGGGCTGCGGGGCGTTCCGCGGGTTGAAATGGGAGAAAAAACATGGTATCATAACAGAAATGAATGTATGCGGAGGAAAAATATGGATTTTTTGAGAATGCTTGCGCAGCTGCGCTGTCCGGCGCTGGATTTCCTCTTCTCCGCGATCACCCATTTGGGGGAGGAGACGGTGCTCATCCTTGCGGGACTGGTGCTATACTGGTGTGTCAGCAAGCGGGAGGCCTATCATCTGCTCTTTGTGGGGCTTTTCGGCTCGGTGACCAACCAGTTTTTGAAGATTGTCTTCCGCGTGCCGCGCCCCTGGGTGCGGGATCCCTCCTTTGAGATTGTGGAATCCGCCCGGGAGGCGGCCACGGGGTATTCCTTCCCCAGCGGCCACACCCAGGCCTCCGTGGGCACCTTCGGATCTCTTGCCCGGCTGCGGCGGGAGAGATGGATCCGCCTTCCCGCGGTGGTTCTCTGCGTGCTGGTTCCCTTTTCCCGGCTCTATCTCGGCGTTCACACCCCGGCGGATGTGGCGGTGGGTGCGCTGGTCTCCCTGCTGCTCATCTTCGGCTTTTCTGCCCTGCTTTCCCGGACACTGGATAACCCCCGGCGGATGCACGCCCTCTTTGCCCTGGTGACGGGGCTGACGGCGGCCTATCTGCTCTTTGTCAGCTTCCATGGCTTCCCGGCGGATATCGACGCGGCGAGCTATGCCGGCGCGGTGAAAAACGGGTATAAGATGCTGGGCTGCTTTGCGGGCTTCTGGCTTTCCTATGGGCTGGATCGGAGCTGCATCCATTTTGAAACCCGCGCACCCCTCCCCGGGCAGGTGCTGAAGCTTGTGCTGGGGCTGGTGCCGGTGCTCATCATCAAGAGCCTCCTGAAGGCGCCCCTTGCCGCGATCTTAGGCGGACATCCGGCTGCCGACGGCCTCCGCTATTTTCTCATCGCCCTCTTTGCCGGCGCCGTATGGCCGCTGACCTTCCGCTTTTTTGCAAAAATCGGCAGAAAAAAATAAAGAAAAAAACCGACCTGCCTGCAGGTCGGTTTTTTGCATATTTCGGGAAGTACAGAGGGATTATTTCTCCTCCTCCGGGGTGAAATCCAGAAGAATGGAGCGAAGGTTTGTGCGCAGCTGGGTGTATTTGACGCCGGCGGCATCAAGCATCCGCTTGGAGGCCTTGGTGACGGGGGTGTCGGCATACTTGTCGGAGAGGTAGAGGATCTCCTTTACGCCGCTCTGGATGATGGCCTTGGCGCACTCGTTGCAGGGGAAGAGGGCCACATAGAGGCGGCTGCCCCGCAGATCGCGGCCGTTGGCGTTGAGGATGGCGTTGAGCTCCGCGTGGACCACATAGGGATACTTGGTGTCGGCACCCTCCCGTTCCCAGGAATATTCGTCATCGGAGCAGCCCTTGGGCATGCCGTTATAACCGGTGGAAATGATAATATTGTCCTGGGACACGATGCAGGCGCCTACCTGCGTGTTGGGATCCTTGCTGCGTTTCGCCGCCAGCATGGCGATTCCCATAAAATATTCATCCCAGCTGATATAATCCTTGCGCTTCATCGGATGGTCCTCCTCCGTTTCTTGATACTCCTATTCTAGCCCATGGCAGGCCCTTTGTCAATTTCTCACAGTTCCTCCGTAAACACCAGCAGCCGCTGCCGCAGCGTGTCGGCAGTCTGCCGGAGCCGTCGGTCCAGCTCGTCATCGATTTTCCGCAGGGACCGATCCAGGCGAACGGGCCAGTCCCTGACATTCTCCAGCCGGT
>JAFXIE010000005.1 GCA_017533425.1 Clostridia bacterium | reverse complement strand
GTGCTTGGGATCCATGCCCTCGTTGCGGAAGATGCGGCCGATTTCGTAAACGCGATCCATGCCGCCGATGATGAGGCGCTTCAGGGGAAGCTCGGTGGCGATACGCATGTACATATCGATATCAAGGGTATTGTGATGGGTGACGAAGGGACGGGCAGATGCACCGCCGGCGATGGTGTTGAGAACGGGAGTCTCCACCTCAATGTAGTTGCGCGCATCCAGATAGTTGCGCATGAACTTGATAAACTGGGAGCGGATGACGAAGTTCTTCTTGACCTCGGGATTGACGATGAGATCCACATAGCGCTGACGGAAGCGAAGATCGGTGTTGGTCAGGCCGTGGTACTTTTCCGGCAGAGGCAGCAGGGATTTGCTCAGGAGCTGAACTTCCTTTGCTCGCACAGAGATCTCGCCGGTGCGGGTTTTGAACACATCGCCGCAGACACCGACAATATCGCCGATATCGTTCTTTTTGAAGCGGGCATATTCCTCCTCGCCCAGCTCATCGATCTTGACAAAGAGCTGGATGCGGCCGGTGGAATCCTGCAGATCGCAGAACATGACCTTGCCCTGGCCGCGCTTGCTCATCAGACGGCCGGCGACCTTGACGGTCTTGCCCTCAAAGCCCTCAAAATCGGCCTTGATGGCGGCGGAATCGGAATCAAAATCAAATTTGGTGATCTCAAAGGGGTCGCGGCCCTCCGCCTGCAGGGCGGCAAGCTTGTCGCGGCGGATCTGAAGGATCTCGGAAAGGGGTCTCTCCTGCTCAAGCGTCACATTTTCCTGGCTCATTATTCTTTCGTTCCTCTATGTTAGATTTAAAAAGCCGCGAGAACCGGATTTCGGTTATCGCGGCTCACTTTTTTCAGCTTATTTGCGGATCTCCAGCACCTTATACTCAAGCTTGCCGACAGGGGCGTTGACAAAGCCGGTGTCGCCAACCTTCAGGCCGATCATGGACTTGCCAACCAGAGACTCCTCGGAAATGCGGTTGCGGGTAATATCCACCTCGTGGGTGCCGACAAGGGTGTACTCCTCCGGATCACTCTCGCCCGCAAAGCAGATGACAACGGTGCAGCCAACGCGGACAACATCGGTATTCTCCGCCTCGGTGATAATCTCGCAGTTTGCAAGGATGGCCTCGATCTCGGCAATGCGGGAATAGAGCTTGCCCTGGCGCTCCTTGGCTTCATCATATTCGCTGTTCTCGGACAGATCACCGAAAGCACGCGCGGCCTTGATGGCCTCAACAACATCCGTAAGCTCGGTGGTCTTCAGGCGTTCAAGCTCCTTTTCCAGTTCTGCTTTCTTCTGTTCGGAAAGTTTAGTGGTTTTCATGATATCCTCCGATGATTTCACGCACACAGCGTAATCGCAAACGGGGGCTTGAGCCCGGGTTCACATTAAATGATATTATACCCAATTTCAGCAAATTAGTCAAGGGTTAATGTGAAATATCCCCTGCATCTTTTCATTTTTGAGAAAAGGCGGCAACATTTCCGGGAGAATCCCCGATTTCCGCATGCGTTTGCGGTCGAAGAAACGGAGCAGATTGGAAATCTGCTCCGTTTTGGGGTTATTCTGTTTCCGCCGTGCCGCCCAGCAGCGCATAGGCGCTGGCAAGCTGCGCATCGCGCGCAAGATCCGCGCGGTTGAGGTTCAGAATGGAGGGATCCGCCAGCTCCACCGCCACATTGGGCACGCATCCGGTGGTGGCAAGGCTTCGGTTCTGGGGGGTAAAGTAGCGAATGGTGGAAATCACCAGCGCCGAGCCGTCGGAAAGCTTGACGGTGCTCTGGCCGTAGCCCTTGCCGGTGGTTTTTTCGCCCACCACGGTGGCCTTTCCGTATTCCTGCAGAACGGCGGCAAAATATTCCGCTGCGCTGTAGGTATTCCGGTTGATCAGCACGGTCATGGGTGCGGAAAGATGCTTTGCATCGGAATTGTATTCCTCGCGGTTGCCGTAGCGATCCTCCGAAATGAACATAACGCCCTCAGGAAGCAGGCGATCAAGGATATTGAGCAGCACCGGCAGCTTGCCGCCGCCGTTGTTGCGCATATCGAAGATATAGCCCACCGCGCCGTCGTCGATCATTTCCTGCAGCTGCTTTTCAAATTCCGTATCCACGCCGTCGGCATATTCCTTGATGCGGATGTAGGCAATTTTCCCCTGCAGCATGGTGGAAATGACATTTTCCTCCCGCACATAGGCGCGCACCAGCGTCAGCTCCAGGCGCTCGCCGTCGCGCAGCACTGACAGACCGACGGCGGTGCCGTTTTCGCCCTGCAGCAGGGTTTTTGCGCCCTCATAGCCGATATCGGCCAGGGCGTTGCCATCCACGGCGACAATCTCATCCCCTGCCTTCAGCCCGGCAGTCTCCGCCGGGGAGCTCTTGTAAACCTCGGAGATCATCATGGAATCGGTCTCCACCGCGTGGGAAACACGAACGCCGATGCCGGTAAAGCCGCCGGAGAGGTTGTTTGCCGTGGCCTTGTACTCCTCCGCCGTCAGATAGTAGCTCCATTTGTCGCCGAGGGCATTGATATACCCTTCCACCGCACCGTCCGTCAGGGCGGAGGCGGTATAGTCGCCGACAAAGTTTGCATCCACACAGCGCTTGACCTCATTGAGCTTTGAGAACAGCTGCTGCGCTTCGGAAACGGAGGAAAGCCGGCTTACGATCCGGCTTTCCGTGGCATAAAATGTCAGAACCAGGGTGACAGATGCCGCGAGCAGGGAAAAAAGCAGCACCTGAAAGAGGGAAAACTGTTTCTTCATGGAGATCTCCTCGAGTTGAAGATAGCTTCGACTACTTCAGGGTGTAGTAGTTCAGAGGATTGACCTGGGATCCGTTGATGATGATCTCAAAATGCAGGTGGTTACCGGTGGAATAGCCGGTGGTGCCGACCTCGCCGAGTTTCTGATTTTTGGCCACCTCATCTCCCTTTTTGACGCTCATCTTGGACATATGGGCATAGAGGGTGACCTTTCCGCCGCCGTGATCCACCATGACGAAGTTGCCGTAGGCGGTGTTATACTGCGCCTTGATGACCGTGCCGTAGTTTGCGCTGAGGATGGCAGTGCCCTTAGGGGCCGGCAGGTCAATGCCGGTATGCAGCTTATACTTTTTGGTGATGGGATGGACGCGCATGCCAAAATAGGAGGAAATGCGGGTATATCCCGGCAGCGGCCAGGAGAAGGTGCCGCCGACATACTGCTTCTTGCCGGCTGCCGCCTTGGCGGCGGCGGCAATTTCCTTTGCGACCTTTTCCTCTTCCTTTTCCAGCTCAATGAGGTTTTCCTTATTTGCGGTCACCTGGCTGGAAAGCTGGCTGAGCAGGCGGTCAGCCTCGCTCTGCTTCTGGGCAAGGGTATTCTTCTTTGCGGAAAGCTCGCTTTTTTTCTCTTCAAGCCCCGTCTTGGTGGCCTCAAGCTTTGCCTTGGCCTCCTCGATGCGCGCCCGGGCTTCCAGAAGCTCATTGAGCTTCTTTCTGTCCGCGCCGACGATGGCATTGACCATGTCCGCCCGCGTCACAAGATCGGAAATATTTGCGCTGGTCAGCAGAACCTCCAGGTAGCTGACATCGCCGTTTTCATACATCACGCGGATGCGGTCCTTGAGCTTTTCATAGAGGTCGTCATAATCGGCCGTATTGAGAACGATGAGCTGCTGCTGCTCATCAATCTGCTTTTCATAGGCCGCAATGAGGCTGTTTGTGTTATCAATATCCTCCTGATAGGCGCTGATTTGGGAGGACAGGAGATTTTTCTGCTTCAGGGCGCTGGCCTGGTCTTTTTTTGCCTGGGCAAGCTGCTTTTCCAGAGCCTTGATCTGGGCGGCAAGCTTTTCCTGCTTCTTTTCAAGGGAAGAAACGGAGGTTGCCGCGCCGGCCTCGCCGGGCAGAACGCAGACCACCAGAGAGAAGGTAAGCACAGCCGCAAGCAGCAGCGCCAGGGTGCGGATCAGAGGTTTACAAGTCATAAAATATCCTTTCTCAAACCAATCAGACACGGAGATACTTCTTTATCGTAAAGAAGCTGATGACGATACCGTAGAAGAGACCTGCCAGCAGGAAAACCGCCAGGAAGATATGCCACACGGCGCCAAACTCAACAAAGGAAATGAGAGAAACCAGCGACAGTTCCGGCACCAGCAGGAACTCATACAGCACAAAGAGCAGCACATAGGCCACTGAGGCGGCCAGCAGTCCGATAATTCCGCCCTCCACCAGGAAGGATGCGCGGATAAAGCGGTTGGTGGCGCCGACCATCTTCATGATGGCGATCTCCTCCCGGCGGGCAAAGGTGGTCAAACGGATGGTGTTGGATACGACAACGGCGGCGATCATTGCGAGTATGGCCACAAGGGCAACGCCGATAAAGGTAGCCACATTGCGAAATTTCAAAAAGGCCTTCACCGTGTCAATGGATGCCCGGACGCGGGCGATCTTCGGCATTGCGATGAGCGCATCGCGGGTGTTCTCGATCAGGGACAGATCCTTGACGATGATGCGGTAGCTGTGGCGGATGGGGTTATCGTCCGCATAGCTGTTATAGATATCGTCGCCGCCGAGGTTTTCGCTGAAATCCCGCAGTCCTTCATCCCGGGAGACAAAGGTGACCGATTCGATATTTTCCATTTCCTTGAGGGTGTAGCCGAAATCCTCAGCTGAGGCATCGTCCACATAATCCTGCAGGAAGATGACGATCTCATTCTGCATACCGACCTTATCGATGGTGAGGTTGATATCCATAAAGATCATGAGGAAAATGCCGATGACAAGAAAGCAGGCCGCAAGCATCATAACCGATGCGGTGGTCATCACCCGGTGGAGCCGGAAGTTTGAGGCGCCATCCTTGAGAAAATAGCGCAGGCTGGAGCTTTTTTTCACTGGTTATACCCTCCTGTTCCGTCCCGGAGGATGCAGCCGTTTTCAAGATAGACAACGCGTTTTGCCATATCGTTGACGATGCTCTTCTCGTGGGTAATGACAACAACGGTGGTGCCCATGCGGTTGATCTGGTTAAAGAGCCGCATGGTCTCCTGGGTGCGCTCGGGGTCAAGGTTGCCCGTGGGCTCATCGGCAATGATGAGCTTGGGTGAATTGACCAGCGCCCGGGCAATGGCAACGCGCTGCTGCTCACCGCCGGAGAGCTCCGCCGGCTTGCGCTTGGACTTGTGCGCCAGGCCGACGATATTGAGAACGGAATTGACCTTATCGCGGATCTCGCGGTTGCCCGCGCCGGTCACGCGGATAGCCAGGGCAATATTTTCAAAAACCGTTTTTTTATCAATCAGGCGAAAGTCCTGAAATACAACGCCCATGGTGCGGCGCAGCAGGGGCTTATCCGCCGCCTTCAGCCCGACAAGGGAATAGCCGTTGACAAAGGCAGCGCCGTCGGTGGGCTCGATCTCTGCGGTGAGGATTTTCAGGAGGGTGCTTTTTCCCGCGCCGGAGGGGCCGACGATGAAGACAAACTCCCCATCCTCCACCCGGAGATCCACCGAGCGAAGGGCCTTGATATAGCCGTTGTATGTTTTGGATACGCCGGTAAGTTCAATCAAAATAAACCGCCTTCCGAATGGTTACCGCTGCTGCTGCTCGCAGGCGGCAAGATACTGCTTGACCATGAGGGCAACCTTAAAGACAATGGCATTGTCAAACTCGCGCAGGTCAAGGCCGGTGAGCTTCTTGATCTTCTCCAGGCGGTAGACCAGCGTGTTGCGGTGGACAAAGAGCTTGCGGGAGGCCTCACTGACGTTGAGGTTATTCTCAAAGAAGGTCTGGATGGTCTGCAGGGTCTCCTGATCGAGCATATCCACCGTGCCCTTCTTGAAGACCTCGGAGAGGAAGATGCGGCAGAGGGTGGTGGGCAGCTTATAGATCAGGCGGCCGATGCCGAGATTCTCGTAATTGATGATGGTATTGTCAATGCCGAATACCAGGCCGACCTCGATGGCCACCTGGGACTCCTTGTAGGCCTGCGCAAGCTCAATGAGCTGGAAGCAGATGGTGGAGATACCGATGGTGGTCTTGATGAGCAGCTCGGAATTGAGGGTATCCTCGATGGACTTTGCGATCTTGCGCAGCTCCTTTGCCTCGGAATTGGGGCGAACCTGCTTGACGACTGCAATGTCGTTTTCATTGACGGGGATGACAAAATCCTTCTGCTTTTCGGGGAAAAGGCTCATGAGCACATCGCTAACGGCGGCATCGTTTTTATGCGCATTGCGCACAAGGAAGATGACGCGGGGCACATCCCCTTCAAAATGCAGCTCCTTGGCCTTGATATAGATATCGCCGGAAAGGATATTATCCAGCATGACGTTCTTGATGAAGGTTGCCTTGTCATACTTCTCGTCGTGGAACTGCTTGACGTTGCCCAGGGATACGGCTGCCAGCTGGCAGAGGTTCTTGGAGAGCTCGTCGCTGCCTTCCACAAACACAGCATACTCAAAATGGGTGCTGCGCAGGGTCAGGGACTTATAGGTCATATTTTCATAGACAATGGTCTCCCCCGTGCCGGCGATGTCGTAGGCGACATCCTCCCGCTGCTGTCCGATCTGCTTGAGATCGCTGCAGGCGATGACATAGCCGTTGGCATCGATGACGCCAACGGTCTTGTTGACGGAGTCCTTCATCTGGAGAACCATGGTCTGGAAAAGTCTGCTGGACATAGTAAAACATCCTTTCTCTATCCGGGACGGAATTTATCGCGCAAATTCACTGATATCTCCCTTTATTTTACATGAATTTTGTTTGATTTGCAAGAGTGTACCGCAAGTTTCTCCGAATAATATTTCAAAGATTTGCATGCACTTGCGCCCCTCGCCCCGGATATTTGAACAAAGTATGAATAATTATGTAAAAGCATGTATTTACACATGCTTTTCGATGGTTTCCAGGGCATGTTTTTCCAGCCGCGAGACCTGTGCCTGGCTGATGCCGATCTCCGCCGCCACCTCGCTCTGGGTTTTACCCTGCCAGAAGCGCTTTGCGACGATGCGCCGCTCCCGCTCGGAAAGCCGGGAGATCCCTTCCGCCAGGGAGAGCCGCTCCAGCCACCGCGCATCGCAGTTTCGCTCATCCCCCACCTGATCCATCACCAGCAGGGCATCGTTGCCCTCCCCGCCCACCGGCTCAAAGAGGGACACCGGGTCTGCAATGGCATCCAGCGCAAAAACCAGATCCTCCCGCCGCACGGAAAGCCGCACCGCCATCTCCTCCACCGTCGGCTCCCGGGATAGCTCCGCCGACATCTGCTCCCGCAGGGTCAGCGCCCGGTAGGCCAGATCCCGCATGGAGCGGGAAACGCGGATGGCGCTCTTATCCCGCAGATGCCGCCGAACCTCGCCGATGATCATCGGCACGGCATAGGTGGAGAAATGCACATCCATCTCCGTATTGAAATTGTCCACCGCCTTGATGAGGCCGACACAGCCGATCTGAAAGAGATCGTCCATCATCTCTCCCCGTCCGGAAAAGCGCTGGATGACCGAAAGCACCAGCTTCAGATTGGCCGACACCGCCGCATCCCGGGCGGCCATATCCCCTTCCCGGGCTTTGCGGATGCAGGAAATGGTTTCCGCATTTTTCATCACCGGCAGCCGGGAGGTATTGACCCCGCAGATCTCCACATTGTTTGCCATCGTACCCTCCTCAAAATGCATCGTATTCTACGGAGAGTATCGGCACGGAGGGCTGCGGAAATTCAAAGGGACTTGCAAAAACTTATCGACAGCAATCGCAGGGCATAAAAAAACTCGTTCCGAAGAACGAGTTTTTTGCAGTTTGAACTTAAGCGTGAAGCGCGAAAAAAGAAAAACCCGAACACATTTGCATTCGGGATTTTGGTGGAGACTGCTGGACTCGAACCAGTGACCCCCTGCGTGTGAAGCAGATGCTCTAACCAGCTGAGCTAAGCCTCCGCGTGGTGACCCGTAGGAGAGTCGGACTCCTGTTACCGCCGTGAAAGGGCGGTGTCTTAACCACTTGACCAACGGGCCGGATGGTAGCGGCAGTCGGATTCGAACCAACGACACTTCGGGTATGAACCGAATGCTCTAGCCAACTGAGCTATGCCGCCATATAAATAACCCGCTTCAGATGAAGCCTCGATATTATACTAAACTTTCTTCCCTTTGTCAACCCCTTTTTTGAAACTGTATTTTTTATTTCTCCGGCAAAAAAGTATTGTAAATTCAGTTTGAATTATATCCTGATATATGTTATGATATAGATTAGATAATTATATACCTGTCCGGGAGGATCGCCATGTCCGCTACCTATGTTCTGGGTGACAATCTCTATATCAATCTCACCAACATATGCACCTGCAACTGCAATTTCTGCATCCGCCACACCACCGATCATGTGGCCGAGTCGGATTCCCTTTGGTATAAGGGCGAGGAGCCTGCAAAGGAGGACATTCTTGCGGAGATTCTCTCCCGGGAGCTGGCCGTCTTTGACGAAATTGTCTTCTGCGGCTTCGGCGAGCCCACCTGCCGGCTGGATGACCTCATCTGGATCGCAAAGCAGCTGAAGAAAAAGAAGGTCAAAAATCCCATCCGCGTCAACACCAACGGCCATGCAAGCCTATATGCCGGCAAGGATGTTTCCCGCGCCTTCAAAAAGTGCATTGACACCGTTTCCGTCTCCCTCAATGCCCCCGACCCCGTCAAATACGACGCCATCTGCCATTCCAAATACGGCGCCGGCGGCTTTTTCGGTATGCTTGATTTTGCCGCAAGCGTCAAGTTTTATGTTCCGAATGTGGTATTCACCATTGTGGACACCATGCCCGAGGAGGATCAGGCCGCCTGCCAGGAGCTGGCCGATTCGCTGAAAATCCCCCTGCGTATCCGCCATTACACCGAAAATTACGACGATTGAGGCTCCCTCATGATCATTTTAGGCATTGACCCCGGCTATGCCATCGTTGGCTACGGCGTTGTGCAGGCCGAGCGAAACCGGTTTCTCTCCCGCGGTCACGGCGTCATCCGTACCGATGCCGGTGTCCCCATCCATCTGCGCATCGCAGAGATCTATGACGATATGTGCGAGATTCTCCACACCGTCAAGCCCGACTGCGTGGCCATCGAAAAGCTCTATTTCACCAACAACAAGACCACCGGCATTGATGTTGCCCAGGCTCGCGGCGCGATATTGCTTGCCGTGGCGCAGAGCGGGCTTCCCTATTATGAGTACACCCCGTCGGAGGTCAAGGGCGCCGTTACCGGCTACGGCAACGCGGACAAGCACCAGATGATGGAGCTGACCCGCATCCAGCTTGGTCTGCCCGAGATCCCCCGTCCCGACGATGCGGCGGATGCCCTGGCCATCGCCCTGTGCCATGCCCGCTCTGCCACCTCCCTTTTTAATCAGATTTAGGAGACCGAATTATGTATTACTACATTTCCGGCACCGTTGCCCATATGACGCAGAACACCGCCGTGATCGATGCCGGCGGCGTTGGCTACCGCATTTCCACCTCGCAGAATACCCTCTCCTCCCTCACCCCCGGCAAGGAGGCAAGGCTCTATACCCACTTAAACGTCCGGGAGGACGCCATGGAGCTCTACGGCTTTGCCGCCGAGGAGGAGCTCAACTGCTTTAAGATGCTCATCTCCATCTCCGGCGTCGGCCCCAAGGCGGCCCTTTCCATTCTTTCCGCCACCACCCCGGCGGGCTTTGCCCTTTCGGTGCTGACGGGGGATGAAAAGGTGCTGACCGCCGCCCAGGGCATCGGCAAGAAGCTGGCGCAGCGCATCATTCTGGAGCTTTCCGACAAGCTTGCCAAGGCGCAGGGCAGCTCCTCAGCCCCGGTGGCCGTCCCCGGCAGCACCGTTCTGCCCGCCGCAGGCACCGATGTCCTCGGCGAGGCGCTCAGTGCCCTGATGGTGCTGGAATATTCCAAGGCAGAGGCACTGGAGGTGCTCCGCCGCATCGACTGCACGGACAAATCGGTGGAGGATATAGTCCGCCTTGCCCTGCGTCAGCTCATCCGCTAAGAATTCAGACCGATCTGAGAGGTACGGGATATGGCCATTGAATTTAACAACGATATGATGGAGGAACGCCTCGTAACCACGACCCTCACCCCGGGTCTGGACGACGGCGAGATCAGCCTGCGCCCGAAGCTTCTCAAGGAGTATCTCGGCCAGGAAAAGGCAAAGGAAAACCTGTCCATCTTCATTGATGCCGCCCGCGCCCGGGGCGACAGCCTTGACCATGTGCTGCTCTACGGCCCTCCGGGTCTCGGCAAGACCACCCTCGCCGGCGTCATCGCCAACGAAATGGGGGTCAATCTGCGCATAACCTCCGGCCCCGCCATCGAAAAGGCCGGCGACCTTGCCGCGCTGCTGACAAATCTCGGCCCCGGCGATATTCTCTTTATTGACGAAATCCACCGCCTGAACAAGGCCGTTGAAGAGATCCTATACCCCGCGATGGAGGATTATGCCATCGATATCATCATGGGCAAAGGACCTGCCGCCCGTTCCATCCGCCTGGATC
>JAFXIE010000050.1 GCA_017533425.1 Clostridia bacterium | reverse complement strand
GTCGGTGATGCGGCAGGCTCCGTCAAGAAGGCTGTACTCGGTATGCAAATGCAGATGAACAAAGCTCATAATTCACTCCGCAGGCTGATCCAGCTCCCGCGCCATGGCGGTGAGCTTGCGCAGCCGATGATTGAGACAGGATTTGGACACGGGCGGGTCAAATTTTTCGCAAAGCTCCGCGAGGGAAAGGTCGGGAAAGGCGATGCGCACATCGGCAGTTTCCTTCAGGGCGGTGGGAAGCTCATGCAGAAGCCCCCGTTCGGCAAGCTGCAGGATGGCCACCGTCTGCGCCTCAGCGGCATCGATGGTTTTGCGGATATTGGAGAACTCGCAGTTGGATTGGCGGTTGATGCGGTTGCGGTAATCCTTGAGCACCTTTTGCTCCATCAGCCGCATGGCTGCAGAGGGCGCGCCGATGAAGGTGAGAAAATCCTCGATGTGCTCGCTTTCCTTGGCATAGAGAAGGTATCCGTTCTGCCGGCGGGAGATGCGCAGGGTAAAGGAAAGCTCAGATGCGCGCACAAGAAGCTCCCGCAGAAAGGCGCCGCGGGCGGAGGACAGCTCCAGATGGTAGCTCTTAGCAGGATCGGCGCAGACGCCGGCGCAGAGAAAGGCGCCCCGCAGGAAGGCGGCCATGCAGCACTCCTCCTCCACAAACCAGCCGTGGAAATGCATGGTCACATGGCGCTCGGTATCATATCCGAAGCGGGAAAAAACGGTGGAAATGGCCGCCCGGTCGTGAAGCTCCAACTTCCAGCGGTCGCCGGAGATGACATCAAAGCTGACGCCGAGGGCATTGAAAAGAATTTCCTTAGCCCGGCGCACAAAGCCCTCATGCTCGGAGGAAATTCGGATGGAATCGGCGGAAAACCGGTTTGCAAAGGCAAGAATTCCGTAGGCCTCTGCCAGCTCACAGCAGGGACGGCGCTTCTGGATACGGCAGAGCTCGTCCCGGATCTCATTGGAAAAGGACATGTCTTACCGATCCCCCAATCCGCAGATCTCGCGCTCCAGGGATACGGAGAATTTCTCCTCCACCGTGCGCTGAATGTGAGAAATCAGGGCAAGCACATCCGCCTCGGTAGCACCGCCGGCATTGACAATAAAGCCCGCGTGCTTAACAGAGACCTCGGCGCCGCCGATGCGGCAGCCCTTCAGGCCGGCATCCTCAACGAGCTTGCCTGCAAAATGCCCCACCGGGCGCTTGAATACCGAGCCTGCGCTGGGCATACTCAGGGGCTGCGATGCAGCCCTACGGGCGGCATAATCCCGCATTTCGGCGCCAATGACCTCCGGATCCCCCGGCGTCAGCGCAAGCGTTGCCTCAAGCACCAGGCAATCCATATGTCGGAAGACACTCTCGCGGTAGCCAAAGCCGCATTCCTCCCCGCGGAAGGTGCGAAGAAGACCGCCTGGCAGAACGCACATCACGCTCTCGCAGACATCGCCGATATTTGCGCCGTAGGCACCGCAGTTCATGCAGATGCCGCCGCCCACAGATCCGGGAATACCCTGGGCAAAGGCAAGGCCTGCAAGCCCTTCATCCCGGGCAAAGGCAGCAAGGTTCGGCACAAGGTTGCCCGCAAAGACACGGACGCGGTTGCCGAAAAGGCGCTCCGGTCTGCCGCCCTGGGCGGGACGGATGACAATGCCGTCAAACCCGGCATCGGGCGCAAGGGTATTGGAGCCGTTGCCGAGCATGGCATAGGGCATTCCAAGAGTCGGCAGAATGCGCATCAGCTCAATGGCGGCCTCCGCCGTCTCCGGCTCGCAAAGCAGGCGGCAGCTGCCGCCGATGCGGAAGGTCGTCAGCGACGAGAGGCTGACATTCTCCAAGACGCGCAGATTTTTTATCTCATTCAGGGCTTCGATCACGAGGCCTCACCCCTATCCTTCATACTTACACCTATTATAGCAAATTTTTCTCCGAAATAGAATAGTAAATTTCGATGTATTTTATAAAGATCGCATTGAATCGGCGGCGGCTTTGCGATATAATATATGCGTGTTATTATAACTTCTCCCGGAGGATGCTCCTATGCGTACAGTTTCCGTAGTTCTTGCCGGTATCGGCGGCTATGGCCGCCTTTCCGTTATGCCCCTGCTGCAGGACGGACCCGCCCATGGCGCAAAGCTGGTCGCCTGTGTTGACCCCTTCCCCGAAAAGTGCCAGTTTATCCATGAAATCCGCGCGGCAGGTGTTCCCGTATATGCAAGCCTGGAGGAATTCTACGAAAAGGATTTTGCTGATCTTGCCGTGCTTGCCACCCCTATACATTTCCACTGCGAGCAATCTGTCTTCTGCATGCAGAAGGGCTCCGATGTGCTCTGTGAGAAGCCGGTTTGCAGCATTCTGCCCGATGCCGAGCGCATGGCGGAGGCAAGCCGCGCCCTCGGCCGCAATCTGCACATCGGCTACCAGTGGTCCCACAGCGCCTGCGTCACCGCCCTGAAGGAGGACATTGCAAACGGCCTTCTCGGAAAGCCCATTGGGATGAAGACCCTCATCTGCTGGCCGCGAAACAAGGCCTATTTTGCCCGCGGCTGGGCGGCAAAGAACAAGACCGCCTCCGGCGAATACATTCTTGACAGCATTGCCATGAATGCCACCGCCCATTACATCCACAATATGCTCTATCTTCTCGGAGGTTCCCTCGCAGCTGCCTGCGAACCCGCCCACATTGCGGCGGAGACCTACCGGGTCAACGAGATCGAGAGCTTTGATACCGCCGCCCTGCGCATCACCACCGACAGCGGCGTTCCCCTGCTCTATCTTGCCACCCACGGATGCGATGAGATCTACGGCCCTGTCTTTGAATATACCTTTGAGAAGGCCACAGTGCGCTACGATGAAATGGCCGAGGGGCGCTTTATCGCCGAATTTTCCGACGGAAGCGTCAAGGATTACGGCTCCCCCGCCGACGGACCGCTTGCCAAGCTCTGGAATGCCGTGGACTGCGTGCGCGGGCATGGCCGCATTTTCTGCGGTGTTGAGACCTCCGTTCCCCATCTGCGCTGCATCAACGGCCTTGCGGAGCATGTGCCCGTGTACACAATTCCGGCGGAACGTATTGCGTATGATGAGAAAAAAGAGCTTCGCTATCTGCCCGGTCTGACCCGGGAGCTCATTTCCTGCTACAATTCCGGCCGGATGCCCTCGGAGGCGGGTCTTTCCTTTGCCTGCCCCGCGACGGAATTTGACATTTCCGCCGGGATGAATTTTGCCGGACTTTTGGAGGAGTGACAGCCGATGAAGATCATGCTTATCGCCGGCGGCGGCGACAAGGGTGGAGCAAAGACCCACATTCTTGCCCTTTGCTCCCGTCTCAAGGAGACCTGCGATCTGACTCTTGTCAGCCTTCGTGACGGCGATTTCCCCGAAGATGCAATCGCCATGGGTATACGCACCGAAACCTTTTACTCAGGTAATGTACCCTTGGACTATATCCGTCTCATTCAGTACGCCCGCAAGGAACGGCCCGACATCGTTCACTGTCACGGTGCAAAGGCAAACCTTGCCGGTGTGCTGCTCAAAGCATTTACCGGAGCCACCATCGTCACAACGGTGCATTCCGACTATAAGCTGGACTATATGCACAGTGCTCTGAAGCGCAACACCATCGGCCGACTCAATTCTGCTGCGCTGCGCTTTTTTGACTACTACACTTCCGTCTCCGATAATTTTCTCCAGATGCTTTTAAAGCGTGGCTTTGATCCACTCAAGATCATGACCATCTACAACGGTCTTGATTTCACCAGCCATGCCCAAAAAGTCAACCGAAAAGAATACCTCGCGCAGGCCGGGCTTGCATACAATGACGGAGATATTGTCCTCGGAATTCCTGCACGCCTTAATCCCGTAAAAGACATTGGCACCCTGCTGCGCGCCTTTGCTTTGGCAAAAAAAGAGGTCCCAAATCTTAAGTTGCTGATCGGCGGCGACGGAGAGGATATGGACAAGCTCATCGCCCTTTCCAAAGAGCTGAGGCTTGAGGACAGCGTGAGTTTTATGGGCTGGCTCAAGGATATTCCTACCTTCTTCTCTGCCTGCGATATCGATGTGCTCTGTTCCATCTCCGAGTCTTTCCCTTATTCGATCCTGGAAGGTATCCGCGAAGGCTGTGCCGTCATCACCTCCGATGTCGGCGGTATGCGTGATCTCATTGAAAGCGGAGAAAGCGGTTATATTTTCCTTCCCGGGGATTATAAGACCTTTGCTTCCTATATCGTTGATCTGGCCAAGGATTCCGAAAAACGTCGCCGTTTTGCAAGCAAACTCTATGATGTTGCCTCTAAGCGTTATTCTTTGGAAAGCATGGCCGCCACGCAACAGAAGATTTATGAAGATATTCTCGCACTCGAATCCCGCAACAAGCGCCGGGACGGCGTACTGATCTGCGGTGCCTACGGCTTTGACAATGCCGGCGACGATGCGATCCTTGCGGCCATCGTCCGGGAAATGCACGAAATTGATCCCAACATGCCCCTGACGGTCATCACAAAAAAGCCCGCCCAGACCCGCAGTACCATCCGATGCCGTGCGGTTTACACCTTTAACTTCCCAAAACTTTTCTCTGCCCTGCGTCATGCCTCCCTCTATATTAACGGAGGCGGAACCCTCATGCAGGATAAGACCAGCACAAAATCACTTCTGTATTACCTGGCCACCATAAAACTGGCGAAAATGCTGAAAACCCCCGTCATGCTCTACGGCTCCGGCATCGGCCCCATCAGCCGCCCCGGAAACCGGCGCATCGCCGGCCGCATTCTCAACAGCTGCGCCGATGTCATCACCCTGCGCGATGAGGCGAGCCTGCAGGAGCTCCGCTCCTTAGGCGTAACGCGTCCCTTCCTGACCCTCACCGGCGATCCCGCCATCCGCACCGTGGTTCCCACAGATACCCACATCCGCTCGCTGCAGCTGGAAAACGGCATCGATCCCGACAGAGAATATGCCTGCGTTGCCCTGCGCAACTGGGAAACGCTGGATGAGGCGGCCAACGAAAACTGCGCCCGCTTCTGCGATGCCATTGTGGACGAGCTTGGGATGCAGGTGGTCTTTCTTCCCATGGCCTACGAGGCCGATATGCCCCTCATGCGCTCCATTGCAGAGAAAATGAAAGCCCCGCACATCTGCATTTCCCGCAAGCTTCCCGTCAACGACACGGTTGGACTAATCTCCAAGGCCTCCTTTGTCTTTGCAATGCGTCTGCACGCGCTGGTCTTTGCCGCATCGCAGAATGTACCCGCCGTGGGCTTCTGCTATGATATCAAGGTATCCTCTTTCCTCGCCTATGCGGGCATGCCCTTCTATGCCGAGCTGTCCAACAACAGTCCCGAACATCTTCTCTCCCTCGCCCGGGAGGCCATTGCGGCGAAAGGCGCTGGAAAATCCACCGATATCCGCACTCTTGCCGCCAAAAACCGCCAATATGCCGAGCTGCTTATCCGGAACGGACAAGCCGTCCAACGGGATGACCTGGAGAGCATCTGAGATCGATTCTTCGAAAGGAGCCAAGATGAAGCAAATCTGGTATAGCCTTCGTGCCTATTTATCGGAATGCGATATTTCCCTCTTTCTTGCCGGACTTGCCGCCGCCGGCTATGGGCTTGTGCTGGTATATTCGGCCACCCGCTCCTATGACAGCAATAAGTATTTTCTCGTCCAGCTCATCGGTATCCTCCTTGGTATTCTCCTCTATCTTTTGATGACCATGGTGGATATTGAGCAGATTTCCCGCCTTTGGAAATGGATCTTTGCCGAAAATCTGCTCTTTATCTCCTCCACGCTCTTTTTCGGCGTCGGCATGGATTCCACCGGCAACAACAGCTGGCTGCGTGTCACCCTCGGCGGTTTTCAGATCGGCATCCAGCCCGGCGAGGTGGGTAAAATTCTCTTTATCATCACCCTTGCAAAGCACATCCATCATCTCGGGGAAGACATCAGCAGATTTCGCAATCTGCTGCTCCTCTGCCTGCATTTTCTTCTGACCGCCGGCGTACTGTTTATAAGCTCCCAGGATATGGGTATGACCTTATCCTATCTGTTCATCTTTGCAATCATGCTCCTTGCCGGCGGGCTGAAGCTTCGCTGGTTTGCCGGTGCAATCCCCGCTCTGGGGGCTCTCCTTTTTGCCGCATGGAAGCTCGATATCATCCCGGATTATATGAAAAATCGCTTTCTTGCAGTGCTGGATCCGTCCTATGACATCACCGGCGTCGGCTGGCAGGCCTACTGCTCCAAAATTGCCGTAGTTGGAGGCGGCCTTTTCGGCCAGGGATATATGAAGGGTGCCCAAACGCAGTCCGGCAGCCTGCCCGCAAAGCACACCGACTTTATTTTCTCCGTAGCCTGTGAGGAACTGGGTTTTTTCGGTGCACTGCTGATTCTGGCGCTGCTCACATTTATCATTTACAAGTGCTTTGCTGTGACCTGGCGGCTGGGTGGCCGAAGCTATCTTGGCTCACTGTCCGCCGGCGTCGGTGCGGTGCTCCTGTTCCAGACGCTGGTCAACTGCGGCATGTGCCTGGGCATTGTGCCGGTCATCGGCCTTACGCTGCCCTTCTTCAGTTACGGCGGAACCTCGGTGATGACCATGTTCCTCGCCCTCGGCCTTGTTGCCAGCGCCCGCCGCTTTGGCGCGCAGCCTGTGGGATTATCCAAATTCCGCTATGATTATCGCTATCAATAACCCCGTTCGGAGGTAATTATGAAAAAAATCGATGTGCGCATGACCGTCCCGCAGCCGGAGATCCTGCCCTTTCGCGGCACAAATCCCCGGGGGGACACCATTTCCGTCAACGGAAAGTATCTGGAATTCAACGGCAAGCCCTGGTATCCCATCATGGGCGAGCTGCACTATTCCCGCTATAACGAGAATGAATGGGCCCGCGAGATCCGCAAAATGAAAGCCGGCGGCGTTGAGATCGTCTCAAGTTACGTCTTCTGGATCCACCACGAGGAAAAGAAGGGGGAATGGGACTTCACCGGCTGCCGCGATCTCAAGCGCTTTATCGAGGTCTGCCGGGAGGAGAATGTATTCTGCTTCCTGCGCATCGGCCCCTGGCCCCACGGCGAATGCCGCAACGGCGGCTTCCCCGACTGGCTGCAGCAGGAGCCCGGCATACGCCTGCGCTCCGACGATCCCCTCTATCTCGGCTATGTGGAGAAGCTCTTTGATAAGATCGGCCAGGCCGCCCGCGGGCAGCTGTGGAAGGATGGCGGTCCCATCATCGGCGTACAGATCGAGAATGAATACAGCCACACCTACAAGAGTGAACCCGACGCGGCAAAGCGCATGAAAAACATGCTGACCTACAAAAAAATGGCCATCGCCGCCGGCTTTGACGTGCCCCTCTACACCGCCACCGCCTGGGGCGGTGCCGCCTGCCCGGATATGGAGACCCTGCCGGTGCTCGGCGGCTATGTGGATGCCCCCTGGGGACGCACCACCGCCGAAATGCCCGAAAGCAGCAACTTCCTACTGATCCCCTGCCTGAATGACCCCAACATCGGCAGCGACCTGAAGCTTTCCCTCTCCGAGTCCTTCACCTGCGATATTTACCGCTATCCCTACATGACGGCTGAGCTTGGCGGCGGCATCCATTCCACCGAGCTGCGCCGTATCCTCGTCGATCCGCGGGATACGGCCGCCCAGGCCCTCTGCATGCTCGGCAGCGGCGCCAACTGCCTTGGCTATTACGTCTACCACGGCGGCACCAACCCCGACGGCAAGTATACCACCCTGCAGGAATCCAAGGACACCGGCTATCCCAGCAACCTGACGGTCAAATCCTACGATTTTGACGCCATTCTCGGCGAATTCGGCATTCCCAAGGAGAGCTACGGCTACACCCGCCGGATGCATATGCTGCTCAAGACCTTTGAGAGCGAAATTGCCGATTCCTACACCGTCATTCCGGAGGATACCTGCACAAAGCCGGACGATTTTGAGACCCTGCGCTGGTCCGCCCGGCACAATGTCAACCTCGATTGCGGCTTTATCTTCATCAACAACCACCTCCGCAAGCGCAGCCTCAAAAACCACACCGATGTAGAGATCTCCGTCCGCTGCGAGGCCGGTGAAATCCGGCTTCCCAAGCTCCATGTGCGGGATCATTCCATGCATATTATCCCCTACAACATGATGCTCGGGGATGCGCGCCTGATCTCCACCAACGCAACGCCCCTCACCCGCATCGGCAGCCGCTGGTTCTTCTATACCGACGATGCACCCGTCTACAACTTTGAAGGCAAAGCTGTCGATATCGTGACCCTCTCCGAGGCCGATTCCCGCCGCGCCTTCAAGTTTGGCGACAAGCTCTACCTTGCCGATTGCGCCCTCTTTGAGAAGAACGGCCATATCTATGCCGAGGCAACCGAAGACTGCGACGTCACCATCTACGGCGAGACCGGAGATCCCTATGTGGTTCATCTCTCGGTCGGCTCCCCCTCCGGCGCATGCACATATACCGAGCTTGGCGACGGCGAATATATGCTGCATCCCGTCTATCCCAAGAACGGCGACGATATGCTCATCGAGTTTGACTATTCCGGCGATATGGCTGAGGTCTATGAGGGAGATAAGCTGCTCTCCGACCGCTTCTACAACGGCCGCGCCTATGCCATTTCCCTGCGCCAGGTGGGCAGTCCCGCCGCGCCCCGCGTCAAGATCCATCCCAGCCTGCCCCCCGAGGAGCGCTATTTTGACGTTCCCGCCCCTGTGGGCTGTGAGCTGCGGGGCATCAAGGTCATCCTTGTTCGTACCCTGCTTGTTGAATAATTCCAACACTTAAAAAAAGAGCTTCAGGAATCAAATCCTGAAGCTCATTTTTATTACTCGTGAAATTCCTCGTAATCAAACCAATCGAAGGCCGCCTCTGCGGC
>JAFXIE010000049.1 GCA_017533425.1 Clostridia bacterium | reverse complement strand
TTGGCGACCTGGATGGGACTCGAACCCACGACCTCTAGCGTGACAGGCTAGCGTTCTAACCGGCTGAACTACCAGGCCAAATGGCAGGGGCAGAAGGATTCGAACCCTCGGCACGCGGTTTTGGAGACCGCTGCTCTACCACCTGAGCTATGCCCCTATAGAAGCGACTCCTAAGAGATGGAATGGTGGGCCTTCAGGGACTTGAACCCCGGACCAACCGGTTATGAGCCGGCCGCTCTGACCAACTGAGCTAAAGGCCCGTAGTGCCTCTGCAGTACGCCATCCCAAGCGCGCCTGTATAGTATACATCAGGACTTTCGAATTGTCAAGGATTTTTTTTGCGGTTTTTGCAAAAAAATTACGGGGCAAAGGTCAGCCCTCTGCCCCGCGGGTCTTCTTCAGATCAGTTCCTCCGCGCCGATGCCCATGGTGTTCTTCTCCTTGCGGAAAACACCGAGGAGATGGACGCACCAGCCGGCAAAGATAAAGGCAAAGCCCCAGAAGATATCCATCACGGCTGCAGTCTTGAAGTTCTTGGCCGCGTTTGCAAGGAAAATCTCCATGGGCAATCCTCCTTTGCCAACCTCAGCAGCCTTCAGCATCTCCACCACCACCAGCGACAGATATTCCGCCCCGAACAGCACCGCAACCGACAGCACAAGAAGCGAAACCGCGCTGAACTTGGTCAGCCTTCCGCCAAAGAGCAGATAGCCCTTCATGGCGCCGTAGATGATGATATATCCGGCCACGGCCGCGACCTTATTAAGAAAGCCTACCATCAGACACCAGGCAAGCAGCCCGAAGAGGGAAAACAACAGGGCACCGAAAAGCCCGCGCAGCAGGCGGGTTCCGCGCTTTGCCTTCTTCTCTGTGGTATTTGCATGCAGCGCGGACAGGTCGCTGCCGCAATGCTCGCAGGTGTAATAGGGCACATCCTTATATCCGGTAAATCGCGCCGCAGGAGATCCGCACACGGCGCAGCCGGGATGCAGGTGCAGCTTCTTAGCGCTCTTGCACATCCGGTCGAGGATCTCCTCCACCGCGTCGGGGGCGATCTGGCCGATCTTGTTCCAGGCATCCACCCAGATCATGTGCTGCTCGATCCCAACCTCGCGCACGACACGCCCGCCGCGGATATCCGCACAAAGCCGCTGCGCCCGGGATTCAAAATCCTCGCACTCCGCCAGGGGCATATAGATGCGGCAAACCTTATGAAACTCGCGCTCATCATGAACGAGCGTGAAGCGGAAACCCTTATATTCGCCGTAGGCCGCGCCGACCATGCCGAAATACGCCCTGGCGCCGCCGGTAAACTGAAATTGATTTTCCTTGGCAAACTGACCGATGCCCCGTGATAGCACTGAAATCCACCTCCGGATGTTATCTGTAACACGAAATATTATACAGTATTTTGCAAAACATTGCAAATTCTGCATATATGCATATTCCAAGCCAATTTTATGCATATTTTTTCTAAATTATTGAATAATTTTCGAATTTATGCTTGCATTGTGAATGAAAGTGTGCTAAAATACGGACTATCATTGTTTAAGGAGTAAAGAAACATGAAGAAAATCATTTCCGTTCTGCTCATGGTCGCCCTCATCGCCACCGTGGCCATCGGCTTTGCCGCCTGCGGCGAAGAGCCCGCTTCCTCCTCCGACACCGGTCTGAAGACCGTGGAGTCCGGAAAGCTGCACATGGCTACCAATGCCGCCTTCCCTCCCTATGAGATGCTCGCCGATGACGGCGTTGGCTACGAGGGTATCGACGTTGAGATCGCCACCGAGATCGCCACGATGCTCGGCCTCGAGCTGATTGTTGACGATATGGACTTCTCCTCCGTCATCACCGCTGTTCAGGAAGGCAAGTCCGACATTGCCATGGCCGGTCTGACCGTCACCGACGAGCGCAAGCTCAACGTTGACTTCACCGATACCTATGCCAAGGGCATCCAGGTCATCATCGTTAAGGAAGGCTCCTCCATCGTTGATGTTGACGGCCTTGACGGCGCCAAGATCGGCACCCAGGAAGGCACCACCGGCTACAACTACTGCTCCGCAGCTCCCGAGGACGGCGGCTACGGCGAGGATAACGTTGTTGCCTATCAGAATGGCGCCACCGCCATCCAGGCTCTGCTCAACGGCCAGGTTGACTGCGTTGTCATCGACAACGAGCCCGCCAAGGAGTTTGTGAAGGCCAACGCCGGTCTGAAGATCCTTGAGACCGAGTTTGCCAACGAGGACTATGCAATCGGCGTTTCCAAGGAGAACAACGAGCTGCTCACCGAGGTCAACAACGCTCTCAAGACCCTCATCGACAACGGCACCGTCCAGAAGATCGTTGACAAGTACATCAACGCCAACTGATTTCGCGTCCACGAGGGGCGGCTTATGCCGCCCCTTTTTCCTGTATTTACGAAAGGATGTTTAACCTCTCATGAAAGAATTTTTTGCGGAGTTCTCCAAGGACTTTACGCAGAGCTTCATTGAGGCAGATCGCTGGAAGCTGTACCTGAAAGGTATCGGCGTGACCCTGGAGGTCACGGTTTTGGCCCTTCTTATCGGACTTGTCATCGGTCTCTTCATCTCCGTTGTCCGCTGCCTGCACGATCAGAATCCCTCTGCCCGCAGAAATCCCCTTCTGCGCATTTTGAATGGCTTCTGCCATATCTACACCACGGTCATCCGCGGAACTCCCATGATGGTGCAGCTGCTCATCATGTATTTCGTCATTTTTGCCTCCTCCCGCAATCAGATCATGGTCGCAGTTCTTGCCTTCGGCATCAACAGCGGCGCCTATATTTCCGAAATCGTCCGCGGAGGCATCATGTCTGTGGATCGCGGCCAGATGGAGGCCGGCCGCAGTATCGGCCTGAACTATCTGCAGACCATGCGCTATATCATCATCCCCCAGGCGCTGAAGAGCGTTCTCCCCTCTCTGGGAAATGAGCTCATCACCCTCTTAAAGGAAACCTCCATCGTCACCGTCATCGGTCTGCGCGACCTGACCAAGGCTGCCATGCTCATTCAGGGCAAGACCTACCAGGCCTTTATGCCCTTCATCGGCATCGCCCTGATCTATCTGTTGCTGGTGCTCGGTCTTTCCTTTATCATGAACCGCATCGAAAGGAGGCTTCGTGTCGATGAGCGCTGAAAAACGTGTTGTGATCCGCACCGAGGGTCTTGAAAAGGCCTTCCGCCGCATCAAGGCGCTGAAGGGCGTCGATCTGACCATCAAGGATGGCGACGTCGTCGTGATCATCGGCCCCTCCGGCTCCGGCAAATCCACCTTCCTGCGCTGCCTCAACCGGCTTGAGGAGCCCACCGGCGGCAAGATTTTCTTCAACGGCGAGGATATCACCTCCCGCGGATCGGATATCAATCGCCACCGCCAGAAGATGGGCATGGTCTTCCAGCATTTCAATCTCTTCAATAATATGACCATCATGGATAACCTCATTCTCGGCCCCACAAAGCTTTTGGGTCTTTCCAAGGCAGAGGCCACCGAGCGTGCCCAGAAGCTGCTGGATCGCGTCGGTCTCGGCGATCGAGGCGCAAACTACCCCTCCCAGCTTTCCGGCGGCCAGAAGCAGCGCATCGCCATTGTGCGTGCCCTCTGCATGGAGCCGGAGGTCATGCTCTTTGATGAGCCCACCTCTGCCCTGGACCCCGAAATGGTCGGCGAGGTGCTGGAGGTTATGAAGGATCTCGCCATGAATAAAACCACCATGGTCGTCGTCACCCACGAGATGGGCTTTGCCCGCGAGGTTGGTGAGCGCGTCATCTTCATGGATGATGGGCAGATCATGGAGGAAGGTACCCCGCAGGAGATCTTCGACAATCCCCAATGTGAGCGTCTGAAATCCTTCCTGGCAAAGGTTCTGTAAGGTATATGCTAAAATTTCAGCGCCGCGGAGCAGTTCCGCGGCGCTGTTTATTTTTATTAAAGATTTTCAAGCTCAGCCAGCCACAGATCAGCCACAGCATCCGAGGGCATATGCAGGCCATCCCGGGGAGAAAGGGAAATTTCCCCAGGCGCCGGGCCGTCCGGCAGGCAGGAGCGCTTAAACTGGTTTGCAATAAACCGCCGGTAGAAAAGGCAAAGCTTATCCTTGATATATTCCCGGCTGTACTTGCCTGCAAAGGCATATTCCGCCATGCGAAGCACCTTGCGCGGGGATGCGCCGGTGGAAAGCACATGGTAGATGAAGAAATCCTGCAGAATATAGTCACCGAGGATTTCCTCCGTCCGCTGGCCGATCACGCCATCCTCCGGCGGCAGAAGCTCCGGAGATACCGGGGTATCGAGAATATCCCGGAGGACCTTTGACAGCGGCTCATTTCCGCAGCAATCGGCATAGCTTGCCACAATGTGGCGGATGAGGGTCTTCGGCACGCCGGCATTGACGCCGTACATGGACATATGGTCGCCGTTATAGGTGGCAAAGCCGAGGCAAAGCTCGGAAAGATCCCCGGTACCGACGAGAATACCTCCCTCCTTGTTCGCAAGATCCATCAGCACCTGGGTGCGCTCCCGCGCCTGGGCATTCTCATAGGTCACATTCTTAAGCTGCGGATCGTGGCCGATGTCCGAAAGATGGGAAAGCACCGCACCGGAGATCTCAACGCAGCGCAGCTGCACGCCAAGAAGCTCGCAGAGCTGAGTTGCGTTGTTCTTCGTCCGCTCCGAGGTTCCAAAGCAGGGCATGGTAACGCAGAGCACATCTTTGCTGCTGCGCCCGAGAATTTCGCAAGCTCTGGCCGAAACCAGAAGGGCAAGGGTGGAATCCAGTCCGCCGGAAATGCCGATCACGGCGCATTTTGCGCGGGTATGCGTTAGTCTCCGTGCAAGACCGGACGCCTGGAGCTCAAAGGTATCCCGGCAGTAGGCGTTGCGGTCACAGAAAGAGAGATCCATGAAAGGATCGCGGTCGATCGTTCGGGTCAGCTGTGTCCTTTCTGTTGCAAACGAAAAGGCGACGGTATGGACAGCGGTATGGCAGGAAAAGCAGCGCGACTTTCTCCGGCGGGCAAGAAGTGCACCGGTATCCATTTCCGTCAAGGCAAAGGATTCGTCGGCGCACAGCCTCTTCCCTGCCTCAAAAACTGCGCCGCGGCCGAAATACACGCGATCGGTTGTCGATTCCCCCTGTCCGGCAAGGGCAATCGCGCAGCCGCAGATCAGGCGGTCGCACCGGGCGGCAATGCTTGCATCCAGCCGCTGAATTCCCCCGGCAGTCGAGGGAATGGCCGCCGGGCAGAGGAGCAGATTTGCCCCGCCGGCCAGCAGCCGGTCTGCCGGCGGCATGGGCATGGCCATATCGCAGCCGATCTCCACCGCAAAGGAAAGGCCTGTGCCGCTCTCATCCCGGAAAAGAATATCACGGCAGAGCTGCGTCTCGCAGCCGGCGATGCGAAGGGAAATCGGCTCCACCGGCGGCGGAGAAAATGGGCTGTCATTCGTGCCAAATAGAGAGATCTTCGCCGTAAGACCGAGAATGCGGCCCCGATGGATGACTGCTGCGGCATTGTACAGGCAATCCCCCGCTGCCGCAGGAAGGCCGATGACCGCAAGACAGTCGGATTTCGCCGTCTTCTCCAAAATCCCGGCAAGGGCACAGGATGCCGCCTGCACCAGGAAGCTATGCAGAAAAAGATCCCCGCAGGTCGCCCCGGTCAGACAAAGCTCCGGCAGCACAAGGATCTTTGCGCCGGCGCTCTCTGCCCGCGCAAAGGCCGCAAGGATCTGCGATGCGTTAAATTCCACATCAGCCAGGCGGATCTCCGGGGATGCCGCGCAAATTTTCACAAAACCGTCGATCACAGAATATACCTCCGGTCGAATACTTTTCTTTATTATAGCGCAATCCCGCATGCAACGCAAGAAAAAAACACAGGCTCGGGAGAGCCTGTGTTTTTATGCGCTTTCAGAAATTACTCAGCGTCAGCCTCGTCAGCCTCATCGGCCTCATCAGCGCCCTCAAGCAGAGCACGGATGCTGAGGGAAACCTTGTGGTTCTCCTCGTCGATGTTGATGATCTTGGCGTCAACCTTCTGACCCTCGGAGAGAACCTCGCCGGGACGGTTGATGCGGCGATCGGCAATCTGGGAGATGTGGATCAGGCCGTCAACGCCGGGGATGATCTCAGCAAATGCACCGAAGGGCATAAGCTTGTTGACAGTAACCTCGGCAACAGAGCCGACAGCGTACTTCTCGGTGAAGAGAGTCCAGGGATTCTCATCGGGATTCTTGCAGGAGAGGGAGATCTTCTTCTTCTCGGTGTCAAGATTGATGACGCGAACGGTGAGCTTGTCGCCAACGGAGACAACATCAGCGGGATTCTTGTAACGACCCCAGCCGAGCTCGGTGATGTGGCACATACCGTCAACGCCGCCGATATCGATGAAGGCGCCGTAAGCGGTCAGGGACTTGACAGTACCCTCATAGACCTTACCGATCTCGATCTCAGCCCAAAGGGCAGCGGCAGCAGCCTTGCGAGCCTCGGAGTTGACATCACGGATGGAACCGATGATGCGGCGACGGCCGCGGTTCATCTCGGTGATCTTCAGCTTGACGTTCTTCTTGAGAAGATCGGTCAGGGGCTGACCCTTGGGAATGCCGGTCATGGAAGCGGGAACAAAGACGCGGACGCCATTGACGCTGACAACGATGCCGCCCTTATTTTCCTCGGTCACGAAGCCTTCGACGGTCTCATGGCTTTCGGCAGCCTGCTCAACGATCTCCCAGCCCTTAACGGCATCGAGACGCTTCTTGGAGAGGGTCACGGTACCCTCAACATCGCTGACCTTGACAACGATGCACTCGATCTGATCGCCAACCTTGACGACCTCGTCCAGCTTCTGAGAAGCATTATCACTAAAATCATCCGCAGAGATGTAGCCGGCATGCTTGGTGCCGAGATCCAGCTGGATCTCAGTGGCGCCAACGTGCGTAACGGTTCCGACGACCTTTTCCCCTGTATGTATAGTAATGATAGAGTTCTCCAGCAGCTCCGCAAAGCTTTCCACGGTTTCCGTGTTCTTGATTTCTTCGCTCATTATTGAGTGAACCTCCTTTATTATCCATGCAGGCGTGGATGCACCTGCAGTGATTCCAATGTGTTTTGCGCCCGCAAAGCGGGTCTTGTCCAGCCCAGCCGCATTTTCGACCACTGCGGTATTGGGGCAGATGTCGCGACAGACATCATAGAGCCTTCCGGTATTGGCGCTGTCCTTACCGCCGATGACGATCATGCCGTCACATTTAGCGGCGAGAAGGGCGGCCGAAGATTGCCTTAGATAAGTCGCATTACATATTGTATCAAATTCTTCAAGATTTGTATAGTGGTTTTTCAATTTTGATGCAAATATTTCTGCTTTTTTTCGCTCCGAGGTGGTCTGATAGACCACACAGAGGGGTGAATCGGCCGGCACCCTGTCGAAAAAGGCCGAAAGCTCCTCCTCAGAGCCGATGGCATATCCCTGCGCGCAGTGTCCGAGGATGCCGCGCACCTCCGGGTGTTCCCCATCGCCGATAATCACTATTATACACCCTGCGAAACTCTGATTCTTTGCTATTTTGTGAATTTTCTCAACAAAGCGGCAGGTGGCATCAATAATTTCACACTTTTTTTGCCGGAGGATTTCGTATGTAGACTCCGGTTCCCCATGGGCACGGATGATCACACGGGCGCCCTCCGGAATTTCCTCGGCCGAAGCAGCGACCTTAACGCCCTTTTCCGCAAGACGGCGCATGCAGTCGTCATTATGGATAAGCTTGCCGAGGCACCAGACCTCGCCGGGCTCTTCCGCCGCCCGGAAGGCGGTATCCACCGCCCGCTGCACGCCGTAGCAGAAGCCGGCATGCTCACAAAGGGTTACCTTCATTCCTTCGGCTCCAGCGCCCAGATGCGGGCCATGAGATCCTCGGATACGCGGCGGTAATCCTCGCGGTCGGGCTTGCCCTCGCAGCTGTAGCTCACAGGCTCACCGAAGGTGACGATAACCTTGCGCCAGACCAGACCCTTGCGGCGGCAAATGTTGACGGGAAGCAGCGGCACATGCTCCCGCAGGGCAAGCATGGCAACGCCGTCCAGCGGATCGTGGCTCTCCCCTTCATGAACTCGGCGGCCTTCGGGGAAAATGACCACCTTCATACCCTTGCGCAGCGCCATGATGGCCGTTTTCACCGCGGCAAGACCGTTTTTATCCCGGTTAACGGGAAAAGCGCCGCCCCAGGAGAGAAAGTCGGAAAAGAGCTTGCAGTACTCAAAGAGCTCATGCTTTGCCATAAGAGCCAGCTTTTCCGGGGATGTCGCAAACATCACATAGAAGGGATCGTCCGCCTGCTCATGGTTCGGGCAGATGATAAAGGGACCCTTGCCACGAACATTCTCCACCCCACGGAGCTTGTAGCGAAAGGCGACTTTATAGGCAAAGGAAACGATCCAAACGAGAATTCGGTACATCAGGACATCCTCTCAATTCTATCTTGCACAATGCGCAGCACAGCATTGACGCTGTCGGCAAGGGCAAAGCCGGTGGTATCCAGAAGCTCTGCATCCTCCGCCCTGCGCAGCGGCGCCACCGGACGGTTGGAATCGCGGGCGTCGCGCTCCTTCATATCCGCGAGTACATCCTCGAAGGGCTGCGGCGTTCCGCGCTCCTGCAGCTCCAGCATGCGCCGGCGGGCGCGATCCTCCACATCGGCCGTGAGGAAGATCTTGAGCTCCGCATCGGGCAGAACAACAGTGCCGATATCCCGGCCATCCATCACGCAGGAGGCAGACTTCGCCATATCCCGCTGCATAGAAAGCAGATGCTCGCGCACGACGGGATGGGCGGAAACCTGAGATGCCGCCCGGGAGGCCTCCGGCGTGCGGATGAGCTCGGAAACATCCTCATTTTCCAGGAAAATGCGCTGGCCGCGGCCATCGTGCCGCAGAGAAACACGCACCTCAGGCAAAACTTTGGCAACCGCATCCGCATCCGCGGGATCGATTCCGGCGCGCAGCATAAACAGACCCACAGCGCGGTAGATGGCGCCGGTGTCGATATAGAGAATACCGAGCTCCGAGGCCACACGGCGGGAAATGGTGGATTTTCCGGCACCGGAGGGGCCGTCAATGGCGATGCGAATGAGCTTATCCATCGTTAGAATACCTCACGAATATGACATTTCGGCGGCAGCGATGCCCGCTGCGCGGCCGGTGGAAAAGGCGATCTGCAGATTGTATCCGCCGGTTTCTGCGGAAACATCCATAACCTCACCGGCAAAGAAAAGACCCGGCAGGAGCTTGGACTGCATGGTTTTGGGATTGATCTCCCGGGTGGAAACCCCGCCGGCGGTGACGATTGCCTCCTCAATGGGCCGCAGGCCGGAGATGGGAATCGACAGGCTGCGAAGGCTCGCGATCATGGTCTCCCGATCCTGGCGGGAGATCTCCGCCGAGCGCTTGCAGGGGTCAAATTTTGCCCGGGCAATGAAGGGATCGAGCATCTTGCCCGGAAGGAGGGTGCGCATCAGTCCCCGCAGCTCGCGCTTTGGGTTTTCCTGAATTTCCCTCAGAATGCGGGCATCGAGCTGCGCATCGGAAAGGGCGGGCTTCAGATCGATGACCACGCGGTAATTTCCGCTCTCAGACATCCGGGTACTGGCAGAAAGTATACAGGGGCCGGAGAGGCCGAAATGGGTAAAGAGCATCTCGCCGAAATCGGAATAGAGCTCCTTATCCCCCAAATACAGCCGAACACCGACATTCCGCAGGGAAAGTCCCATACATTCCCGGCAGAAGGGGTCGGGCGAAACCATGGGAACCAGGGAGGGACGCAGCGGTGTTACGGTATGTCCGGCGCATTTTGCGAGGGCATATCCGTCGCCGGTGGAGCCGGTCAGCGGATAGGATTTTCCGCCGGTGGCGACAATGCAGGCATCGCAGGGGTACTCCCCCGCCTCGCAGATGACGCCCTGCAGCCTTCCGTCGCAAATTTTCAGCGCACATGCCCGGTCGCAGACCGTTTGTACGCCGCTGCGGCGCAGGGCATCGGCAAAGGCATCCACCACATCCAGCGCCCGATCGGAGACGGGAAAGACCCGCATCCCGCGCTCCACCTTCAGCGGAACGCCAAGCTCCTCCACATACTGCATCACCGCCGCCGTATCAAAGGCGGAAAGGCAGCTGTAGAGAAAGCGCGGATCGGAGGTTACATGGGTCAAGAACTCCCGCAGATCCGATGCGTTGGTCACATTGCAGCGACCCTTGCCGGTGATGGCAAGCTTTCTGCCGGGGCGGACATTGCGCTCAATGAGGCAAACCTTTGCGCCCATTTCGGCAGCAAAGAGGGCTGCCATCATGCCCGCGGGTCCGGCGCCGATAACGACTACCGAGTTTGCCATTTACAGGCTAATGCCGTGCTGGCAGGCAGCGGCGGTCACGGTGTTTTCCATCAGCTCCGTAACCGTCATGGGGCCTACACCGCCGGGGACGGGGGTGATATAGCCGGCAACGCGCTCACATTCATCAAAGGCAACATCGCCGACAAACTTTCCGTCCACGCGGTTCATGCCAACATCAATGACGCAGGCACCGGGCTTGATCATATCTCCGCGAATGAGACCTGCACGGCCAACGGCCACCACAAGAACATCCGCCCGGCGGCATACCTCGCCGAGATCTGCCGTCTTGGAATGGCAGATGGTAACCGTTGCATTGGCCTGCAGCAGCATCATGGCCATGGGCTTACCGACGATATCCGACCGGCCGACGACCACCGCCTCTTTTCCGGCAAGAGGAATATCATATTCCGCAAAGAAATCCATCACACCGGCGGGGGTGCAGGGACGCATGACATAATCACCGCGCATAATGCGGCCCACGTTCTCCGGATGGAAGGCATCCACATCCTTATCCGGCGAGATGCGGGCAACGATCTCGCGCTCAGGCAGTCCCTTAGGCAGTGGAGACTGAATGAGAATGCCGGAAACTGCCGGATCGGCATTGAGCTCGTCCACCAGCGCATCCAGCTCCTCGCGGGTGGTGGATGCGGGCAGCGCATACTGCAGGCTCTTGATACCGCAGCGCTCGCAGGCCTTGTGCTTATTCTTCACATAGAGCTCGGAGGCGGGATCATCCCCCACCAGAATGACGGCGAGGGCGGGCTCTACCCCCAGGGCCTTCAGGCGATCGGCCTTCAGGGCAATTTCCGCACGGCGCTTTTCGGCCAGCGCCTTACCGTCCATAATCACAGCCATTATTCATTACCTTCAACTTTCACGTTTGTATTCTCTGCAGAGGCATTCTCCGAGAGATTTTCCACCATTTCGGAATATGCCGCATCGTTTCTCACCTTCCGGCGGCGGATAAAGACCGCAAAGAGAATGATGAGCGAGCAAAGGGCAAAGAGAATGGCAAGAAGCTGGGAAATGCGAATATTTGTGTTCCAGAGAAGCAGCGCATCATTCCCGCGAAGCCCCTCGGTACAGAAACGAATCAACCCGTAGCCTGCCATATAAAGCAGGAAGATCTCTCCATGGAACTTACGGCGTTTGAAATAGAAATGAAGCCCCACAAAAAGAAGCAGATTCAAAAGGGATTCATACAAAAACAGGGGATGCACGGCGGCTTCGGGGTGATTCGACAGGGTCATGGCATAAAACGGAAGGGATCCGTCCGCCGCAGGCAAAATATCCCGGCCAAAGGCCTCCGCATTGCAGAAATTGCCCCATCTTCCGATGCTCTGACCGATGAGAAGCCCCATGGCCAGCAGATCCAGGAGATTTCCCGTGGAGATCTTCTTGACCCGGCAGAAAATGAGCACGGTGGCAATGGCGCCGATGACACCGCCGTAGATGGCAAGGCCGCCATCCCAGATTCGGAGGATGGAGGCAGGATCTGCGGCATACTGTTCAAAATGGAAGAGGCAGTAATAGAGCCGAGCGCAGATCACGCCCACCGGCGCGCCGATGAGAACGCCGTCCATCAGGGTGTCGGGATCAAGCCCCGTCTTCTTTGCGCGAAGGCTTGCGTACAGAATTGCCAGCGCAAAGCCGCAGGCGATGATGATTCCGTACCAATACACCGGCCATGTGCCGATGCGGAAGGCGACCGGATCGATTTTCAGGGTAATACCCAGCGCAGGAAACGAAATGGTATGCATAAGCCTGTCCTCCATGGAAGAAATTACTTATCCGACTTGCGGAATCGCTCGGGATAGCGCCGCTGATAGTCCTTGAGCAGGTGGAAGAGCTCCACATAGCAGGCATGGCGTTCCCGATCGATCTCACCCCGGGCGACAGCCTCAACAATGGCGCAGTCCTCCTCGGTGGTGTGGCCGCAGTCGGTATACCGACAGCCGCCGAGACGCTCGGCAAGCTCCGGAAAGCAAAGGGGCAGCCGGTCGATATCCGTCATGCCCATTTCAATGGGATCAAAGGTGGAAAAGCCCGGCGTATCGCAGACAAAGGCACCGGCCGCCGTGGCGTGCAGGGTCACATGGCGGGTGGTGTTGCGTCCGCGGCCGATGCCGCGGCTGAGCTCGCCGGTGGCAAAGGAAACCTCCGGCAAAAGCCTGCCGAGAAGGCTCGACTTTCCGACGCCGGAATTGCCGGCAAATACAACCACGCCCTCGGAAAGGCATTGCGAGAGCTCCTCGAGACCCTCCCCTGTTTCGGCACTGACCGAAATGGCGGTAAATCCTGCCGCGGAATAAATGCGGCGGAATGTATCGCCGGGGGCAAGGTCGCACTTGTTGATGCAAAGCACCACCTCGGCGCCCATATAGAGCGCCATAGCGCTCATATGGTCGATATATGCGCGGTCGGTAACCGGCTCGGCTTCGCTGACCACAAGGATCAGGCGATCCACATTGGCCACAGCTGGCCGGGCGAGGCGATTTTTCCGGGGCAAAAGCTCCATCACCGTGCCGATCTCCTCCCGCTCTGTGCGGATGGTAACAAGATCGCCGGGGATGGGGGCGCATTTTCGCAGCTTTCCAAGGCTGCGGCAGCGCCAGACAGCTCCGTCGGCCAGCACCTGTACATCATCGGCGCTTCGGTTCGCGATAACGCGGCCGGAAAGAATTCTTCTCTCCATCAGGGGAAGATGACCTTATGCGTGCCCCAGACGGTATCGTTGATGTTGACCTGCACTTCGGAGGTCGCTCCGGAAATTCCCACCAGGGTAAGCGTGAAATCGCCGCCCGCTGCCGCCTGCAGGGCGCGGTAAACCTCCACCTCATCCTGGTAGATGACGAGGGTGTAGGCAGAATGCATCGGGGGAAGCTCGGTTTTAAACTCATAGGTGGAGCGGGTTTGCTCCGTACTGCCCTGATCAGATTCAAAGCCCTTACTGACTGTAATGGTAACAACGCTGGTCTGCGCGATCATCGTGTCCTTTGCAACGCTCTGCAGGATAACCGTGCCATAGGGCAGGTCAGAATACTGCTCGACAACCTCGCAGGTCAGTTTATTGTCGGAAAGAATGCTCTTGGCCACCTCTGCGTCAAGTCCGATGAGGTTGGGCATAGGAACTTCGACAATGTCGGGTCCGGAACTGATGACGATGTAGATGACATCGCCGGCCTTAACCTCGGCACCGGCGGCAGGCTCCGTGCGGATGACGGTATCCTTGGCCACGGTATCGGAGGCCTCATACTTATTCTGATAGGAAAGGCCGTACAGACCGTTGGAGGCAAGGTAGGTCTTCAGGGAGTTGGTGCCTTCGATGGCGGTCTTGCCGGAAATATCATTCAGCAGCACCGTCAGCGGGCCGAGAGAGACCACCACATTGATGGTGGAGGTATCGCGGACAACGGTGCCGGACTTGGGCTTCATCTCCATGATGTCACCCTTAGGTACCGTGGAGTCATTGCGTTCGCTCTCAACAACAATATGCAGGTTTGCATAGCGGGAATCGGCAGCGAGGAAGGCCTGTGCCTCCTTCAGAGTCATGCCGTTGAGGGACGGAAGGGTAACGTTGTTTGCGCCGCCGCTGGAAAAGGCCCAGACCACAGCGGTCACAGCAACGCCCACCAGAAGAACGGTGGTAACGATGCCGGCAATGACAGGGGCAGCAATGCCGCCCGGGAACAGACGGGATTTTTTCGCGCTGCGCTTCTTCATCTTCTTTCCTTCCTTTTTTCCATCCTGCCCCTCCCCTTCGATGCCGGTGAGCTTTTCGAGCTTTTTGGTCTCGTACTCCGGCTCATCATCGGCCACAGGCTCGGGCTTGACCACCATGTTGGGGTTCTGCTTGAATTCCTCCAGGTCGGCAAACATGGACATGGCGTTGGAATAGCGCTGCTCCGGAAGGACGGACATGGCCTTCATTACAATGCTTTCAAAGGATTTCGGAATATCCGGGTTCAAAGCAGTAGGCGCCATAGGTGTAGAATTGAGGTGTTGAATTGCAATCGAGAGGGCGGAATCTCCCTCGAAGGGCAGACGGCCGGTAAGCATTTCATAGAGAATGACACCGACGGAATAAATATCCGTGCGGCCGTCGGTCTGCTCGCCGCGAGCCTGCTCCGGCGCGATGTAATGCACCGAACCGAAGGCGTTGTTGGTCAGGGTTTTCTGCTTGGAGGTGATGCGGGCAATGCCGAAATCGGTCACCTTCAGGGTGCCGTCCCGCAGAAGCATCATGTTCTGGGGTTTGATATCGCGGTGGACGATATTGCGGCTATGTGCATGATCCAGCGCCTTGAGAATCTGCGAAACAAAGAAGAGAACCTCCTTCATGGGCAAAATCCCGCGCTTTTTCATGTACTGATGGAGGGTGATGCCGTCGATGAGCTCCATAACGATATATTCCATATCCTCATTGGAGCTGACATCAAAGATATTGACGATATTGGGATGATTGAGCTGGGCGACAGCCTCCGACTCCGTACGGAAGCGCAGACGAAGCTCCTCATCGGCAAAGGCATCGTCCTTGAGGATCTTGATGGCAACAAGACGGTTGAGACGAAGATCTCTTGCCTTATAAACAACGGACATGCCGCCGTTTCCGATGATCTCGAGAATCTCATAGCGGCTGGAGAGCACGCAACCAAGATATTTATCCATAACTCAAATCTCCTATATCTTCAGAAGTACCACGGAAAGGTTATCCGGGGCGCCGCGCTGCATGGCAATTTCAATAAGCCGGTCACAGCAAGAGTCCACATCCTCAAAATTGTTGACCTCAAAGAGGATCTCCTGCTCATCCACCGAGTTTGTCAGTCCGTCGGTGCAGATGAGAATGTATTCATCCGCAAAGAGAGGAACCTCAAAAATATCGCACTCCACATCGGCCTCGGTGCCAACCGCTCTGGTGATGAGATTTCGTGCCGGATAGACCTTAGCCTCCTCCCGGGTGATCTCACCGCGCTCCAGCATCTCCTCCACCAGGGAATGATCCCTGGTCAGGCGGCGGATGCCGTCGTCATTGATGAGATAGGCTCGGGAATCGCCCACATTGGCAAGCATTCCGCGCTCACCGTCGGCGATGAGGGCGACCACCGTTGTTCCCATGCCCTCACAGGCGGAATCGGAGAGGGATGCGTTGTAGACAAGCTCATTTGCCTCGCGCACCGCGGCATCCAGAAGCTCTTTCATATATGCCGCCGACATTCGGCTTCGCAAAGCGGCCTGCAGCCGTTCGTGGATATGCTCCGCCGCCATGCGGCTGGCAACATTTCCGGCATTGGCACCGCCCATACCGTCACAGACAACAAGGATGGCCCGGTTGTCCTCCGGATACAGGGTGGTGAGCACATAGTCCTGATTGACCGGACGAACCATCCCCCGGTCTGTCTTTTCCCAGATTTTCAAGGCAATTCCTCCTCTCCAGTCACTTCTTTGGTCAAATGCGATGCCCGCAGCTGGCCGCAGGCGGCATCGATATCGCGCCCCATCCTGCGGCGGACGGTAACATTGATGCCGCGGCTGCGCAAATGTTCGGTAAATTCCCGTACCGCCGCGTCGCTGGAGGGCAAAAGCGGGCTTTCCTTCACGCGGTTAAGAAGGATCAGATTGACATGGGCATGCAGCCCGCGGAGCAGCCGGGAAAGCTTTTCCGCCGTCTCCCGGCTGTCATTTTTGCCGGAGATCATGGCATACTCAAAGGAAATCCTGCGGCCGGTCTTTTCAAAGTAATCCCGGCAGGCGGGAATAAGCTCCCGCAGGGGCCATGCCCGGTTGACCGGCATAAGCACATCACGCACATCATCCTCCGGCGAATGGAGAGAAACCGAAAGGGTGATGCCGAGATCCTCCTCCGCAAGGTCGCGGATGCGCGGCACAAGGCCGCAGGTGGATAGGGATATATGCCGCTGACCGAGATTCAAGCCCCCCTCGCAAGAAACAAGGCGCAGGAATTTCAGCGTGTTATCGTAATTATCCAGAGGCTCGCCGGTGCCCATCAGCACCAGGCTGTCCACCCGGAGCCCCGTGTCCTTCTGGGTGAAGATGATCTCATCGAGCATCTCACCGGGGGTCAGATTGCGGGATAAGCCCAGCTTTGTGGATGCACAGAAAACGCAGCCCATCCGGCAGCCGGCCTGGGTGGAAATACAGAGGGAATTTCCGTGGTGATAGCGCATAAAGACGCATTCGATACAGTTTCCGTCCGACAGCTGCCACAGATACTTGACCGTTCCATCGGAGGATTCCTGACGACGGACAATGGAAGGTACGGAGATCTCGAAAACCTCCGCAAGCTTTGCCCGGTTTGCCTTGGACAGGTCAGTCATTTCATCAAAAGAGGTCACACCCTGATGCAGCCAGCGAAAAATCTGCGCGGCATGAAAAGCCGGGATGGAAAGCGCCTTCAAGGCCTCCCGCAGCTCGGCTATATCCATGGATTTGATGTCACGCCGCTGGATCAATTTCGAAATTACCTCTTTTCAAGAATTGCAAAGTAGAATCCGTCCGTTCCGTGGATATGCGGAAGTAAGGTCAGCTCGCCGGAATCGGAATAGATGCGCTGCGATACCCGGAAGGGACGGCGGGAAAGGCTCGGAAACTCCTCACACAGGGAGGATACGATCCTGCTGTTCTCTGCGCTGCGCAGCGTGCAGGTGGAATAGACCATTCTGCCACCGGGAGCAACATAGCGCGCCGCATTACGGGCAATTGCAAGCTGCAAGGCCTCCAGGGCGGCAAAATCCTCCGGATCCTTATAGCGCAGATCGGGCTTCTTGCCGATAACGCCAAGACCCGAGCAGGGAACGTCGCAGATGACCAGGTCAAATTTTTCAACAAGCGCGGGATCAAAGACGGAGGCATCGCGCACTTCGGCCGAAATGATGCCCGCGCCCATGCGCTCGGCATTGCGGGAGATGAGCTCCACCCGGTGGGGATGGAGATCGCAGGCAAGGATCTCACCTCTCCCCTCCATCAGCGCGGCGGCGCAAAGGCTCTTTCCGCCGGGGGCGGAGCAAAGATCCAGCACCTTCATCCCCGGCCTCGGATCACCGGCTAAAATGGAGGCAACACATGCCTTGTCCTGCACGGCGAAATGGCCGGCATGAAAGGCTGCAAGCTCATCGATCCTGCCGGAATCGGCCAGCGTGCCGCAGATGGGGATATCCGCATCCTGCATATATGTAACCCCTTCGCGAGAAAGCGCGTCGCAAAGTGCCTCCGGTGTCGTTTTCAGTGTATTTGTGCGCAGTGAAACCGGCGGTGCGGAATTGTTTGCCGCGAGGATCTTTTCCGTATCCTCCGGGCCGAATTCCGCCAAATAGCATTCCACGAGCCACAGCGGGTGGCTGTAGCGCAGAGACAGCGCCTCCGCGCCCTCACCCTCCATCGAGATCTCCCCTTCCGCGCAGAGCTTGCGCAGGATGGCATTGACCATGCCGGACACGCGGGACATCTTCCGTCCGTGGCAGAGGGCTACGGATGTGTTGACCGCCGCAGAATCGGGCACCGAATCCATCAGCAGGATCTGACAGGCGCCCAGCCGCAGAATTTCCAGCACTGCGGGATGAAGCTTCTTCAGCTTCATGCTGGAATGGCGGGCAATGCGGTAATCCAGATATATGCGCATCTCCACCGTCTGATAAAAGAGCCTGGTGGCAAAGGCCGCATCCCGCGGGGAAAGCTTATACCGCGCCAGGACATTCTTTATGGCAAGGTCGGCAAATTCCCCCTCTCGGTCCCAGGAAAAGAGCGCCGAGAGGGCCGCCTCGCGGGCATGATCGGGTGCGGTCATGCCCATTCACCGAAGCGGGTTCCGGCGGGAAGCTTATGGCCGTTGCAGTAAACCGATGCCGGCATGCGCTTGCCGCCCTGAGCCTGCAGCTCGGTGATGCGCAGAGCTCCATGTCCGCAGGAGACGACAATTCCGTCCCCTCCGGCGGAAAGCACGGTGCCGGGAAGTTCGGTTTTACCATCGCACGCAACAGGCTCGCAGGCAAAAATCTTCACCGGTGCGCCGTTCAGGGTGGTATACGCCACCGGCCAGGGGTTCATACCCCGCACAAAACAATCCAGCGCATCCGCCGAGCGATTCCAGTCAATGACGGCCATATCGCGGGAGAGCATGGAGGCATAGCAGGCACCCTCCGCAGGCTGCGGGGTTCTTGTAGCCACTCCGGCGGCAATTTTTGCCACCGTGTCGCACAAAAGGCGCGCGCCCATGGCCGCAAGCCGGTCAAAAAGCTCACCCGCAGTTTCATGCGCACCGATCTCGGTGGTCTGCACGTCGATGATATCGCCGGTATCCAGCCCTCGATCCATGTGCATGGTGGTCACGCCGGTGATCTTATCCCCCGCAAGCACTGCCCACTGGATGGGTGCGGCGCCGCGCCAGCGCGGCAGGAGACTGCCGTGGACATTGATGCAGCCGTACTTCGGAAAATCCAGAATATAGTCGGGCAGAATCTTGCCGTAGGCCACAACCACGCAGAGATCGGGCTGCAGCTGCTCCAGAGTTTCGCGAAGCTGACCCTCCTTGAGGCGATCGGGCTGAAAGACGGGAACCCCGCGGCTTTCGGCCAGCGCCTTGACGGGGGTCGGCATGAGCTTCATGCTGCGCCCCTGGGGCTTGTCGGGCTGGGATACGGCACCCACAACCTCATACCCCGCATCCAGCAGAGCCGCAAGGCAGGGCGCGGCAAAATCCGGCGTTCCGAAAAAGAGAATCTTCATTCCGTCCGCTCAGTCCTCTTCGGGAATGGGGCCGCAGATCTTGGAATCAAAGAGAATGCCGTCCAGATGATCATTCTCGTGCTGGGCGCACTGGGCCATCAGGCCGGTAAACTCCGCCTCAAAGGGCTCGGAATCGCGGGACATATCGCGGATTTTGACATAATTGGGGCGGCTGACCATGCCCTGCTCGCCGGGAAGCGAGAGGCAGCCCTCGGGAACCTCGTGATAGTCGGAGGCCTCGAGAATTTCGGGGTTGATAAACTCCCAGATTCGCTCGCCGTCATCCATGATGAATACGCGGCGCATGATGCCGATCTGCGGTGCGGCAAGGCCGACGCCGCCGGAATCCTTCAGGGTTTCGGCCATATCGTCCAGCAGCGTCCACATCCGGCGGTCAAAAACGGTCACCTTATGGCAGGTTTTGGAGAGAAGTTCATTTTCCTTTGTGAGGATTTCACGGATAGCCATAGTAGTTTCCTCCTGGCAAAATTATTCGTATGGATTTATATCCGCCGTCACGAGGACGCGGGAAAAGCGTTTGTCGGTGCGAATCTCGCACAGTGCCGCCGAGATCGCCTTTCGGATTTCACGGCTTGCGTGCATGCGGAGGGTGAGACGGAAGCGATAGCGGTTGTTGATGCGGGAAACGCTTGCCGGAGCGGGGCCGATGAGCTCGGCCGCACCGGCAGGGAGCAGCTCCCGGAGCCGTGCTTTTGCAAAATTCAGGGCGGCAAGGGCGACGCGCTCATCCTCCGATGAAGAAGTGAGCACGCAAAGATCGTAAAAGGGGGGCAGGCGCAGCGCCTCGCGGGACTGGATCTCCATGGTATAGAAGCCGTCATAATCCTGCCGTGCGCCAAGGCAAATGACCTCGTTTTCCGGCATGAGCGTCTGGATCACGGCCTCGCCGGGGGTACTGCCGCGACCGGATCTGCCGGCGACTTGGGTCATGAGAGAAAAGCACCGCTCGTTTGCGCGGAAGTCCTCGCTCATACCGCCCATGTCGGCATCCAGCACGGCGGAAAGGGTGACATTCTCAAAGTCAAGCCCCTTGGCCACCATCTGCGTGCCCACCAGGATGGGGATCTTATCCTCCCGGAAGCGGCGCAGCAGCTCCTCATGCCCCTCGGCGCCTTGCGTGGAATCGGCATCCATGCGCAGAACGCCGATTTCCGGCAGATCCCGCGCCAGCTGTTCCACCACCATCTGCGTTCCCGCCCGGTCGGATTCCAGGTGGCGGCTTCCGCAGACGGGACAAAGGGATGGCATGGGGCTAGACCAACCGCAGGTGTGACACATCAGGCGCCCATTCGCGGAATGGTAGGATGCCGTGACGCTGCAGCGGGGACACTGCAGGCTTTCGCCGCATTCGGTGCAGAAGATGCGCTTGTTGCGGCCTCTGCGGTTGAGAAAGAGGATGGACTGGTGTCCGTCCCCGGCGGTGGCGGCAATGCGCTCCAAAAGAAGCCGTCCGATGGGGTCGTTTCGCCCCTCCCGGAGATCCTCCTTCTTATCGGCAATGATCACCGAGGGAAGTCCGGCCTCGGAATAGCGATGTTTCAACCGGAAGTGGCCATACCGTCCCGTGCGGGCAAAGTAGGCCGACTCCACCGAGGGGGTTGCGCTGCCGAGAAGCAGCAGCGCCTCATGGTGCATAACCCGCCATTTTGCCACCTCGCGGGCATGATAACGAGGTGTTTCGGCGGATTTATAGCTGTATTCCTGCTCCTCGTCGAGAATGATGAGGCCGAGATCCTTCAGGGGTGCAAAAATCGCCGAGCGGGTTCCGATGACCACATCCGCCTCGCCATCCCGAACGGAAAGCCACTGATCATATCGCTCCCCATCCGAAAGGCCGGAGTGCAGCACCGCCACACGGCGGCCAAAATGGGAAACAAAACGGCTGATGAGCTGCGGCGTCAGGGAAATCTCCGGCACCAGCAGGATGGCCGACTTGCCCGCCGCCAGGGTTTCCGAAATCAGATGCAGATAAACGAGGGTTTTCCCGCTGCCGGTGATACCCTCCAGCAGGGCGCAGTGCGCCTCGCCGGAAAAGCTCAGCTCCTTGAGCGCGGAAAAGACTTCCTGCTGCTCTTCACTTAAAGGGGGAATGGGCAGCTGCGGACCCTCGGGCATGAGCTCCGTCGGGATTCGCATCACGCGGCGCTCACCGCGTTTGAGAAGCCCTTTGCGAACCAGGGTCTGCACCGGAGAGTCGCCAAGCCCGGTGTTGTAGCGGATCTCCGCGGGGGTACTCTCTCCTGCCGAGAGGAGAAACTGCAGAACGATGCACTGGTTTTCCTGGGCGCGTCCCGCCGAAAAGAGAAAGCGCTCGGCGGCATCCTCATCGGCGATGCGCAGGGTTTTCTGCATACTTTCCCGAACCTTGCGGCGGCTAGAATCCTCCTCGGTGAGCATACCGGCCTCGGTCATATGCCGAAGCAGGCGCGCACCTTCCCGGATATCCAGTGCGGCGAGGATGGATGCGCCTTCGGCGCTGCCGTGCAGCCGCAGATAATCCCGCACGGCACATTCCTCCTCCGTTTCGCAGGCCGCTTTCTCCGCAAGGGTATACCTGCAGGAGAGGATGATGCCGAGAAAGGACGGAAGAATGGCATGGATGGCGTCATAGACGGTGCAGAAGCAGGTTTCCCGCATCCACAGCGCCAGGCGAATGCCCTCCGGGCTGAGAATGGGCTCCCGATCCAGCAGCGAAAACACGGGCTTAACGCCCGTAAGCTCCTCCCGGAAGGCGGTGGAAAGCACCATGCCCTCCACCTTGCGGTTTCCCGTGCCGAAGGGGATCATGACCCGCATACCCGGCTGCAGGATATCCCGCATGCCGGTGGGAATGAAGTAATCATAGGGGCGGTCAAACTCATATTTCGCGGCGGACACACAGACCTTCGCGATGTTTGCCGTCATATCCGTATGGGTTTAATCGCGCTTCTCGCCGGAAAATTCGTTGTCCGCCAGCTGCTGCAGGGCGATCTTGACGGGCTTTTCGTCAAGCTTCTCGCCGCGGTCATTATAATCGCGGACAACGGCGCGGGCACGGGAGGCGATATAATTGACAAGATAGAAACGGTTGCCGACCTTGGCGGTCAGTTCATCAAGGGTGGGATAGAGCATCATAGGGGTTTTCCTCCAAAATTGATATGTAAATTTGTATTATATCCAAAAATCAGATGGACAGCAGGGGCTTTCTGCGGCACATCCTGCAGCGCTCCGCCATCACCACGGCGAGGATCTCCTCCACCGCGTCATCAATGGTGTCATTGACGATAACATAATCGTAATCCGCAGCGGCGGCATATTCGCCCCGGGCGATGTCAATGCGGTGGCGGATTTTATCCTCCGACTCCGTACCGCGCCCGCGCAGCCGCTTTTCCAGCTGGGAGAAGGCGGGGGGAATGAGAAAACAGGTGACGGCGTCGGGATATCTTTCGCGGATCTGCCGGCCGCCGTTGATATCAATGTCAAAAAGAACGATCTTTCCGGCGGCAAAGGCCTCCTCTGCCGGGGCGGCGGGGGTGCCGTAATACTCGCCGTTGTAGACATTGTGCTCCAGGAGTCCTTTTTGCGCAAGCAGCGCCTCAAACTTCGCCTTATCGGTGAAATAGTAGGAAACGCCGTCGGTCTCCCCCTCCCGCATATAGCGGGTGGTCATGGAGATGGAGAGATAATAGGCCTCGGAAAGTGCCTCCAGCCGTTCGATCAGGCGGGCGATGACCGTTCCCTTTCCGGCGCCGGAGGGGCCGGAGATGATGAGCTTAATGCCGTCAGCCATTCTGCGCCTCCGTATCCTCTTCCTCCAGACGGCTGGCCACCGTCTCGGGAAGGATGGCGGAGAGGACGATGTTGCCGCTGTCGGTCAGGATGACCGAGCGGGTACGGCGGCCATAGGTGGCATCGATGAGATCGCCGCGATCGCGGGACTCGGCGATCATGCGCTTGACTGGGGCGGAATCGGGGCCGATGACGGCAACAATGCGGGCGGCGGCCACCATATTGCCAAAGCCGATATTGACAAGCTTCATGCGGATATCCTCACTTATTCGATATTTTGGACCTGCTCGCGGATCTTTTCGATCTCTGCCTTCATATCAACCACCGTCTGGCCGATGGTAAGATCGTTGCACTTGGAGCCGATGGTGTTGGTCTCGCGGTTGATCTCCTGCACGAGGAAATCCAGCTTGCGGCCGACCGCCGCATCGGAGCGGAGCATATCGTCCAGCTGATCAAGGTGGCTGCGCAGGCGCACGGTCTCCTCATCCACCGCCGTCTTATCGGCAAAAAGAGCTGCCTCGGTCAGAAGTCTTCCCTCGTCAACATTGGCGCCGCCGAGGATCTCGCGGATGCGGTTTTCCAGCTTTTCCCGGTACTGGGAAACAACCTTCGGCGACTGCAGCTCCACGGCGGAAACCATTTCCCGCAGGCCGGCGCTGCGGCCGAGAATATCCTCCGCCAGGCGAATACCCTCGGTATGGCGCATGGCGCAGAAGGCATCCACCGCCTCCTCGGCCACGGAAAGAATGGCCGCGAGGGTCTCCTCCGCATCCTCCTTGGCCGCCGTCAGGGTAAAGACATCGGGAAGCCGCGCAACAGACATGACGGAGATGTCGTCCTTCAGGCTGCAGGTATCCCGAAGCTCCCGCAGCGCCAGGAGGTAGGAATCGACAACCGGGCGGTTGAGGGTCACGGCTACCTCGGCACCGTGGGAATCGACGGTGAGATAGAGCTCGCATTTTCCGCGGGAGATGCGCTTGGAGAGCAGCGCCTTGAGGGGCTCCTCGGCATAGCTCCAGGCGCGGGGCACCTTGACTGTGCAGTCAAAATAGCGGTGGTTGACGCTTTTGAGCTCAACCGTAAAGGTCTTTCCGGCCACGGTGCGCTGGGCGCGGCCAAAACCCGTCATGGAATTGATCATATCTGCAAATACCTCTTTAGGCAGTTTATTTTCGGAAAAGCCGTCTGCGCAGACGGAAGGCATAGAAGGTGATCACCCGGGTGATGGCGATATCATAGAGAAGAAATACGCCGTTCAGAAGGATCCAGCCTCCGGCCCAAGCAAACCATGGAAGCTTTGTAAGTATGCCAAGATCAGCCACCAGGAGCTTTGAGATCACAAGCATCGCCAGAAGAGAAAGATTAAAGCAGCCGAATTTCAGCAGCCATTCTGCAACTCTTTGGCGGATTTTCATCTCAAAGACAGCCTTCAGGATGGAATATATGCCAAAAAAAGTGATATAAAAGAAGGCAGTGATCTTATCCGCACAGAGAACGAGGGATAAAATTGCCGTTGCCGCGTAGCTGACGGCGGCATAGCGGATGCCGCATTCCAGCACACACAGGCAAAGAATGAGACCGGCGGCAGCCAGCACCGAGAGGCTCGCCACCTCGCTGATGCCGGCAAAATAGAGCAGCGCAACAATGAGCGCCGATAAAACGCCGCCCAGGGCCATCTGCCCTGCGGAGGTTTTTCCCGTCTGCATCGGACTAACAGCAGGGGATCAGGTCGCCGCCCAGGCATTCGCACAGGCAGTCGGCACAGAGAAGATTGCCGCAGATGTCGCAGCCGCTGGCAGAGCTTGTGCGGGCGGTTCGGTATGCGCCGGTGCGGGAGGACATGCGGCGCAGAGCATTCTGATACTCGGGATTTCCGGGGTTCATATTGACCGCCGTCTGGAAATTCGTATAGGCCTCATCCATCCAGCCCTTGGCATAGTTGACGCTGCCCATCAGGAAGTACCATTCGGCATCGCGCTCGCTCACCCCGTCCAGCAGCGCCTGGGCGCCCATGATATTGCGGGTGTTGATGCAGGAGCGCACGCGGGCATAGACCTCGGCATTCTTGCCGGTATAGCTCTGTCCGCCGGCATTTGCCCGGGAGGAGCCGGAATAGCCGCCGGCACGCATCTTCTGGATGGTGTCGTAGGCCTCGTTGATCTCCTTCATCTTCTCCTCGGCAAGGCTTGCCAGGGGATTGTCCTTATAGGCATCGGGATGATACTGCTTTGCAAGCTTGCGATAGGCCTGCTTGATTTCATCGTCACTGGCATTGGGAGAAACGCCGAGCACGCTGTAGGGATCATTCATGTTTTTTCTCCTTGGTGGTCTGCTGCCTGCCCTGAAGGGCATTTTCCACCGCCTCAGGCAGTCCGAGCAGCAGTATATTTTCGACAATCGGCGAAAAGGCCGTCTTTTCAAGATCGAGATAGGCCGAGGCCGCGGCGGCAAGGGATGCATCGCACAGGCGGTGAAAATCCTCGGTGTGGGAAAGAAGCTCCTCCCGCGATTTCACACCAAAGCGCAAAGACAGGGGATTGAACCGGCCGCGCCGGATATCCTCCGGCAGGTCGTCCGCCGCATCGGTGAAATACACCACGCGGCCGACATGGTACAAAAGCTCTGCGAGGGCGCGATCCCGGCGGGGATCGCCGCATTCGTCGCGAAGGGAGGCCGTCACCGTGGCAAAGGGATGAGAAACCGCATCCAGGGAGCGGCAGCCTTCCCTCTCCAGGCGGGATAGCTCGGCAAGCTGTGTGCGAATGGTATCCGAGAGGGCGGGATATCTCTTTTTCGCCCGGCGGAAGGGGCCGGAAAAGAGCAGCCGGAGAGCTGCCGCAGCAAAGCGCCGCGCAAGGCCCTCATCCCGCATATCGTCCTGCAGCTTATGGCAGAAAAGAAGCACGGTGGCCGCGGCGGAAAGCGTGGCGCCCTCCATCCGGCAGGCGGCACAGCGGCGGCGTACGGGATGGGCGGGACAGCGGCGGAGACAAAGCTCCGGATAGTCTTCTTCCCTTTGCGCGAGCATATACAGGAAGGTCATATCGTAGCTCACCGTATAGCGCGCCAGAGGTCCGAACTCCTTGGCAAGGCTGTGACAAAGACCGCAGTAGGCCGCGCGGTAGAGCTCGTACTCCCTGACCTTCAGCTCACTTTTGCGGGGACGGATATAGCCGTACATATCTGCACCTCCCCTGCAAAGGATTATAGCTTCCCACTATCAAGTTATTATACAATATTTATCGCAAAGTTACAACCCATAAAGGCAAATTGTCATGATTTGTTCATGTCTTTTTTGCCCTTTGCGCCATAAAAGAAGGCAGCCCGCAAGGGGGCTGCCTCAGAGCAGATATTTCAGATGAGGGCGGCGGCAAAGCTTTCCGCATCAAAGGGAAGCATATCCTCAATGGTCTCCCCCACACAGACAAATTTGACGGGATAACCCATCGTTGTGTGGATGGGAAGAACAATTCCGCCCTTGGCGGTGCCGTCAAGCTTTGTGAGAACGATACCGGTGACATCCGTCACGGCGCCAAACTGCTTTGCCTGCTGCACGGCATTCTGTCCGGTGGTGGCATCCAGCACCAGCAGCACCTCCTTGCGGGCATCGGGAAGCTCCCGATCGATGACGCGCTTGATCTTTTCCAGCTCATTCATCAGGTTCTGCTTGTTGTGAAGCCGTCCCGCGGTGTCGCAGATGAGCACATCGACGCCCCGCGCCTTGGTTGCCGAGCAGGCATCGAAAACGACGGCGGCGGGGTCTCCCCCTTCACCATGGCGAACAATGCCTGCGCCGGCGCGGCCTGCCCAGATCTCCAGCTGATCGGCTGCGGCAGCGCGGAATGTGTCCGCCGCGGCAAGGAGAACCTTCTTGCCGGAATTGGCATACAGCCCGGCAAGCTTGCCCGCCGTGGTGGTTTTTCCCGCGCCGTTGACGCCCACCAGAAGGATGACCAGGGGGCCGGCTCCCTCCGGGATTTCATGCACACCGGCGGAGAGCTTCTCGGCGATCATGCCGCGCAGCTCCTCCCGCAGGGCGTCGGCATCCTTGATGCCCTTTTCCTTGATGCGGCCGAGAAGCTCCTCCACAAGGCCGTCCGCCGTCTCCGCACCCATGTCGGAGAGGATGAGGGCATCGCAAAGCTCCTCCATGAGATCCTCATCGATCTTTGTCATACTGTTGAGAATCATATCGATGCGGCCTGCGATGGACTCGCGGGTTTTGGTCAGGCCGGCTTTGATTTTACCGAAAATATCCAAGTTTTGCGCTCCTTACTTGATGTTGAATTCCTTTTCCGCCTTGGCCATATCCAGCGTAAGCACGCGGGTAACGCCCTGCTGCTGGGTTACGCCGTAGAGAATATCCGATTCCTCCATGGTGCCGCGGCGGTGAGTGATGAGAATAAACTGCACCGTGCTGGACATTTCCCGCACAAAGTGGGCAAAGCGGTTGACATTGGCCTCGTCCAGCGCCGTCTCGATCTCGTCAAGGACGCAGAAGGTGGTGGGACGAACCTTCAGAATGGCAAAATGCAGGGCAATGGCCACAAAGGCCTTTTCTCCGCCGGAAAGCAGGCTGATGGCCTTCATGGACTTTCCGGGGGGCTGCGCCTTGATCTCAATGCCGCAGTTCAAAATGTCCTCCGGATCCTCCAGGCTGAGCTCGGCATAGCCGCCGCCGAACATTTCCGTGAAGGTTTCCTTGAAGTTTTCGTTGATCTTCTTGAAGGAATCGGCAAAAATGGTCTTCATCTCATCGGTGATCTCACCGATAACGCCGAGAAGATCGTCCCTTGCCTTTTCCACATCATACCGCTGGCCGCAGAAGAAATCATAGCGCTCGCGCAGCTGCTCATACTCCTCCACGGCATTGACATTGACCTCACCGAGGCCGCGTTTCTGTGCCTTCAGGTGGCTGATGCGCGAGACCGTTTCCTGCATATTTTCAATGGGACGGCGCATGGTCTGCGCCTCGCCGATGGTCAGCTCATAATTCTCCCACAGGCGGTCGGAAAGTACCTTTTCCTCTTCCTCTGCGGCACCCTTCACAGTTTCCAGGCGGATGCAGAGACCCTCCAGGCGGGTAGCCTCGTCATTTTTATCCCGCAGGCGCTTGTCGCATTCGGTGCGGGCGCGCTCGATCTCCAGCCGGGCGGCATCCCCCTCGGAAATGGCGCTGCGCTTCTCTGCGAGGGTGGCGGCAAAGGCGGAAACCTCCGTCTCCTTCTCCGCGGCGCGGGCAAGGAGCTCGTCGCGCTCGGCCTCGGCGCGGGCAATGATCTGCTCCTGCTTGGTTCGATCCTCGCCCAGCAGATCCACCAGGGAAATGAGCTCGGAGAGCTTTGCATTGGCGGCATTTTCCGCCGCCGAGTCGGCATACAGCTTCTCCTGCAGGCGCTGCATCTCATCGGATACGGAGGTCTGGGTTTCGCTGGCCGCAAGACGGCCCACCGTCAGGCGGGAAATCTCCTCGGCGAGGCCGTCTGCCTCGGCGGTATATTTCTCCACTGCGGCGGAAAGCTCTCCGGCGGACTGCTCCGATTCGCGGATCTTTGCAAGGCAGGCCTCCGCCTCGCCCTGCAGACGGGCATGCTCGGAAAGCAGGCCATCCTTGAGAATTCCCAGCTGGGAAAGGGTTGACTGCACGGAAAGCAGGCTGTCCTCGCAGGTTCTCTGCTCGGCTCTTGCCGCATCCAGCTCATATACCGACAGATCATACTCCCGGCGAGCCTCGGCCAGGGCTGCGCTCTCCTTCTCACAATCGGCCTCCAGCATGGAAAGGCGATCGGCCAGGCGCTTGAGCTCATTTGCGCGGGAGAGAATGCCCGCACCGCGCACAGAGCTGCCGCCCGTCATGGAACCGCCGGCGTTGACCATCTGGCCATCCAGGGTGACAATGCGGAAGGAATGGCGATACTTGCGTGCGATGGCTATGGCGCTGTCGATATGATCCACAACGCAGGTTCGGCCGAGAAGATAGGAGACAATGTCCTTATAGGTTTTATCGCAGGAAACAAGCTCCGAGGCAATGCCGATATAGCCCGGCTCACCGGAAAGCCCCTTGGCCTCCAGCGGAGTGGGGCGAATGGTGGAAACCGGCAGGAAGGTGGCACGGCCGGCATCGGTGCGCTTTAGGTAGAGCATGGCGCCCTTGGCTGCCCGCTCATTCTCGGTGATGACATTCTGCAGCGCGCCGCCGAGAACCGACTCCACCGCCACCGCGTATTCATCATCCACGGAAATGAGGGAGCCCACGGTGCCGTAAATGCCGGAGAGGCCGCCGCGCTCGCACTCACGCATAACCAGGCGAACGCCCTTGGAATAGCCCTCGAAATCCTTCTCCATTTCGGCAAGAAGGCGCTGCCTTTCCCGGGTGGTGTCCAGCTCAATGCGCAGGGCATTGACCTTCTCCGTGAGGCTGTTCATGCGCTTCTCGCGGGAGGCAATGCGAAGGCCGTGGCCGTTGATGATATTCATGATCTCCGAAAGCTTAGTTTCATTTTCCGCCTTCAGAGCATTCTTTTCCTTGATTTCGCCCTCCACGGAGAGAATGCGGGCATGGGTATTCTCCGCGGCAGCTGTGGCATCCTTTGCGCGCTCGGACAGGGCAGCGCGGGAGGCCTCGGCACCGGCGGCATCGCTGCCGGCCAGGGCTGCCGCTCCGCGCAGCTCGCTTTCGCGGGCACGAAGGGCGTCAATGCGCATATTCAGATCGTCGGCACTGCGCAGAAGCTCTGCCGCCCGGGCAGATGCCTCGCGGATGGCAGATTCCGTCTCCTCGCGCACGGCACGGGCAGCGGCAAGCTCTTTTCGAACCGTCTCGATCTCCTTCTCCACCTCGGCCTTGCGGCTGGCGCCGGCGTTGAGCTCCTCCCGGGATCGGGCGGCATTCGACGCATAGTGGCCGGCCTCGCTGTGCAGAAGAGCGGCAGCATTGCGAAGCTCCGCAAGGCGGGCCTCCATCTCCGAAAGCCCGTTGCGCAGCGTCTGTACGGCAATTTCATTCTGACGGAAGGCCTCCGCCCGGCTCTCGCTCTCGGCGTAAAGCACATCCAGCGCCCGGCGGCATTCCTCCAGCTGGAAGCGGGTGATCTCCAGATTACCGGCGGCCTTGGCGCTTTTCTCACGGATGCGGTCGGACTCCTCCATCCAGCGGTCGATCTCCAGCCCCCGCAGCTCATCGCGGATGAGCAGGAACTTTTTTGCCTTCTCCGCCTGCTTTGCCAGGGGCTCAACCCGTGTTTCCATCTCGCCGATGATATCCCGCAGGCGGATGAGGTTATCCTCCGTGCCGGCAAGCTTGCGCTCGGCCTCCTCCTTGCGGTAACGGAAGCGGGAAATGCCGGAGGCTTCCTCGAAGATCTCCCGGCGATCCTCGCTCTTCTGGGAAAGGATATCGTCAATGCGTCCCTGGCCGACCATGGCATAGCCGTCGCGGCCGAGACCGGTGTCCATAAAGAGCTCGTGAATATCCCGCAGGCGCACAGGCTTGCGGTTGATAAAGAAATCGCTGTCGCCGGAGCGATAATACCGGCGGGTAACGGCGATCTCATCAAAATCCAGCTTAAAGCGGCCATCGCTGTTGTCAATGGTGAGGGTAACCTCCGCAAAGCCCTGAGGCGCACGCTTCTCAGAGCCGTTGAAGATGACATCCTCCATTTTGCTGCCGCGCAGCGCCTTGGAGGATTGCTCGCCGAGCACCCAGCGAATGGCATCGGAGATATTGGATTTGCCGGAGCCGTTGGGGCCGACAATGGCTGTCATTCCCTCGCCGAAACGGATGAGTGTCCGATCCGGGAAGGATTTAAAGCCCATGATCTCAAGAGATTTCAGATACATTCCATATCCTCCGACTCAAAATTTTGAATTCTCGCCGAGCTTGGCGAGAGCTGTGCCGGCAGCGGCCTGCTGTGCCTCTTTTTTGCTGTGGCCGATACCCTCTGCGCAAAGCTCACCGTTGATGTAGATACCGACGGTAAAGATTCTGTCATGGGCAGGCCCCGCCTCCTGCAGGGTTTTATACTCCAGCGTATTGCCGGGGGTTCGTTGGATAAACTCCTGCAGAGCCGATTTGTGGTCGGTGTGAATGAGGGCGCCCGATTCGGCGCGATCCACAAGCTCCGGGATGAAGGAAAGCACCAGCGGGCGAACAGAATCCATCCCTCCGTCGAGATAAACGGCGGCAATGTAGGCCTCCACGGCATCCGCAAGGATGGATGCCCGCTGCCGGCCGCCGTTGGATTCCTCATTTTTCCCAAGACGCAGCGCGCCGGAAATGCCGAGGCTTCCCGCAACGATGTACAGGGCTTCCTCGCATACCACCATGGCGCGCAGCTTGGTCAGCGCGCCCTCCTCCCGATCGGGGAAGCGGCTGTGCAGATGCTCGGCGGTAAGGAAGTTCAAAAGGGAATCCCCGAGAAATTCCAGGCGCTCGTTGCACTCCGTATAGGGAAGCTTGTATTCACGCACAAAGGAACGGTGGGTCATGGCGCGGCGCAGAAGCTCCCCATCCCGGAATTGATAATTATATCGGATCTCCATCTGAAACCTCCTTTCACAAGGAAAAGAAGCGGTGCACGCACCGCTTCATACCGTTACACGGTTAAGAATTTACGCCTTGGCTTCGATAAGAGCCACAACCTGACCGACGGTCTCAATGCCGGCAAGCTCTTCGTCATCAATCTCTGCGATGTTGAACTGATCCTGAATGGCAAGAACCATATCAACCATATCCAGGCTGTCCGCGTTAAGATCCTCCGCAAAGGAAGTTCCCTCGGTGATGGTGTCCGCATCGATACCGAACTGTTCGGCGATGATGTCGCGAAGTTTTTCGAAGATCATAATTCCAACCCTTTCTTTGGATCCACGTGAGGATCCCATATCTGTACCTCTTATAATAGGGAAAATTTCTCCGTTTGTCAAGAAAAAGTTTTCCGGCTATGTATTTTATGCTTCACTTTTCAGAGCTGCAATGCCTTCGGCAGTTCTCGAAATGGCATCGGAGGCGGCATATTCCATGGCCTGACGGATGGCACTGCGGAAGGCATAGTCATTTGCCGAGCCGTGTGCCTTGATGACCGGCTTTGTGATGCCCAGCAGCGGCGCACCGCCGACCTCCTTGTAATCCATGGACTTTTTGAGGTTGTTGATGCCCTTCATGACCAGCAGAGCCGCAATTTTTGACACAAAATTCGCCTTGAAAATCTTCTTGATCTCGCCGGCAAAGTAGAGGGCTACGCCCTCGGTGGTTTTCAAAAGCACGTTGCCGGAAAAACCGTCGGCCACGATGACAGAGGCAGTGGTGGACATGACGTCGCGTCCCTCAATATTTCCCGAGAAGGACAAGAGTCCCTCGCTGTCGGCCTTTTTCAGCATCTCGTAGGCCTCCACGTGCATGGGGGTTCCCTTGGTTTCCTCCGCGCCGATATTCAAGAGCACCGTCTCGGGCTTTTTGCGTCCAAGGACGCTCTCGGCATAGAAGCTTGCGAGAATGGCAAATTGCTGGAGATATTCCGCCGTGCATTCGGCATTGGCGCCGCTGTCGCAGAGGACAGCACCGCCGGCGGGCGTGGGAATGATGGGCGCAAGGGCAGCGCGGCGGACACCGCGGATGCGCTTTGCGATGAGGGTGGCGCCGGTCAGCAGCGCGCCGGTGTTTCCGGCGCTGACCACGGCATCCCCTTCTCCGGCATGGAGAAGATCCAGCGCCTTGGCCATGGAGCAGTCCCGGTAGGCCTTCATGATGGCCGTCGGATGCTCGCCGGTATCGATAACAGAATCGGTATGCACCACGGAAATGGCGGGATTTTCGGCTGCACCGGCCTCTGCAAGCAGGGGGCGGATCTCCCCTTCCCGTCCGACGAAAAGGATCTCTACGCCGAATTCCTTTGCCGCACGGACGCCGCCCAGAACGGCTGCGCGGGGCGCATTGTCACCGCCCATGGCATCAACAATAATTTTCATCTGCATATCTCCTTATTCCGCAGCATTTTCCGCGGTGTCGGTCTTCTTTTTCCGTGCGGGCGGAATCTCGGAATAGCCGCAGGACTCATCGGCGCAGTAGATCTTCTTTTCTGCGCGGGTATAGCGGCGGAAAAGGGTCTTTCCGCACTTGGGGCAGGTATCCTTCTGGGGCTGATCCCAGGTCATGAAGCCGCAGGTGGGATTGTGCTCGCAGCCGTAATACTTATTGCCGTTTTTGGACTTCTTTTCCAGAATTTTTCCGCCGCAGAGGGGGCAGCTGCCCTCGGTTTCCACGGTGATGGGCTTAGTGTTGCGGCATTCGGGATAGCCGGGGCAGGCAAGGAACTTGCCGTACCTGCCGGATTTGATGACCATATTGCGGCCGCACTTGTCACAGACCACATCGGTCTCCACATCCGGCACCTTAATGCGTGCCTCTCCAAGCTCGGCCTCCGCCTTGGCAAGATCCTCCGCAAAGCCGGTATAGAATTCGCCGATGAGCTTCTTCCAGGCAAGGTCGCCCGCGCCCACGCGGTCAAGATTATCCTCCATCTTTGCGGTGAAATCCACATCGATAATCTGGCTGAACTTATCCTTCATCAGCTCGGTGACCACCTTGCCGAGGGGGGTGGCGCGCAGGGTACGTCCCTCGCGGACGACATACTCACGGTCGATGATGGTGGCAACGGTGGTGGCATAGGTGCTGGGACGGCCGATGCCGTTCTCCTCCATGGCGCGGATGAGGCTTGCCTCATTGTAATGCGCCGGGGGCTGGGTGAACTTCTGCTGGCCGTTGACGCCGAGGCATTCGGGAATATCTCCCTCCCGGAGGACAGGCAGGGACTTTTCCTCCTCCTCATCGTCATTGTGGTCGGCATAGAGCACGGAATAACCGGCAAATTTCACGGTATAGCCGGAGGCATGGAAATCATATCCGGCGCTTTCCAGATCGACGGCGACGGTATCCAGCGTCATAGGTGCCATCTGGCAGGCGACAAAGCGATCCCAGATGAGCTTATAGAGCTTATACTGGTCAGGCGTCAGGAAGGCCTTGAGCTTTAAGGGATCATTGTCGAGGCTGGTGGGTCGAATGGCCTCGTGGGCATCCTGCGCGCCGCTGCGCGTCTTAAAGATCCGGGGCTCCGGCGGAAGAAAGTCCCTGCCGTAGATCTCAGAGATGTGGTCGCGGGCGGCGGCCACGATCTCGTCAGATAGGCGCAGAGAATCGGTACGCATATAGGTGATGATACCGGTCATGCCCGCCTTGCCAAGCTCGACGCCCTCATAGAGATTCTGGGCGATCATCATGGTCTTCCGGGCGGTGAAGCCCAGACGACGGGAGGCCTCCTGCTGGAGGCTTGCGGTGATGAAGGGCGGGGCGGGATGGCGCTTTTTGTCCGCCCGCTTGACGGAGACCACGCGGAAGTCATCCCCGCGGACGGCGGAAAGCACGGCGTTTGCCTCCGTCTCGTTATGCAGCGGCAATTTCTTGCCGTTCTTTCCCACAAACTTTGCCTTAAAGGGAGAGTTTGCGCTGGAAAGCTCCGCCTCAATGGCCCAGTACTCCTCGGGTACAAAGGCATCGATCTCGCTGTCGCGGTCGACCACCATGCGGGTGACCACAGACTGAACGCGGCCGGCGCTGAGGCCCATCTTGACCCGGCGCCAGAGAAGGGGGCTGAGCTTATAGCCCACGATGCGGTCAAGCACGCGGCGAGCCTGATAGGCATCCACAAGCTCGGTGTCGATATCGCGGGGGGACTTGATGCCCGCCTTGACCGCTGTTTTTGTAATTTCATTGAAGGTGACGCGGCAGCTCTTCTCCGCGGGCACCTTCAGGATGTTGCGCAGATGCCAGGCAATGGCCTCGCCCTCACGGTCGGGGTCGGAGGCAAGGTAGACCATGTCCGCCTTCTTCGCCTTGGCGGCCAGCTCCTTGGCCAGGGGTGCCTTGCCCTTGACGACGATATAGCGCGGCTCAAAATCGTTATCCACGTCAATACCGAAGCTCGATTTGGGAAGGTCGCGCAGATGGCCCATGGAGGCCACGATTTCATAC
>JAFXIE010000048.1 GCA_017533425.1 Clostridia bacterium | reverse complement strand
CTCACAGTTCTCCTTCTCCGGGTTCAGCAGGAAGCTCGGTCCGAAATGGAAGGCCTGGCGGCAGTTGCGAAGTCCGCCGACGATGCCCTCGTTGATCGGATGCTGCACATAACGCTCCATAGCATCCACGGGGATCTCCTTCTCCACCGCGTAGCCGATCGCATCGCCAAAGCCGCGGGAGCGCAGGTACTCCACCGCCTCCGCATCAAGATATGCACCGGCAGAAAGAACCCGGCGGATCTCATCATCGGTGAAGACCGCCGCCGCACTTCCGGTCAGCGTCATCACCCGGGCGTTATCCACGTGATAACATTCCGGCAGACCGCAGAAAAACAGCTCCCGGTTATAGGTCGCAAAGCGCATGCCGTTGCGGGAAATATACGGTCCGGCGGGCACAGCAGCCTGCGAATTGGGACGCCATCCGGAATGGATGCCCTCCAAAGACAGTCCGCGCAGCAGCTCCGCCTTCTTCTCGCAGAAGGGGCGAAGCCTTTCAATGGCAGCAAAGTGACCGCGGATATTGTCAAGGCTCTCCAGTGTCTCCGAGGGAAGGATGTTGAAGGCCGCGCCGGTGCAGCCCACGGACATACTCATGATCCCTTCGAGGATTGTGGAGCGGGGCGTCTTTTTGATGGTCTGATAGGGGAAGTTTTCAATTTCCGATACGATACAGGTCACGTATTCCGGCAAGTACGCATTCTGCCGGCCGTAAACCTCGATTTTCTGATTGACCTGCTCAAAGTTGAAATCCTCGTAGGCACCGCCGCCGGGACGCCACATGATCTCATACCTTCCATTTTCCGAAAGGGCCTCCGCCCGCTTTGCAAAGGCATAGCCTTCAAACCAGTGCTCGCCGGTCATACATCCGAGGGTAATGCGCGCATCCACCGCGCGGACCGTACGTCCGATGCAGGACAGAAGATCGCACATCGCCTTCTCGTTGTGATCCAACCACTGCTGGCGGAAGGCGGGATCGAATTGGCTGAGAGCGGCATACAGGCTCTCCCGGGTATGCTCCGTGCCGTGCTCCGCATTGAAGGCAGAAATACAGCCGTCGCAGAAGCAGCCCTTGCCGATGGGCATATGACCGAGACGCAGATCGTCATCGATCCAGATGAAATCGGGTTTTGCCTCCGCAAGCATCCGGTAGGTGGGCACGACGCAGTCCGCACGGAATTTTTCATCCCGCATACAGTAGCTGCCGCGGCAGACCTCGCCCTCGATATTGGTCATAAAGTGATAGCCGTCACCCCAGCTGTTGTCCAGATCCTCGCAGTGATGGCCCACGGTAGGCAGATGGTTGATGCCCGCACGGAAGCCGGCGGCACGCAGGCGCTCCATCCGGTCGGCAAGCACCTCCGCCCGGCGTTTCATTTCCGGCAGCAGAAGGGGCGTGTGCACCGCCGTCGTAAAGAGCGCTATCGATGTAAAGCCGCAGTCGTACTCCGAAAGCAGGCGTAAAAGGTGTTCAAAACGATCCTCATACATCCAGTTTTCATAGGCTACCCGAAGTATGTGCAGTTCTCGCTTTTCCATATTTTTCCTCCGTTGTCTGTTTTCCCTTGGCAAGCATACGGAATATGTGCTACACGGTTTATGCAACTGCATTATAACACACTATCGTCCGTATGCAAAGGGGAGAATGTCCTATGTCGCTTCATATTTGCTATCCTTCCTCGGCGGAGCCTGCTTACCGGGCGGCGGAGGCTTTTCAAACGCTTTGGCAGGCTGTGACCGGCAGCCTTCTTCCTTGCCGCAGCGGCCTACGCCGTCCGGGCTCTCGAAGGGCTTGAAGCGGTATTGTAACGCCAAAAAGAGGACTCATGCACAGATCGCATGTGTCCTCTTTTTCCTTAAAACAAAAACTCAAACCGTATGCTTTCGGTGTTTTCCTCGGAATACTTCGGGGCACGGAGCTTCATTTCTTCTCTCCGTAAATCTCCTCTGCCCAGCGCACACCCTCCATGGCGTCGGCCGCATAGAAATCGGCGCCGATGCGGGCGGCATATTCCTCCGTCATCACCGCGCCGCCGACGATAATGCGGCAGTCGGGAGCTGCGCTCCGCAGGGCGAGAATGGTCTCCTCCATGGCGGGGACGGTGGTGGTCATCAGGGCGGACAGGCCGACGATGGGGGCGCACGTTTCGCAGACGGTGCGCACGATCTCCTCCGGCGGAACATCCCGCCCCAGGTCGATCACCCGCCAGCCGTAGTTTTCCAGCAGGAGTCTGACGATATTTTTGCCGATGTCGTGGATATCACCCTTGACGGTGGCCAGCACAAAGGGACCCTTTTCCGCGCCGGAGCCTCCCGCCATGCTTCCCTTGATGACCTCAAAGGCGGCCTTTGCCGCCTCGGCGGCCATGAGCAGCTGGGGCAGATACACGCGCTTTTCCTCAAAGCCCTTGCCCACCCGATCCAGAGCGGGAATGATCTCGCCGTTGACGATATCCAGGGGCTTCTCCCTTTGCAAAAGCCTCTCCGTCTCGGCGGCGGCCTGCTCCCGCAGACCCTTGCAGACAGCGCGGCAAAGCTCGGAGGAATATCCCGACTCGGCGGCCGGGGCAGCCGCCGCGGCGCTCACCGCCGCCGGCACAAAGCTCTCCGCCCGGGAAATATAGTCGGCGCAGTTTTCATCCAACCCCGCCAGGGCGCGCCAGGTAAAATATGCCCGGCGCATATCGGCGGAATAGGGGTTCATAATGGCGGCGGAAAGTCCCGCCTCCAGGGCGAGGGTAAAGAAGGTGGCATTGACGGCATCCCGCCCGGGCAGGCCAAAGGAAACATTGGACACGCCGAGGGATGTCATGCAGCCCAGCTCCCGGCGAATGCGCAAAAGCGCCTCCAGGGTGACGCGCGCGGCATTTTTATCGGCGCTGACCGTCAGGGCGAGGGGATCAAATACGATATTTTTCTTCTCGATTCCGTATTTTTCCGCCGCTTTGAGTATCCGGCGGGCAATTTCCACGCGGCCATCGGCCGTTTCGGGAATACCCTCTTCATCCAGCGTCAGCGCAACGATGACACCGCCGTATTTTTTGGCCAGGGGGAATACGGCGCGCATGCTCTCTTCCTTTCCGGAGACGGAATTGAGCATGGCCTTGCCGTTATAGCGGCGCAGTGCGCCCTCCATGGCGGCGGGATCGGCGGTATCGATCTGCAGGGGAAGATCGGTCACCCCCTGCAGGGCACATACAGCGGCACGGAGGGTCTCCGCCTCGTCAATTTCCGGCAGGCCGACATTGACATCGAGCAGGTGTGCACCGGCCTCCGCCTGGGCAAGCCCCTCATTGAGAATATAGTCCATATCTCCGGCGCGCAGCGCCTCCTTGAAGCGCTTTTTGCCGGTGGGATTGATGCGCTCGCCGATGAGCACCGGCTCTGCCCCAAAACACACCGCCCGGGTGTAGGAGGAAACCACCGTCAGCCCCTTGTCCGTCACAGGGAGGGGCGGCACATCCGCCAGGGCGGCGGAAAGGGCGGCGATATGGGCAGGCGTTGTGCCGCAGCAGCCGCCGGCAAGGCGAACGCCGCGAAGGGCAAGCTCCCGGATCTCGGCGGCAAACTCCGCCGGAGTAACATCGTAGACCGTGCGGCCATCCTCCACCCGGGGAAGGCCGGCATTGGGCTTGAGCACCACGGGAACGGAGGCCACCCGCAGCAGTTCCTCCACAACGCCCCGCAGCTGGCGGGGGCCGAGGGAGCAGTTGGCACCGATGGCATCCGCGCCCATGCCCTCCAGCATGGCCGCCATGGCGGCGGGGGTTGCGCCGGTCATCAGCTTTCCGTCCTCGCCGTAGGCATTGGTGACGATGACGGGCAGATCGCAGTTTTCCTTGGCGGCAAGCAGCGCAGCCTTGGTCTCGTAGGCATCGTTCATGGTCTCGATGACCACAAGATCCGCCCCGGCAGCCGCGCCGAGGCGCACCGTCTCCCCAAAGAGGGCGACGGCATCCTCAAAATCAAGATCCCCCAGGGGGCGCAGGAGCTTTCCGCTGGGGCCGATATCCAGCGCCACAAAGCGATCCGGCCGGTCGCCGGCCGCCGACTTGGCAATGCGGACTGCCGCAGACACAATATCCGCAAGGCCATCCCGGTCATACTTCAGCCGGTTTGCGCCGAAGGTATTGGTGCAGACAACATTGGAGCCCGCCTCAAAATAGGCACGGTGAATGGCCTTGATCTCCTCCGGATGGGTAATGTTCCATCCCTCCGGCGCCTCGCCGGGGGCAAGGCCGCGGGCCTGCAGAAGGGTGCCCATGCCGCCGTCGAGCATGACGATATGATCCTGTAAAAAGGCTCTGAAATCCATGGTTTTTACCTTATTTTCCCAAAATATTCGAGAGATTTTCCTGAATTTTCCGCGCCACCTCGGGCTTGTTCATGGAATAAACGTGAACGTTTTTGATGCCGTTTGCGTAAAGGTCGATGATCTGATCGGTGGCGTAGGCGATGCCTGCCTGCATCATGGCGGCGGGATCGTGGCCGAATTTATCCACCAGGCTCTTAAAGCGCTGGGGCATGAAGGAGCCGGAGAGCTTTATAGCGCGCTCCACCTGGTTTGCGCCGGTGATGGGCATGATGCCGGGAATGACCGGCACGGTGATGCCCGCCTCGCGGATCTTATAGAGGAAATTGTAGAGAAGATTGTTGTCAAAAAACATCTGGGTGGTGAGAAAATCGCAGCCCGCCTCCACCTTTTCCGCAAGATAGCGGATATCGGTCTTCTGGTCGGCGCTTTCGGGATGGATCTCGGGATAGCAGGCGGCGCCGATGCAGAAATCCTCGCCGCATTCCCGCAGCTCCCGCACCAGCTCCACCGCATGGCGATAGTCCCAGCTGCTGCGGTCGGCATTCTCCATACCGGCGGGGATGTCGCCCCGCAGGGCCATAATATTCTGAATGCCGGCAGCCTTGATATCGGCAATGCGGGCGCGCACCGTCTCCCGATCGGAGGAGACGCAGGTCAGATGCGCCAGGGAGGGCACGCCGTAACGTGCCTTGATGTTCTTTGCGATGTCCAGCGTGTAGCGGCTGGTGCCGCCGCCCGCGCCGTAGGTGACGCTCATGTAGGCGGGACCGAGCTTTGCGATCTCCTCCGTGGCGCTCCGTACGCTCTCAAAGGAGGTCTCGGTCTTGGGCGGAAAGACCTCAAAGGAAATGGAAAGGGTATCCCTTTGTAAAAGTTCCGAAATTTTCATACCAGAGCCTCCCAGGATAGTTTATACTTACGTTTTATTATACCTCTATTTTCCCTTCGATTCAACCCCTTTTTGCCGCCCGACCGTGCGTACGCAAGAAAATCTGCGGCGCGGAAAGGATCAGCCCTTTCCGCGCCGCAGTGGTTTTATTTAACGCCTACTTTTTCTGCCTTGCAGTAGTTTTTCAGCTCCGAAAGCTCCCAGGCTTCCTCGGTGAACGCCGTTGCAACGCGAATATATCTCCCATCTCCGGGATAGAAGCCAAAGACAACCTCGCCTCCGGTTTCCTCATAGTAAAAACCAGCCTCCTGTTCGGGAATGCCGATTCCGTAGCCGCTGAATCTGCTCCATCGCACATACACGCGGCCGATTCCGCCCACACCGGGTTTTTTATAAATCCATTCCACATAACTCGGCCAAACCTCTATCGCGCACAGCTGCGTATACGCGCCGACGGGGTCTTTGAGCCGCCAGTAAGCATCCAGTTTGTCAAGCTTTACCGCTTCCTTCATTTTTGCACTGACAGGCAGTTCCCCGGAGCCGTTTTCCCTCTTTCCGAGAATACCTTCCTGCAGTTCTTCCTCCGAATAAAACCTATAGCCAACTTCATCATAGATCGATCCTCCGGGACGCACCGCATTTTCGGATTGGATTTCAGATGAAGATACACTTTCGATGGAAGAACCCCCGATGTCAGACTCCGCCGGTTCTGCGGTACACGCAGAGAGGAAAAGGCAAAGCAGCGCAAGGATAAGCAAGGCAGAAATTCTGCGGTAGGTTTTCTTACGCATCGTCGGTTTCCTCCTCCCATTCCGCGAGCGAACGCTCTTTCTTTGATTTCATTATATATGGAATGCACTACAGTTGTCAATGATGGATTTCTGGAATTGTGCCGGAATTTTGTTGTAGGATACTTATTGAGAACTTTCCGGCCGGATTGGTTTCATTTATTGCCTTGGCTCTCCCTCCGGGAGAGCTGTCGGCGAAGCCGACTGAGAGGGCTCTCAAACTTTCCCTCTCCGGCCTCGCTCTGCTCGGCCACCTCTCCCAGGGGGAGAGGCAAGATGTGCGGACAGTCGGGGACGCCTGT
>JAFXIE010000004.1 GCA_017533425.1 Clostridia bacterium | reverse complement strand
GGAGCATTCCATATGCTCCCGAAAAAAGTTATCCACAGATCTACTATTCCGGCAAAAGCAGGCGGCAGATTGCCGCCCCTACTTTCGGACAGTCGGGGACGCCTGTCCCTACAGGTTTCCTGCGGGAGAGAAATAATCTCTTCTCGCCTCTCTCCCTCCGTCTTCGCCTTGCGGCGAATCCACCTCCCTCGTCAGAGGGAGGTTTTTTGCAGGGCTTTCCTCTTTTTCGGGCAGAAAAAAGCAAAGCCCCGCCTTGGGCGGGGCTGAGGGGACATATTCTTATCGTCCGCGGTATTCCTGCTTTAATATGTCGGCCATTTCCTCGGGAGATTCCTTGCAGCCGCCGGCAAGCCAGAGCTTGATGATGGCATTCAGCCCGTTGCGGAAAAACTCGATATGATACCGCAGATGGTCGCTGACCTTTTCCTGCTCCGCCCTGCGCGGGTCGCAGACAGTCACAAGGTGGCGGTCATCATAGCAGAGCTTGAAGTAGGTCTTATAAAAGATCTGATTTTCCCGGATATGGGTGAACATCTTCAGCGCGCCGCTGTGCTCGTTAAAATAATCGTAGTCGGCAAAGAGATTGCTGAATTCCCGCTCCAGCTTTTCCCTGGTTTTGTCGGCAAGATCAAAAATATCTATATAATTTGCGTAAAATGTGCTGCGGTTGAGGCCGGTGAGCTTGATGAGATCGGAAACGGTAATTTCCCCGATTTCCCGGTGCTGCAGCTGCTCGATAAAGGCTTTTTCAATTTTTTCCTGGGACTCCCGGCGCCGCCGGTTGTTTTTCACATTCATGATAGCCCTCCCATTATTCCGACATTTCCGGCCGATCTGATGGCCGGAGCTTTTGTTTATTCCAACAACTGTTGACGGATTGTTGATTGTTTTGACGCCCGGAGCGTATTATACTATTCCTGCAATAAAAAAACAAGTGTTGGTATAATGAAAGGAGAAAACAACATGAAGAAAAGCAGCTTTGTGGCCCTGGTTCTGGGATGCGCAAGCGGGATTTTATTTGCGCTGGGCATGTGTATGGCTCTCCTGCCGGAATGGAACGCCTTCCGGGAGGGTATCGTCTTTGGCGGCGTTGGTCTTCTGCTTGGCATCGTTACGGCGGTGGTCTGGTGCAGAATGGAGGGCAAAAAGCTTCCGAAAATGAACGGGAAGAACCTTCTTCGCACGCTGTATGCCATCTTTGGCGTGCTGGTGCTGGGGACGGGAATGTGCCTGTGCCTGGTGTGGCAGAAGATCGTCCCCGGAACGCTGGTCGGTCTTTTCGGCATCCTTCTGCTGATTGGCCTCATCCCCATGATCAAGGGCATCAAATGAATGTCCTTCGGGTGGCAAAAAGCCCGTATACAAGCCTTGCTTTCAATTCGGCTTATGCCATCTTAAACTGCGCCCTGGGCTTTTTTGCCCATTCGTGGTGGTTTGTAACGGTGGGCGCATATTACGCCGTGCTGGCGGTCACCCGGTATGCCGTGCTGCGCATACGGCGCAGGGCAGGCGGCGATTTTGGCACCGAGGCCTTTGCCCGGCGCATGACCGGGTATCTGCTGGTGCTGCTGTCTGTCTGCGTTGTGGGGGTCAATATTCTCGCTGCCCTGAAGGATCGGGGAAGGGATTTTCACGAGATCGTGATGATCACCATCGCGGCATACACCTTTTTGAAAATCACCCTCGCCATCATCGGCACGGTGCGGACGCGGAACTCCGTATCCCCGGCGGAGAAGACGCTGCGCAACATTTCGCTGGCGGATGCCTGCGTTTCGGTTTATTCCCTGCAAAGGTCCATGCTGGTGTCCTTTCCGGGCATGACGGCATCGGAAGTTTTCATTATGAATATTTTAACGGGAACGGCGGTGTGGATTGTTCTGCTGCTGCTCGGAATTTATCTGATCGGAGGAAAATACATCGATATGGCAAAGTCTAAAATTGTAAAGGCAAATGAAAAAATCGCGGAGGCGGTGACCGACGGCTACAAGAAGATCGAACAGGGCGTCGTTGACGGCTATAAAAAGATCGAACAGGGCGTGGTGGATGGCTACACCAAGATTGAGGACCGGTTTGTGGGCGCATATCTCACAAAAGAGGGCGAAACGGTTGAGGAAGCCAAGGAAAGACTGAAAAACAAAAAATAATGCCCTTCCCGGCATCGCTAAAAAACCGGAGGCACAGCAGAACCTTCTGCTGTGCCTCTTTTGCTGCTTGCTTTCAAAGGCCTACGGCCGATTTACGCATCCGACAAAGAGCGGAACCGATTCCGAGGTGATGGCGAAAACGAAGGGCCGGTCGAGCACGAAATCAATGATCTCCTCAGGGGGCTGGGGGCTTCCGGCCCCGGGGAACTCGATATAGGCCGCGGCTTTAACGCCCTCCTCATCAATCTGTACGCGAACAGATTGATTGGCCGCCGTCAAAAAGATGGGAACATCCCCGGTAATTTTGCTGAAATTCGCTGTGTCTTGCGCAAAGACATCCGTCACGCCCATTTTGCGAAGACCTTCTTTCAGATCCAGGGTGCTGCTGACATCGAATTTGGGCACGGACAGATTGACCTTCATCCATTTTTCGTTTTCCCAATCCTGCTGCAGCACCATCTGCATATATTGGCCGTCGGAAAGCACATCGGCGGTCGTATAGCCCTCATCCGGAAGGATAAACCACATCGCGCTTCCGTTTTTCAGGCGGAGTGCAACCGCGCTGAACTTGTCGCCGTAGTAATAATACATCTGGGCGAGCTTTTTGTTCATGAAGGTGACGGTTTTGTCTCCGTCGGGGGTGTGGAATACACCCTCTGTGTTATTGGAGGCCTTGAACTGATCCTTCCATTTTGCCTGGAAGTGGATGGTGGAATAGAGGGCCAGCACCGTTTCGGGGGAGAGATGGATATTCTCGGATGCGTCCTTCAGCAAGCCGCCGGTGTTGTTTGCAAGCCATGCGCCGATGGCGCGGTTGATCCTTCGGCTGCCAAGATCGCCCTTGTAGACGGAGGCATAATAATAGTAGGCGATGCTGTCCATGGTATCCTGCCGGTAATCCAGCCCCTCCTCCAGCCACAGCGAGTTTGCCAGGGCGGAAATCTCGCGTCCGTTGTCGCTGTGGCTGCTTTCCCAGACGGCACTTGCCTGCTGGCGCAGGGCGTCCATATCCCTCGCGCCGAACAGATCCAGGATCTGCTGCCGGCTGGCGCCGTCGGTCAGCTCCGTCACCATGGAAAGGCCGATGTAGGCGTTGATGGGCGACCACAGCAGGTTTTCGCTGCCCTGCGCGCTTAACAGCCGGGCAGAACCGTCGGTAAAAAATGGGGTGAGAGCCCGGAGCGTATCGTGGGTCTTATCGGAGAGAAATTTTTGCTCCGCCTGCCACTGGGCCAGATCCGCCTGCCAGAGGTCGTGATCCTCGTAATCCTTCAGATCCGGCCGCGGCATCTCGCGGGAAACGGATGCGAGGCTGACGGCCTTTGCGGATATGGCCATCGGCATGCTGTGCACGGTAAAGAACACAACCAGCGCGAGGGCTGCGGCTATGGCACCCTGCCAATAATACCGCCGCTTTTTTCGCCCTGCCGCGGCAGCGACATAGCCTTCCTCCACATGGCTCAGTGCCTTTGCAATTTTTTCATTCATCGGTATATCCCTCCCGTATTAGGTGCTCCCGGAGCTGTGCCCGAAGCCTGCCCAGGCGGACGCTGGCCGCATTTTCCCGCAGGCCGAGATCCTTCGCGATTTCCCGCACCGGATCACCGAACCAGTACCTGCGCAGAAACAGGGCGCGGTTATCGGCATTCAGCGTTCCGATAAAGCGGTTGATGGCGAGACCAAGCTCTTTGGCCTCCACGGTTTCCTCCAGCGCAGCGGCGGGGATGCAGCCCTCCAGCTCGTCGATGGACAGGTCGTATCTGCCGTTCCGTTTCCCGGCGGTATTGTATTTGAGCCGGTCAAGCGAGATATTTCGCCCGGCTGCGTACACATAACCCGCCAGAGGATCGGGCTTCTTTGGCGGCACGGTGTTCCACACGGCAAGATAGGTGTCGTTGACCGATTCTTCCGCATCCTGGCGCACGCCAAGAATGTTCATGGCGATGGCCATCAGCCGACCTCCGAACCTTTGGGAAAGTGCCTCGATGGCGCTCTCTGCCCTCTGCCAGAGGAGATTTATGATTTTTTGATCGTCCATAAGTCAATCCCTCCTCACCTATGTAATAGAATTCCGGGGGGTGGATGTTACATTTATCATAACGCATTTTTCATAAAAAAGATAGCGTAAAGAGAAAATATGGCCTTCCCACGGCAGCCGGAGCCGTGCTTGGAAAAATATGGGAAAGACCGCCGCATTTGCGGTTGCTTCCCGGCGCGGATTGTGATAAAATCAAGACAGAAAAAATCCAGACGCCGCCACAGAAAATAACGATAGAGGACTGACGGTATGAAAAAGTTTTTGCTTGGGTGCTGCTACTATCCCTCCCATTGGGAGGATGCGGATATGCCGGGGGATCTTGCGCGAATCAAGGATCTTGGGTTTAACTGCGTCCGCATGGGCGAATTTGACTGGAGCATGTTTGAAAAAGAGGAAGGAAAGTACGATTTTTCTCTTCTTTCCGCTGCGGTTGACCGTGCGGCAGAGCTGGGGATCGATGTTATCCTCGGAACCCCCACCGCAGCTCCACCCAAGTGGCTGGTGGATAAGTACCCGGAGGTGCTCTGCGTCAACGCCGCCGGCACACAGATGCAGCATGGCAGCCGTCAGCACCATAACCATACCAGCGAGGTTTATCTTCGCTACTGTGCCGCCATCACCGAGGCGATGGCAAAGCACTTCTGCGGCTGCAGGAATGTCATCGGCTGGCAAATCGACAATGAGCTCAACTGCCACAGAACCGACAGCTACGCGGAGGCGGACGATGTGGCCTTCCGCAAATGGCTGCGGGAAAAATACGGCACGGTGGAGACGCTGAACCGGGCCTGGGGCAACCGATTCTGGTCGCTGGAGTTCAACGATTTTTCCCAGGTGACCTGTCCCCGTCCCAAGCCCACCCACAGCAATCCCGCCTGGTTTACCGATTATTATCTCTTCATGTCCGACACGGTGGTGAATTACGCGGCGGTGCAGGCCGATATCATCCGTCGCTATATGCCGGATGCATTCATCACCCACAACGGCATCTTTGGCAATATCGATTACCGCGCCCTCACCGACCGGTGCCTGGATTTTCTTTCCTATGACAGCTATCCGTCCTTTGATGAAAAGAACGGCAAGGCACTGGGTCGCAGAGTGGCCTATAAATTTGCCGCCATGCGTGATTTTTCCAAGGATTTTCTCGTGCTGGAGCAGCAGTCCGGCCCGGGCGGTCAGCTTTCCTACCTGCTTCCCACGCCCCGGCCGGGGCAGATCCGCCTCTGGACCTACCAGAGCATTGCCAACGGCGCGGACGGCGTGCTGTACTTCCGCTACCGCACCGCCCTTTACGGCGCGGAGCAGCTTTGGTACGGCATTTACGATCACGACGGCGAGGAAAACTACCGCAGCCGCGAAATCCGCAAAATTTCCGCCGAGCTTGCCCGGGTGGGAGATATCTTCCTGCGGGAAGGGCTGAAGTGTGAGGTTGCCATCTGGAACGATTATCACAACACCTGCGTAAACCAGGTGGAAAGCTTTGCAAAGACCGACATCCGGGAAATTTTTGCGGAGCTGAACCGCCGGAATATCCCCACGGATCTCATCTCCGATGCGGAAAGACTCAGCGATTACCGGGTGGTTATTCTGCCCCATGTTGCCGTGGCCGACGAGGCGCTTGCCGAGGCAGTCCGGTGCTTTACAGAGGGCGGCGGCATCGCCATTTTCTCGGCGCGCAGCGGCATAAGGGATAAATATGTGCAGTATCGGCCGGCCAAGGCCCCGGGGGTCTTCCGGGAGCTGGCAGGCTGCCGCGTGGACTGGTTCACAGCCGTGACGGAGTATGAGGATCAGCGCATCCGCTTTGCGGGGAAGGAATACCCCGTGGATACCTATTATGAGATGCTGACGCCCGAGGACGGCGCGTGCATTGGCACCTATACAGACGGCTTCTGCAAGGATCGGGCGGCTATGGTGAAATGCGGAAACGTATACTATATCGGCGCCTATCTCCATAAGGCTCCGCAGCTCTATGGGGAGCTTGTGGCGCAATATGTGACCCGGCGGGAGCCCATCGATCCGGATGTGGAGGAGCTGCATCTCGGAGCATATGTGATGTATCTCAACCATTCTGACCGGGCGGTGACGCTGGCGGGCTATGACATTCTGGAGGAAAAAGACTTTACGGAGATCCCCCCCTACGGCGTTGTGCTGCTTGATGGGGAAAAACAGTGAGCCGGGAGGAAAACATGCGACTTGGTATCATCGCGGATACGCGAAATACGGCGGGCTACGGCCGTTACGGCGCGGACACCTATCAGAAGGTGGCGCGGCTCTGCGCCCATATCGCCGCGGATATCGTTCGGGAGGCGGAAGGATGACAAAACTTCGTATTGCAAGCCAGAATATGTGGAACTGCCTCGGAAACTTTCCGGAATGGGAGGCACGGGGGCTCAACTGCTCCGCCGAGGCCCGCATTCCGGGGCTTGTCCGGGTGCTGCAGGAGCTGATGCCCGATGTGCTCGGTGCCCAGGAGGTCAACCGGGATATGCAGACCCTCTATGCCTACGGTCTGCACGATGAAAAGCTTCCCTACACCGAGATCTGGGGCAATTTTACCCCCATTTTCTACCGTTCCGACCGGCTGGAGCTGGTGGATTCCACCTTTATCTGCTACCCGGAGCATTTTGAAGGCTACGAGGCCAATTTCAACGACTGGCGCAGCCGCACCTGCCTTGCGGCGGTCTTCCGGGAGAAGGAGAGCGGCAAAACATTTGCCCTGGCCACCACCCATCTCTGGTACCGCCGGGAGATCATCATCCCCGGCTCCGATGAGGCTCGCCGCCGGCAGACGGAGATCGCCATCGATCGGCTGGAGGCCTTCAGTGCCGCCCACGGCGGCGCGCCGGCCTTCCTTGTGGGAGATCTCAATGCCCGCCGGGATACCCCCGCCCTGTCCTATGCCCTGGATGTCCGGGGCTGGGCGCATGCCTATGACATCGCCGCGGAGTACCGCTGCGAAAGCATGGGCTACAACGGCTGCGGTCCCAAAGGCCCCGGCAGCTGGATGGAGGGCGGTCCGGAGCAGGCCATCGATCACATTCTTGTAAAGAATCTGCCGGCGGGCGCGCTGCGCCGTTTTGACAGATACATGACGGAAGAATACCTGTATTTTTCCGATCACGCACCGGTTTTTGCCGATGTAGAGCTGTAAAAGAGGAAAAAAGATGATCACACTGCAGAAAAAACCGGGTAAGGATTTTGTCATTCTCAACCTGACCGATCCGCAGATGAACAATGCGGAATGGGCGGAGGGACATCCCCACCGGAAAACCATTGAGCACACCCTGGCGGAGCTTGTGCGCCGCACCGCGCCCGATCTCATCACCGTATCCGGCGATCTTGCCTGGGCGGGGGAGGATCATTCCTATGAGATGCTCTTTTCGCTTTTGGACAGCTTCGGCATTCCCTGGGCGCCGGTCTGGGGAAATCACGACAACCAGAAGGGTGCGGAATATACCGACAGCCTGGCAGACCGGGTGCTTTTGCGCAGGCACAGCATCTATGAAAAGGGCGATCCCGCCCTCGGAAACGGAAACTATATCATCTCCGTGGAGGAGGAGGGGCGCCCCGTCACCGCCCTCTTTATGATGGATTCCCACGACCGGGAGCCCTTTGTCAACCAAAAAGGGGAGACGGAGGAGGCCTGGGGTCGGCTCAATGCCGCACAGATCGAGTGGTATTCCGCCGAGGTCGAAAAGATCGCCGCCATGGGATACTGCGACTCGGCCATGATTATGCACATTCCCGTCTACGCCTACCGGGATGCCTCCGCGGCGGCCTACCGCGAGGGATTGAATCTCCGGGAGATGACCCTGGAGCAGTCCCTTTCGGAGACGGTCTGGAACCCGGGATATGAGGGATCCTTTGGCGTGCAGTATGAGGGTGTGTGCAGCTATTCCGCCGAGGACGGCGTTTTTGCGGCGGTAAAGAAGGCCGGCCACACCCGGCTCATCCTCGCGGGACATGACCACATCAACAACTGGGTCATTGCCTATGAGGGCGTAAAGCTTGCCTACGGTCTGAAAACCGGTTCCGGCTGCTACTGGCGGCCGCAGCTCTCCGGCGGAACGGTGGTCACCGTTTCAAAAGACGGAATTTCCGATTTGCGGCACGAATATGTGGATGCAACTGCCTTCCATGAGGCAAAATAGAGAAAAAGGAGCTTGATTTTATATGAACATCACCAAGGATATCCGTTATATCGGCGTCAACGACCATAACATCGATCTTTTTGAGGGGCAGTATGTGGTGCCCAACGGCATGGCCTACAATTCTTATATGATCCTGGATGAAAAAATCGCCATTATGGATACGGTGGATGCCCGGTTTACCCACGAGTGGCTGGATAACATCCAGAATGCCCTGGAGGGACGCAAGCCCGACTATCTCATCATCCAGCATATGGAGCCGGATCACTCCGCAAACATTGCAAACTTCGCCAAGGCATACCCCGAGACGACGCTGGTGGCCTCCGCCAAGGCCTTTGTCATGATGAAAAACTTCTTCGGCACGGATTTTGCCGATCGCCGCATCGTCGTGGGGGAGGGGGACACCCTCAGCCTCGGCACCCATCAGCTGACCTTTGTTACGGCGCCCATGGTGCACTGGCCGGAGGTCATTGTCACCTACGACAGCACCGACAAGGTGCTCTTCTCCGCCGACGGCTTCGGCAAATTCGGCGCCCTGGATGTGGAGGAGGACTGGGCCTGCGAGGCGCGGCGGTACTATATCGGCATCGTGGGCAAATACGGCGCCCAGGTGCAGGCGCTGCTCAAGAAGGCCGCCGGGCTGGATATCGGCATCATCTGCCCCCTCCATGGCCCCGTTCTGACGGAAAACCTCGGCTATTATATCGATC
>JAFXIE010000047.1 GCA_017533425.1 Clostridia bacterium | reverse complement strand
CGCTGCCAAGGTACTTCTTGATGGTTTTTGCCTTGGAGGGGGACTCAACAATTACCAGCTTTGACATATTCTCGCCTGTTTCCTTTCAGGATCCGTATTTTACCGTATAATATTTCCCGGGCAGCGCCTTGACGCGTCCCTTCATTTCCATCAGCGTCAGATGGGTCAGCACCTTGGCGGCGGGCATACCCGTTTCACGAAGGATATCGTCGATATGCTTCTTCTCTTCACCAAGGCAGTCATAAATTCGCCGTTCATCCTCACTTAAGGATACTGCCGGCGGTCTATCCTGCACCGGAGGCTCTGCATCCGGCTGCGCCGGCTTTGCTTCGGGCTGTGCAGGCGGCATTCCGGGGCGGAAGGGTCTTGTCTCCTCCGCTCGGTCAATGTCCGCATATTTTGCAGTATACTCCGTGAGAATGTCCCAGGGCGTCAGCACTGCCTTTGCCTCACCCGCGGCAATGAGACCGTTGGTGCCGGCAGAGACCGCGCCGAGATTTCCCGGCACGCAGAAGACTTCACGCCCCTGATCCAGGGCACAGCGCGCCGTAATGAGGGTTCCGCTCTTCTGCGATGCCTCAAAGATGAGAACACCGTCGGAGAGGCCGCTCATAATGCGGTTTCGCTCGGGAAAATGGTGCGCCTTCGGCTCGGTTCCGGGCGGATATTCCGAGATAATGGCGCCTTTTTGCGGGATCCAGCCGTAAATATCCCGGCTGGAACGGGGATAGCAGACATCCACACCGCAGCCGAGCACCGCCACCGTCGGACGGTCGGCCCGAAGGGCTGCGCGGGCAGCATCGGAGTCGTTGCCCATGGCCATGCCGGTGACGATGATCGCCCCCGCCCGGGCTAGCCTGTCGGTAAAAGCTGCCGCCATGGTCTGTCCGTAGAGGGAGGGATGGCGGGTGCCGATGCAGGCGATGGAGAGGTGATCGTCCAGCGGCGGAAGCTCACCGAGAACATATAACACAATGGGCGCGTCCGTCAGCGTGCGAAGCTTCTCCGGATATGCCGCATCCCGCTGGGTCACGATGCGCACGCCGAGCCTGCGGCACTCCGCAAGGACGGCATCCGCCCGGGTCATGCTCTTATCCAGCAGGGATGCGCAGTCCTTTTCCGTCATTCCGGCGGCAAGAAAGACCTCCGTATCCCGGCAGGCGTGGATTTCCTCCGCCCCGGAGAAGGAGCAAAGCAGCAGATTTTTCTTCAGGCAGCCAATCCCCGGAAGCAACGACAGCCAAAGCCAGTTTCGCAAGGCAGACACCCGAATCAACTCCTTCTTAGTTTTTACCTCTCTCGCTCTGCATATGCCAGAGAATGACTCCCGCACAAATGGCGGCATTGAGGGATTCCGCACCGCCGGTCATATCCACATAGATGCAGCCGTCGCTCAAGGCCTCCAGCTTGTCGGATATGCCGTGAGCTTCATTGCCGATGGCCACCGCCATGCGCGGCATAAAGCCCTCGGAGAGCGCCCGGGCATCCCGCCGGGGCTTTGTCACATACAGGGAAAGCTCCGCCGCGCGGCAGAAGGCGGCGCATTCCGCCGCAGAGCCGGTATAGATGGGCACACGGAAGATGGAGCCCATGCAGGAGCGCACCACCTTCGGCGACCAGACATCGGCGCAGTCGCCGCAAAGATAGATACCGCCGCAGCCGAAGGCATCGGCCGTGCGGACAATCGTTCCGAGATTACCGGGGTCGCGGATTTCCTCGCAGATGAGAAGATCCCGGGGCTTTGCATTCCCCTCTGCCCGGCGGATGGGCGAGGTAAAGATAACGCCCTGGGGGCTTTCCACATCGGAAACCGCCGCAAGAATATGCTCCGGTACAATATATGCCCGTCCACCCCGGGATTCCACGGCAGAAACGGCATCCTGCAGGCGGGAAAGGCTTGCCAGGGTGAGCATACATTCGGGGATGGATACCCCCGCCGCAACGGCCTCACGGAAAACCTTCTCTCCCTCGCAGGGAAAGAGCCCCTGGGCGCGCCGCTCCTTCTTTTTGGTCTGCAGGGCGATCATGCGGCGAACGGCGGCATTGTCCCTGCTGGTAATTTCCGTCATTTTTCGCTCTCCCCCGCAAGGCCGAAGTATTTTGCCACCGAGATGGCAATGTCATACTGGGAAGTATCCTGCGAATCGGCAGCCGAGCCGCGCATGGTCATATGCAGGCCGGCCTTTGCGCAGGCAGCGGAAAAGGCATCCGCCGGCAGCGGCAGGTATTTGCCTTCCGCGCCGACGGCCGTGCTGACACTGTCGCTTAAAAACTCGTCAAATTTTCCGCCGGCCACAATATCCTCGGAGAAGAGATAGAGCTCGTACCTGCGGCTGAGAAGAGACGCCTGCAGAACGGTGTAGGCCTGCTGATCCACAGCACCGCCGGCAAGATCGGGCAGAACGATAAACTGGCAGCCTGCCCAGTATTCCCCGTCGCCGTTGAGATCGCCGGCTGCCTCGCCAAGCTTTTCGCAGATGATGGTTTTATCGGTATCGGAGAACTTCGCCGTGGTCACAACAACCGCATAATAGTCGGGCTTGCGGTCGCCGGCCGTCATCACCGACAGGCAAATGACCGACAGCACCACAAAAAGTCCCACAAGAACCTTCCACTTATGATAATACCAAAAATTCGTAACGGCTTCGCGGAATTTCACAGGCTGCTCCTTTCACTCCGGTTTGTCATCATGTATCTGATCTTTTATTATACATGATAATTTGAAAATAGCAAGGGGGGAGTTTGAAAGCTCCCCCCATTTTTCTACTATATTTATTAAATTGTAAGATTTTTCAATCCTGCGGAGAGTTTCTCCGGCGCTCTTCCCGGCAGACGAAGCTCCGCTGTGACCCCATCGGGAATGACGGCGGCAAGGGAAATTCCTTCCTCTGTTCTCTCCCATGAGACGGAAACCGTGCCCTCGGCCAGATCCTGTGTTGCACGGACCCATGTGAGATCCTCTGCAAAATACGGAGCAATAACAACGGTGTTCTCCGCCCGGCGGTTGACGGTGATACCCGCGAGCATCTTATAGAACATGGTATCGGGCGCTGCAAACATGTTATGGCAGCCGCTGCCCCAGCCGTCAAGACCTTCCGTCAGGGTTGTTCGGTCGCCGGAGAGCATGTGCATCGGTCCGGGATAGCCCTCCACCGTCAGCACCTTCCAGGCAATATCCTGCCGGCCGAAGCTTGCCAACACCTCGAACATGACTCGGTTACCAACGATGCCGCACCAGGGATGCCAGTCCTTCTCCTCGAGGGACCGAAGCAGCTCCTCAAATACGATGCTGCGGCATTCCTCGGGAACAATATTCTCATAAAGGGCAAAGGCGGAAAGGAACTGACCGCCGGAGCCGAACTTGCCCGTTTCCCGGTCAAGACAGCGGGCATTGAGCGCATCACAGGAGGCGGCGCGGAGGCGGCGGTAATGGGCGGCATCCGCGTCCTCCCCGATACGCTCTGCGATGGCCGCCGCAAGACGCAGGGTCTGGACGTAGAACATCGTTCCCGCAAAGGGCGGATTCTGGCGATGTCCCTCGGGGCCGGGCTTGAAGTCCACCTTCTTCATGCCCTCAGGCATATCCTCGGAGAACCAGTCGCCAAACCAGCAGGGTTCTACCATTCCGTCCTTACACTGACGCTCGTAATAGGCAAGATGCTCCTTTAAGGTCTCATAGTGATAGCGCATGAGACCGGTATCGCCATAGCGTTCATCCAGCCCCACCATATAAACCAGATAGGCGATGTTATAATCGATGGTGCTACGGCTGTCAAACTGCACATGGATGGGAGCGATGTAATGGATGATATTGTCCGGCGTTTTTCCCAGACGCATGTCCTCCAGCTGGGAGGCGTATACATCGTGCATATCAAAGTTATACATGGCCATTTCAGAAACGATATGCGCATCGCCCAGCCACGCCTTGCGCTCATTGCGCTGGGGGCAGTCAATGGGAACGCCGATAACGCAGGCCTTCAGCGTCCGGATATACATCTCGTGCAGAGCATTGATCTTTTCGTTGCTGCAGCTGAAGGTACCCGTGGTGCGTAAATCAGAATGGATAATATGGCTCTCAACGGAGAGAATCTCGATCTCCGGATCGGAAACTGTCAGCTTCATATATCGGTAGCCGTGCCAGATAAAACGCGGGCCGCAGAGATGGGTTCCCCCTTCCGTCAGCGTGAACTTGTCGCAGCACAGGGCGCCAAGCTCACTTTTGCGGTTGAGGGTGCCGTCCTCGTTAATAAATTCCGCATGATCCAACTGGATCATATCGCCGTCGTGTCCGCGGGCGAGAACGCGGGGAATGGCTGCGCCGTTTTCTCCAAAATCGTAAACCGTCTCGGTCTCGGAAAGCTTCCAGCTACGAATGGGCTTCAGGGTACGTATAATGCGGACGGGAGGCGCAATACTTTCCTGAATGTTATCCGTGGGAGGCTCGGCGATGACGGAATGGTTCCAATCGGAAAGATCAAAGCCGGGCTTCATCCAATCGGGGGAAAGCAGACGGAAATCGGCCTCCTCGCCGTCATACATTTCGCTTACGGTGATGCAGCCATCATGAACAAGCCAGCTCTCGTCGGTCTCGAAGGTCTCCTCCGTTCCGTCGGGATAGTAAACCGTCAGACGTGCCGCCATGCGGGGATTTCCGTAGAAAAACTGCTGCCATCCCCACCACTTTTTCAACGGCGAGAACCATCCCGCGCCCAGCTCGGCACAGATGTTATTTGCACCGGCATGCAGAAGGCCGGTCACATCATAGGTATCATAGCGGGTCAGAGCATAATAATCAGAAAGCACCGGGGCAAAAACGCGGGTTTCGTCGGGCTTTGCGCCGTTGAGCCAGACTTCATAAAAGCCAAGACCGGTAATCTCCAGATTTGCCCTGCAGGGAGGCGCTTTCAGACGAAAATCCTTGCGAAACAGCACCGATCCGTTCTGCACATCGGCAGTTTCCTTCAGTTCCTTATTCCTTTCCTCGGAAAAGGGTTCATATTTCCAGGGACTTAGCTTCGGATCGTTTTTAGCAATCCATTTGACATCAAAAGCCATTTTTTCTCTCCTTGCCGGCAAAAATTACAGATACATATTATCAGCAAGCGCAGACGAAGTCAAGCACAACCCGCAAAATTATAATACCGCGACACCCTACGGCTATTTACGCGCATAGGGTCTCGGTTCATTTGCAGATTTTGATTTTACTTTGCTCGGGTTAAAGAGGGCATCCGCATCGGCACCTTCACCCACAACGGCTTTGTATTTTCACAAATTGCCACTTATCTCAACTTATTGTCACGATCAAATGGCGTAAAATTTGTAATTCCTCCTTCATAAATTGAAAGTATTGTAATTAAAACCTATTCAATTCATTTTTTAAATTTCAAATAATCATCTTTACTCTTTAAACAATCAAGAGGATTCTTTACTTTTTTCTTAATCTTGATTACTCTCAATTACTCTATGTTTAAGATAAAGAGTCATAATGCTTATATAATCATCATGATTAATAAAGATTCTTATAAAAGCAAAAAGAGTCCTAATGATTTTATAATCATTAAGACCCATAAAGATTGTAACATTGAAAAATTCATAATTTTATGATATACTGAACAAAAGACAATTTAGCATTGTACAGGTTAATCCATATCACAGTATAGTTGAGAGAGGATGGTATAAATAATATGGACAAGCGATTAATCGGAAAATGGTATAAAGAGAATATGGGCGAAACAATTAATATATTTGACGAATCTCCTCTCCGAATGAAAATATCCTTTACTTCAAGTGGCTATTATAATTTTGAGCCTAATTGTGTTTATGAAAAGGATGAATTTTTTTGTTATGAAATCAACGATGAATACTATCGTATGGTTTATCACATCAAATTTGCAGACGGAAATCTTGAAGGCTTCTATACTCAACACGGTAAAGAAACACCTGTAAAATATATTAAATTAAGCGATACACCCGAGGATGAACCATATAAATTTATCCCACCTGAGGTTTTTGTACCAAACAGCGAAAAAACACGACTTGAGAGTTTAAAGGAGTATGCCGATTACGACAAAGACAATAAATATGGCAGTTCTGTAGAGTTTGTATTAGGTGGTGAAACTCCCGAAATTTTAGAAAAATACAACTATTTTGATTACATAAAAGGTCTTGATAATTCAAGTGATGAAATCGTTTTTAAACTGCTTGATTTCGTTTGCGACCATTTCGGGCACAACGGTACAAAAGGTTTGGGAAGTGGAAGAACAATTACCGATTTGATTGGCTTCTGCGAGCGTAACGAAGGCAAATCTAATTGTCGAGGGCTTGCAATCCTTTTGGCATCTTTGCTTCGCCTCAATGGTATAAAGGCTCAACACATAACCTGTATGCCTTATGAAGAACCATTTGATGACTGCCATGTGGTTGTTGATTGCCTTTTACCGTCTGGAAAACGAATTATGCTTGACCCTACTTGGCGATTGTATCTCAAAGATAAGGACGGAGAATATGTATCTTTACCTCGTCTGCGAGAACTTCTTTTGGCAGGTGAACTGATTTTTGAAAATCCAACTGCCGACTATAACGGGCAAGGTTTTGCAAAAGAATACCATAGGAATTATATGACAAAGAACTGTTTCCGTTTTGCTCGTCCTACACTTGCTAAAGAAGGTATTGACGGACGCACAGAAACATCACGATACATTGAACTTATCCCTAAAGGCTACCCAATAGAAAAGTTTTCTGAATACCGCAAAAAAGATTTTGTTTGTAACGATATTGAATTTTGGGAAATATAAATATTCTCGTTTGTTCTCCTTGGTTTAATAAAACAAAATTTCATTATGTTCAAAACAGAATACATACATTATAAAAGGACTATGACATTTTTGGTGTCATAGTCCTTCTTCATTTTATCATTTGTCGTAAATGCGTCGTAAATCGGTTTTTGTTGGGTTTCAAAAACCCTGTAATACCGCTATTTTACGGCATTTTCTTAATCAAGAGGCTTCATCGTGGGGAACAGAATGACCTCGCGGATGGTATCGGAGTTGGTCAGGAGCATGACGCAGCGGTCGATGCCGATGCCCATGCCGCCCGTGGGGGGCATACCGTACTCCATGGCGTTGAGGAAATCCTCATCGAGCATTTCAGCCTCGTCGTCACCGCGCTCGCGCTGCTCGACCTGCTTCTCAAAGCGTGCCCGCTGGTCGATGGGATCGTTGAGCTCGGAATAGGCATTGCCCATCTCGCTGTGGCAGATGAAGGCCTCAAAGCGCTCGGTTAGGCGGGGATCCTTGGGGCTGCGCTTGGTCAGGGGGCTGACCTCGACGGGATACATGGTGATAAAGGTGGGCTGGATGAGATGCTCCTCCACCTTCTGATCAAAGCAGGCATACAGGGCGTTGCCCCAGGTCTTCTCTGCGGCCTCGGCAAGCTCAACGCCCTTGGCCTCGGCGGCGGCAACGGCCTCGGCGTCATCGGAAATGGCGTCAAAGTCAATGCCCACATACTCGCGGACGGCCTCCACCATGGTCATGCGGCGCCAGCCGGGGGCAAGGTTGATCTTCTCACCCATCCATTCGACCTCGTAGGTGCCGAGGATCTCCTTGGCAGCGCCGGAGATGATGCCCTCGCAGATATCCATCATATCGTGGAAGTCGGCATAGGCCTGGTACAGCTCAACGGAGGTGAACTCGGGGTTGTGCTTGGGGTCCATGCCCTCGTTGCGGAAGATACGGCCGATTTCGTACACACGGTCCATGCCGCCGATG
>JAFXIE010000046.1 GCA_017533425.1 Clostridia bacterium | reverse complement strand
GGTACATATGTATATCTGCTGGGTGCACTGCTTGGGATGCGTGAGGAGGATTTGCTCGCGGAATACCGTCTGTCCGCCCTCTATCATGAATGGCTGAAAAATGACGATATCAATGCACTGATCGCGGAGTTGCGTCTCCTGCCGGGAGATAGCATGCAGGAAAAGGTGGAAAACTATTTGCTTTCCCTGGGAATTACTGCGGCAGAAATTGAATCTATTCAGGCAATTTACCTTGAAAAGTAAGTATGCGAAATCCCCCTTTGCGTAAGGGGGATTTTTTTTCTTAACGGGGTTTGACAATCGGGTCTCTCGATTATATAATTAACATAAGAAAATACAGGAGGAGCAATCTTTTGAAATTCAGTGTAAATCATCCGATACTCTTTGTGATTGTCGGAGCAATTATTGCTGTGGTGCTGGCGCAGTCGGTTTATTTCCTGCTGAAGGCCTGCCGCCGGGCAAAGGAGCTGGGCATTTCTTCTGCGACGGTCAAGGCGACGGTTTCTTCGGCGGCTCTTTTCACGGTTGCGCCAGCCGTCTCCATTCTTGTGGGTGTGGTGGTGCTCTCAAAGTCCCTCGGCATTGCGCTGCCATGGCTGCGGCTGTCGGTCATCGGATCGATCACCTATGAAAATGTTGCCGCGCAGAATGCGCTGACCGCCGCCGGCCTCTCCGGCAGCGAAACCATCACAGATCCTTCCGTTTTCGTCACCGTTCTCTGGGTTATGACCATTGGCATTGCCGCCGGTCTGATTCTCGTTCCCTTCCTGACAAAGCGCATTCAGACCGGTATGCTCAAGATGGGCATGAAGGACAAAAAGTGGGGAGAGATCTTCAACAACGCCATGTTCCTCGGCATGATCTCCGCCTTCCTCGGATATGTCTTCTGCGATGTCGGCCTCGTGGCAAAGGGGGAGACCCGCGGTCTCATCCCCGTCTGCGTGATGGTCGTATCCGCCCTGGTGATGGCCGTCTGCGGCCTTTCTGCCAAAAAATTCCGCATTCGCTGGCTGGAGGATTACGCCCTGCCCCTCAGCCTGGTGATCGGTATGGCCTCGGCCATTCCCTTTACCAATCTTTTGGGTTAAAGGAGGGGTGCGCATGAAAGCGAACAGAAATCTATCGTATATGGACAGCGTCCATCGCGACGGCCGCATCTGGGGCATTGTTGTTGGCGGCGTTATCCTGCTTTTTCCTGCCCTGGTGATGCTGATCTTCGGCACCTCGCCCGATCTGAAGGTTCTGGCAAAGGGTATCATTGCCACGGCGCCCATGTACTGGGCGGTGGGACTTGTTGAGATCTTTACCTATGTTCCCATGCTCGGCGCCGGCGGAACCTATCTTTCCTTCATTACGGGAAATATCTCCAATCTGAAGCTGCCCTGCGCCATTGACGCCATGGAGCGCGCCAAGGTCAAGGCAAGCTCGGAGGAGGGGGAGGTCATCTCTACCATTGCCATCGCCGTCTCCAGCATTGTAACGACCCTGATCATCATCGTCGGCGTCGTTTGTATTGTTCCTCTGACCCCGGTTCTGGAATCTCCCGTGCTGAAACCCGCCTTTGATATGATCCTCCCGGCTCTCTTTGGAGGTCTCGCGGTGGTATTCATCTCCAAGAATGCAAAGCTCTCCATCGCGCCCATTATCCTCATGCTGGCGCTCTTTGTTACGGTTCCTGCCCTCAATGCGGGAACGGTCGGAATTATGGTGCCCGTCGGCGTTGTGTTTACGGTGGCGGTGGCGCGGATCATGTATAAGAAAGGCTGGCTGTAAACGATGTGGATCTTACTTTTGCTGCTTGCGGCTCTCTTGGCCCTTGCTGCTGTGGTTGTTGTGCGTACCCTGCGCTTCAAGCCGGAGGAGCGGGAGGAAATCCCCGCCGAGCCGGTAGAATTTGACCGCGAGCGTGCGGTAAAATGCCTGCAGGCGCTGGTGCGCTGCAGAACGGTCTCCAGCCGGAATAAGGAAGAAGAGGACGATGCGGAGTTCGAAAAGCTTCTGTCCATCCTGCCGAAACTCTATCCCAATGTTTTTTCTGCCTGTGCGGCAGGAAAGCTTCCCGACAGGGCGCTGCTCCTTCGCTGGAAGGGCAGGGAAGAAGGCAATCCTTCCGTCCTGATGGCTCATTACGATGTCGTGCCGGTGGATGCGGAGAGCTGGGATAAGCCCGCCTTTGAAGCGCAGATCGAGGACGGCGTACTCTGGGGACGCGGAACGCTCGATACCAAGGTGACCATGAACGGCATTCTCTCCGCGGCGGATGCCCTGATTGCCTCGGGTTTCCAGCCGGAAAAGGATGTCTATTTTGCCTTCTCCGGCGGGGAGGAGATCAACGGTCCCGGCGCGCTGCGCATTGTGGAGTGGTTTGAGCAGGAGAAGATCACCCCGGATCTGGTGCTGGATGAAGGCGGCGCCGTGGTGGAAAATGTGTTCCCCGGCGTTTCGGCTCCCTGCGGACTGATCGGCATTGCCGAAAAGGGCATGATCAACGCAAAATTTACGGTGGCCTCCGGCGGCGGCCATGCATCAGCACCTCGCCCCGGTTCCCCGGTGGAGCGCCTGTCCCGCGCCTGCCTGCGCATTTTGAATAAGCCCTTTGCCTTCCATGTTACCCCACCGGTGGAAAAGCTCTTTGATACCCTCGGCCGGCATTCCACCTTTGTGTATCGGATGATTTTTGCAAACCTCTGGCTCTTTGCGCCGGTGCTGGATATCATCTGCCGCATGAGCGGCGGCGAGCTCAACGCGCTGATGCGCACTACGGTTGCCTTCACCCAGATGAAGGGATCCAATGCGCCGAATGTCATACCGCCGAAGGCGGAAATGGTGGCAAATCTGCGGCTGAACCCCTGCGATACGACGGATTCTGCCCTTTCCTATCTCAACGATTGCCTGAAGGATTCCACAGTCGAGGTTTCTGCGATTGACGGCATGAATCCCAGCCGGATTTCCGAGACGGAGTGCGATGCCTACCGAAAGGTGGAGGCCGCAGTTTCTGCCACCTGGCAGGGCTGCCTCGTTTCCCCCTACCTCATGGTGCAGTGCTCCGACAGCCGCCATTACGATCGCATCTGCAACCGGGTTTACCGCTTTTCCGCTATGGACCTCACCGCAGAGGAGCGCGCAACCATCCACGGAAACAATGAGCGAATCCGCATTGACTGTCTGCATCGCTCGGTGGAGTTCTTTATCCGTCTGATGCGCTCGCTGTAATATTAGATGGGTATTCGGAGCCTGCCTTGCGCAGGCTCTGTTTCTGTAGTATAATAGTTTAAAATCTCTATGTGTGGAGAAGAAACCAAAATGCGAGTATACAATAACCTACCCGAAGGCTATGGCGAAATCCTGTGTGTGGATCTGCAGAAGGATAAGAAGCTGATGCTCTTTGTCAATCTGCTGGCGGTGCTTATTGGTGTCCTGATGGCGGTGCCGATGCATTTTGTCGTCCCCATCGGCAGCATGTTTTCCATGGAGCAGGGGCTGCTGGCCTACGGGCTGCGGTTTGCGGCTCTTCTTGTGCTGATGGTTCTATATATGGTGCTCCATGAGCTTACCCATGGCATTGCCATGAAGCTCTGCGGCACGAAGAAGATTCGTTACGGCTTCACGGGCATGTATGCCTTTGCCGGCAGCGACGACTATTACCCCAAGGTGCCCTATATTTTCATCGCGCTGGCGCCGGTTGTCCTTCTGGGGTCGGTGATCGCCCTTGTCAACCCCCTTGTGCCGGTGGAATGGTTCTGGATTGTCTGGATCCTGCAGATCATCAATATTTCCGGCGCCGCGGGCGATTTTTATGTCACTCTCCGATTCCTGCGCCTGCCCGGGGATATACTGGTGCGCGACCACGGCACAGGCATGCGCGTTTATGCCAAAGTGCGGGAAGGATGAAAGAAATGAATCCGCTGGGAACCAACTACTACTGGGATTATGAAACAAAATACGGCCTGACCCGGGAAGAATTCTGCCGGTTGATTGCGGAAATCGGCTTTGACGGCTTCTTTTCCGTCCGCCGGGACAGGGAAGAGACGGCGCTTTTTGCAAGCCTTGCCGCAAAGCACGGGCTGACCTACTCCTCGCTGCATGCGCCCTATGCCCCGGTAAACGAGATGTGGCTTCCGGGAGAAAAGGGCGATGCGGTGCTTGCGGAATTCTGCGATACCCTCAAGGATGCCGCTGACCACGGCATTCCCGTTGTGGTCATGCATATGAGCTCCGGCGATGCGGCGCCCCCCATCACCGATATCGGCCGGGCGCGGTATGACCGGCTGGTGAATTGCGCGGTGAAGCTCGGTGTGACCCTTGCCCTGGAGAACCAGAGAAAGCTTGCAAACCTCGCATATATGTTTGAAACCTATGCGGATGTGCCAAATGTGCGCTTCTGCTGGGATATGGGGCATGAATCCGCCCTTGGTCCCGGCTTTGCCTATATGCCGATGTTTGGCAAAAAGGCGGTCTACACCCACATCCACGACAACTTCTGCGTGCATAACGGGGATATTCATCTCATTCCCTTTGATGGCGGCATTGATTTTTCTGCCCGCGTTCGCCACCTTGCGGAGAATGAATATTGCGGCCCGCTGACGCTGGAGCTTTCCGGCCCCCGGCCGGATTATTATGCCGGGATGGGCTGCGAGGAATACCTGCGGCGTGCCTTCGCTGCCGTAAGCCGGCTGCGGGATATGCTGAGACATAAAGGAGATTAAAACCATGAAATGCATCAACATCATGAATTTTGTCCGCTATATCGACGAGCGAATGGATTGCGACAGCGTAGAGTATCAATTTGAGTCTACGGAGATGGAACTGGATCTCTGCAATGAATACGGCTATGAAAACACCTTTCTCCTGCAGTATGATGCCGTCATTTCCGAGCGCTATCAGAAGCTCTTTGCGGAAAAGGCCACGGAGAAGACCGAGCTCGGTCTGTGGTATGAGATCGTAAAGCCCCTGTGCGATGCCGTGGGGCTGCCGTACCGCAGCGAGCTTGGGTATCAGTGGGACTGGCATATCAACCCCGGCTTTTCCATGGCCTACACCCCGCGGGAGCGGGAGCTTCTCATCGACGAGGCCATGAGAAAATTCAAAGAGGTTTTCGGATACTATCCCAAAACGGTGGCGAGCTGGCTGATGGATTCCCATACCATTGCCTACCTTGCCGATCATTATGACATTTCCGCCTTTGCAAACTGCCGCGATCAGGTCAACACCGACGCCTATACCCTCATCGGCGGCTATTTTAACCAGGGCTATTTTCCCGCACGAAAGAATATGTTTTCCCCCGCCCAGACGGCGGAGGAGCGCGTGAACGTGCCCATGCTCCGCCTGCTCGGCCCCTGCCCGGTGCATAATTATGAGAACAAGAAGTACATGCAGAGCTTTGAGCGAAACAGGGTGACCCCCTGCACGCTGGAGCCCATCTGGCATACCGGAAAGGACCGCGATGCCGTGCGGTGGTTCTTCCGCACCTATTTTGAAAATGAGGATCTCGGATTCTCCTATGCCCAGCTCGGCCAGGAAAACAGCTTCGGCTGGAAGAAATTCATGCCCGGTCTGCGGATGCAGTTTGAGGAGCTGGCCGAACTCAAAGATGTCCGCATTGAAAAAATGAGCAAAACCGGCGAGGCCTTCAAGAAAATGTACGGCACCAAGACGCCGGCCACCGCGGTTGTTGCGCTGGATAACTGGGATGGCGAGGACGTCCAGTCGGTCTATTATGACTGCGAGAATTACATGGCAAATATCATCCGCCATGAAGACCGCGTGAGCATTCGCGCCTTCTTCCTCTTTGATGAGCGCTATGCCGAGCGCTATCTTGAGGATGTCTGCACCACATTTGATGCGGTGTATGACAATCTGCCCCTCATGAACACCCAGAACTGGACGGATAAAACCGACCGCACCTGCGGCATCATTCTGGATACCGAGGGAAGCGAGTTTTCTGCCGAAAAGCGCGGTGAGGGCGAGCTTACGGTGCGCTGGGGAGATAAGTGGGTGAACTTCTGCGAGGACGCTGTGTGCGTTTGCGCGCCCCGCCTGATCTTCCGCCCCGGAAAGCCCGATACCGAGATCCGCCGGGAGGATAACACTCTCTATTATAACCATCGCGGCTTTGCCTACGCTCTGCGCATCGAAAATGCCGCCGTCGCCGACGGCGATGCAGGGGAATTTATCATCACCCCGGTGGGGGAGAGCTGCATTCTCCGCCCGACCCGACTGTAACTTTTCAAAAATTTGCATAGAAAAATCACCTCTTTTCCGGGAATAATGGGGAAGAGGTGATTTTTTTATGAAACGAATGCTTTTCATTCTGCTTGCGGCGGCATTGCTTCTCTGCGGCTGCACGGCAGCCATGACGCCGGAGAAAATTATGCTGGATGCCTCAAAAAATATGGCGGCGCTGGATGCCCTCTCGGGCAGAATGCAGCTGCGGCTGGATTTTGAGGATGGGGAGACGTCGATCTCGGTGCCGGTGGCGCTGGATTTCAGTGCCGAGGGGCTGCAGGGAGAGGATCTGCGCATGGCAGGTCTGCTGGAGGCGGAGGAACTGCGCATGGAGATCTACCGGGAGGGTGAGTGGACCTACACCGTTGTCGGGGATGAGAAATACCGCGTAAAGGATACGGATTCGGATATGCTCTCCGCCCTGCCGGAGCTCTTGATTCCCGCGCAGAATGATCTCTGGGAGAAGGCGGAGGTCATCGTCCGCGAGGAGGATACCCTCATCCGCATTCGGCCGACGGATGCGCAGTTTCAGAGCCTCTACGGAAGCTTTGCCGAGCTTGCTGCAGGCTTTGCGGGAAATGAGATTTCCGACCTTTCCTTCGGAAATGCGGAAATTGAATTTGCCGTGGAGGCGGGATATGTCCGGGCGGGAAATCTCTCCTTTACCCTGACGGGCAATGCCGGCGGCAGGCAGTTTTCCGCCGCGGCGGATGTGACCCTTCTCATCCGAGATCCGCAGCAGCCGGTAACGGTCAGATTCCCGGATGGGTACAGAGACTTTCCGGAGCTTGGGGCAGAGGCGTAAAAAAGAAAGGACAGAGATCGATCTCTGTCCTTTCGCATGTGAAAAAGGTTATATTATTTGCTGCCGTAGGTTCCGTCCACGTCGAGGGTCTTTTCCTCAACGGTCTTGCCGGTGCTGGCGGCTTTGCGCTCGCCAAGCAGCTTCAGATAAAGCTCCTCATCGGCGGGCATATCCACCCAGGAATCGGTCCATGCGGAAACATAGAAGGCATTGGCCAGGCGAACGCCGTTGATGCCCTCAACACCGGGGGCCATGAGGGGCGTGCCGTTGAGGATGGCATTGGTCCAGTTGCGGAGAATGCCGGTGTGCTGCAGGTTTTCGCCCACGACCTCGGGCTTGGTCAGCTCGTTCTTGGGGGCACCAAAGCCCTTGGTCCAGGTGGCGTTGAATTCGCGCTCGTTCATCTCGTTCTTCCAGAACTTGATCTCGCCGCCTTCCACAACGATCTTACCCATATCGCAGGAAACCTCCAGGCGATTGGTGCCGGGGGCTTCGCCGGTGCCGGTGACAAAGAGGCCGGTGGCGCCGTTTTCATACTCGAGATATGCGGTCACATCGTCCTCAACCTCGATGTTGTGGAACTTGCCGTAATACATGAAGGCGCGAACGCGCTTGGGCATGCCGAAGATCCACTGCATCAGGTCGAGCTGATGGGGATCCTGGTTCATGAGAACGCCGCCGCCCTCGCCGGACCAGGTGGCGCGCCATCCGCCGGAATCGTAGTAGCTCTGGGAGCGGTACCAGTCGGTGATGATCCAGTTGACGCGCTTGATGGCGCCGAGCTCACCGGACTGAACCATTTCCCGCAGCTTCTGATAGAGGGGATTGGTGCGCTGGTTGAACATAACGCCGTAAACCAGGCCGCAGGACTCGGCATAGGCATTGACCTCGGCGACGGACTTTGCATCCACGCCGGCGGGCTTTTCGCAGAGCACATGCAGGCCGGCCTTGAGAGCCTTCAGGGCGTATACGGGGTGTGCGTAATGGGGGGTGGCGATGATAACGGCATCGATGAGGCCGCTCTTCATCATTTCATCTGCATCGGTAAAATAGGTCATGGCATCGCCGTACTTTTCGCGGGCGATGGAAAGACGCTCCTGCCGAAGATCGCAGACCGCGGTGACCTTTGCGCCGGGGATGTTCTGCTTTTCCTCGATATTGTTCATGTGGTTGGAGCCCATGTTGCCGATACCGATGATTCCGATTCTTACGAGATCCATAGGACGATTTGAACCTTCCTTTTTTCATAGAGTCGGGTATCCGCTGCCCTCATTATACACCACCTTTTGCCGAAGTGCAAGCGGGGAAGGAAAAGGATGAAAAAATTCATGGATTGTATCATTGTTTACAAATTATAGATCAGCCTGTCCTTGACAATATGTAAGGAAAATCGTATAATGTTATGAGTGTTATTGTGCGGACGTGTGCCCATGCGCCGTCCGGGAAGAGGAGAGCGTTTCTTCATGGCAGTTATGATTCAGGCTCCGAAGGGAACCCACGATGTTTTACCCTCGGAGGCCGTCAAATGGCAATATATTGAAAAGGTGCTGCGCGACTGCGCGGCGGATTTCGGCTTCCGCGAAATCCGTTTCCCCACCATTGAGCATACCGAGCTCTTTCTGCGGGGCGTAGGGGATACCACCGACGTGGTGCAGAAGGAGATGTACACCTTTGAGGACAAGGGCGGACGTTCCATCACCCTGCGGCCGGAGGGAACAGCCTCCGTCGCCCGCAGCTTTATCGAGCATGGCCTTGCCGGCGGTACGCTGCCCTTCAAGTGCTTCTACATCGCCCCCAACTTCCGCTATGAAAAGCCCCAGGCCGGCCGCCTGCGGGAGCATCATCAGTTTGGCGTCGAGGTCTTCGGCTCCAGGAGCCCCGTGCAGGATGCGGAGGTCATCGGCCTTGCGGATACCTTCCTTTCCAGGCTCGGCATCCACAATATCCGTGTGCACATCAACTCCATCGGCTGCCCCGTCTGCCGCAAGGAGTACCATGCGGCGCTGAAGGACTATCTTTCCGAGCGCAAGGATGAGCTTTGCTGCACCTGCCTTTCCCGGCTGGAGAAAAACCCCATGCGTGTGCTGGACTGCAAGTCCGACATCTGCAAATCCATCGCCGCCGGGGCTCCCCACTGCGTGGATTACCTGTGCGAGGAATGCCGGGAGCATTTTGCCGCCGTGCAGAAGTATCTCACTGCCATGGGCATCGACTTTGAGATCGATCCCAACATCGTCCGCGGTCTGGATTATTACACCAAGACGGTTTTTGAATTTGTTTCGGAAAATATCGGCGCCCAGGGCACCGTCTGCGGCGGCGGCCGGTATGACGGTCTTGTCCGCGAGATCGGCGGTCCGGATATGCCCGGCCTTGGCTTTGGCAGCGGCATTGAGCGCCTGATGATGGTGATGGACAGCCTCGGCATTCCCTTCCCGGAGGCGGAGCCCACCCGGCTGTTTATCGCCTGCGCCGATCCGGCGGCGGATGAGCGCGTGCAGGTGCTGGTCCATGCGCTGCGCCGTGCGGGCATTTCCTGCGAGCGGGATACCTGCGCAAGATCCCTGAAGGCGCAGATGAAATATGCCGACAAGTCCGGCGCGGCGGCGGTGGCCGTCGTCGGCGGAAATGAGCTGGATGCCGGCGAGATCGAGATCAAGGATATGCGCACCGGCGAAAAGACCGCCTGCGCCCTGGATGCGGAAGCCATCGCAGCGGCGCTGAACAAATAGTAATCAATACCTCATTCTTGAATATAAGGAGAGATCGGTTTTATGAAGATCGGAAATGAAGTTCTCGGGGGCTGGAAGAGATCCCATCTCTGCACCGCCCTTTCTGCGCAGGATATCGGCAAGGAAGTGACCGTGATGGGCTGGGTGGGTCGCACCCGCAACCTCGGCGGCCTGATCTTTGTGGATCTGCGCGATTATACCGGCATTCTGCAGTGCACCTTTGATCAGTCCCAGTATCCGGAGCTCTTTGAGAAGGCCTTTGCCCTGCGCACGGAGTATACCATTGCCGTCCGCGGCGTGGTGCGCAGCCGCGGAGAGGGCGCCATCAATCCCGATCTGCCCACCGGTGAGATTGAGATCCTCGCCACGGAGATGAAGGTCTTTGCCCAGGCAAAGACGACTCCCTTTGAGATCGTGGAGGACAGCCAGGTCAACGAGATGCTGCGCCTGAAGTATCGCTATCTCGACCTTCGCCGCCCCGATATGCAGCGCATTCTGCGCCTGCGCCACAAGGTGACCCAGATCACCCGCTCTTATTTTGCCGAAAACGGCTTCTGCGAGATCGAAACCCCCATCCTCACCAAGTCCACCCCCGAGGGTGCCCGCGACTATGTGGTTCCCAGCCGTGTCCATCCCGGCAAGTTCTACGCGCTGCCCCAGTCTCCCCAGCAGTACAAGCAGCTTTTGATGCTGGCCGGCTTTGACCGCTACATTCAGATCACCAAGTGCATGCGCGATGAGGACCTGCGCGCCGACCGCCAGCCGGAATTCACCCAGATCGACATGGAGCTTTCCTTTGTGGATGTGGATGATGTCATCGCCGTGAATGAGGGCTTCCTTGCCCGCCTCTTTAAGGAAATCCTCGGCCAGGAGCTGCAGCTTCCGCTGCCCCGCCTGACCTGGAAGGACGCCATGGAGCGCTACGGCTCCGACAAGCCCGACATCCGCTTCGGCATGGAGCTTCAGAACCTCGGCGAGGTGCTGGGCAACTGCCAGTTCCGCGTCTTTGCCTCGGCGCTCGCTGCCGGCGGCTCTGTCCGCGCCATCAATGTCAAGGGCGGCTACGATACCTTCTCCCGCAAGGAGATCGATAAGCTCACCGAATTTGTCCGCACCTACCGCGCCGGCGGTCTTGCCTGGGTGCGTATGGGCGATGAGATCGCCTCCTCCTTCGGCAAGTTTGTAACCCCGGAGGAAATGCAGGCCATCATCGACCGCATGGGTGCCGAAAAGGGCGACTGCATCTTCATCGTGGCGGACGCCAAAAATCAGGTGGTATTCGATGCCCTCGGCGCCCTGCGCTGCGAGTGTGCCCGTCGTCTCGGCCTGTGCGATCCCACCGTATTCAAGCCCCTGTGGGTTGTGGAATTCCCCCTGCTTGAGTATGATGAGGAGGAAGGCCGCTACACCGCCATGCACCATCCCTTCACCTCTCCCATGGATGAGGACGAGCACCTGCTGGAGACCGATCCCGGTGTCGTTCGCGCCAAGGCCTACGATATCGTTCTGAACGGCTATGAGCTGGGCGGCGGATCCATCCGTATCCATTCCTCCGAGCTACAGACCCGTATGTTCCGCGCCCTCGGCTTTACCGATGAGAAGGCGCAGGAGAATTTCGGCCACCTTATCGAGGCCTTCAGCTACGGCGCACCTCCCCACGGCGGCCTTGCCTATGGTCTGGACCGCATTGTGATGCTTCTGGCCGGCCGCGACAACATCAAGGACGGCATCGCCTTCCCCAAGGTACAGAATGCTTCCGAGCCCATGATGAATTCCCCCTCCGAGCTGGAGGAAAAGCAGCTGCGTGAGCTCTGCATCAAGCTGGATCTTCCCGAAAAGGAGGAAGCATAAAGATGATCGAAGTACGCGACCTGGTAAAGCACTACGGCAACAAGCACGCCGTCAACGGCATCTCCTTCCGCATTGAAAAGGGGGAGATCGTAGGCTTTCTCGGCCCCAACGGCGCCGGCAAGTCCACCACCATGAATATGATCACCGGCTATCTCTCCGCCACCTCCGGCACCGCCCTCATCGGCGATGTGGATATTCTGGAGGATCCCATTGCGGCAAAGAAAAACATCGGTTATCTTCCCGAGCAGCCCCCGCTGTATATGGATATGACCGTCCGCGAATTTCTGAATTTCGTCTTTGACCTGAAAAAGGTGCAGCTGCCCCGCAAGGCGCATCTGGATGAGATCTGCGAGCTGGTGGGCATTACCCATGTGGCCGATCGCCTCATCCGCAACCTCTCCAAGGGCTACAAGCAGCGCGTCGGCCTGGCGCAGGCGCTGGTCGGCGACCCGGAGGTGCTCATTCTTGACGAGCCCACCGTCGGTCTTGACCCCATTCAGATCATCGAGATCCGCAACGTCATCAAAAACCTCGGCCGTGAGCGCACGGTTATCCTTTCCACCCATATCCTGCCCGAGGTGCAGGCCATCTGCGAGCGCGTGCTCGTCATCAACAACGGTAAAATCGTTGCCGACGGCAGAGCTGCCGATCTTGGCGCCCGGGTGGACGGCGTCCGCCGCCTGAATGTCCGCATCACCGGCGATGTCAAGGTCGTTGCCCCTGCGCTGCGCACCATCGACGGCATGAAAAATGTGGAGATCCTCGGCGAGAAGGAGTCCGGCTCCTGCGACTATCAGCTGACCTCTGCGCCCGGCATCGATATCCGCCAGCCCCTCTTCCGCAAGCTGGAGCAGCTGGGCAGCGCCATTCTCGAAATGCGCGATGCCGGCGCCTCCCTGGAGGATATCTTCGTCAAGCTCACTGTTGAAGAGGACGTACCTGCCAAGGGCGGCAAGCGCGCCCGGAAAAATAAGGAGGACAAGCAGTAATGAAAGCCATTTTTAAAAGAGAATTTGCCTCCTTCTTCCGCTCTCCCGTGGGCTATGTCTTTATCGCCATCACCATCCTCGTTTTCTACGGTGTGTTCTATCTGGTCAATATCTCCGGTGAGACGGCGGATATGTCCACCCTCTTCCTCTTTGCGCAGATGCTCATTGCCCTCATTATTCCCCTCCTGACCATGAACCTCATCAGCAATGAGTACAACAAGAAGACCGATCAGCTGCTGCTGACGGCGCCGGTCAGCGTCATGTCCATCGTACTTGGCAAGTTCTTTGCCGCCCTGGCGGTCATTGCCCTGGCTCTGTGCGGAACCCTGCTTATCCCGGTGGTGCTTGCCAGTGTCGGCGGCTTTGTCTTCTGGACGACCCTCGGAAACTACCTTTCCACCTTCTTCTTTGCGGCGGCCTTCCTTGCCATCGGCATATTTATCTCCTCCATGACCGAATCCAACTTCATCTCCGGCATTCTGTCCTGGGCTGTGTTCATCGGTCTGCTGGTGGTGGATATCGCGGTTGGCTCCTACGACACTCCCTTCACCGTTGCGGTCGGCAAGTGGCTGGCCTTCTATTCCCGCTTTGACAATGTTCGTCTCGGCATTTTCAACTTCTCGGACTTCCTCTTCTACATCAGCATCGCGGCCATCTTCCTCTTCCTCACCGGCCGGATGCTGGAAAAGAAGAGATATGCTTGATCCCCGGGAATCGGACGAATAACCATACAATTCATCCAGAAAGGCTGAAGACAGAAGATGAACAAGATCAATTTCGGACGCAGGTTCAAATACGGCTCCATGGCCGTGCTGCTGTCCATTGTCGTTATTGTGGCCATTCTTGTGGTCAATATCGGTGTTACCCTGCTGACCGAGCGCCTGGGTCTTGAGGTCGATATGACCCGCGATGGCCGCTATGCCATTACCGAGGCAACCGAAAAGCTGCTTTCCGGGCTGGAGGAGGAGATCACCATCTATGTGGTCGCCACCGAGGCGGAAATGCGCAACCATATGATGTACAGCGCCGACAGCATTCCCATGACCACCTACGGAAATGAGATCGTCGAGGTGCTCAATAAGTATCCCGTCCTTTCCGACGGCATGGTCAAGGTGGAGTATGTTGACGTCGGCACAAATCCCCAGTTCCTCAACCGCTTTGAGGGTATCGGTGAGATCTCTCCCTATACCATCATCGTCGCAAATGAAAAGAACAGCTACCGCACCATTCCCCTCCATCAGCTCTATTACTGGTTCTATTCCTTTGATGAGAGCTATGAGCAGGGCATGAGCCCCATCGGCCTGCAGGTGGAGCGCAGCATCGCCTCCGGCATTCTCTTCCTGGATGAGGCGGAGCGCAAGACCGCTGTCTTTATCTCCGGCCACGGCGAGGCGGACAATCTCAACGCCTTTGCCACCTTCCTGGAGCTCAACAACTTTGAAAACCTGTCGGTCAACCTCTCCTCGGCGGATATTCCGGAGGAGACCGATCTTGTGGTGCTGGTTGCGCCGAAGCTTGACTACACCGAGGCGGAGATCGCAAAGCTTGAGCAGTATCTTGCCGGCGACGGCGTGGATATGTTCGTGGCCCTTTCTCCCGCCAACGGTGAGCTGCCTGAGCTGCGCCGCTTTATCTCCGACTACGGCGTGGATATCACCGAGAACACCATCTTTGATACCAAGGTATCCCTCGGCGCGGCAAATATCTCCGGCATTCTCAGTGAGACCGAGCCGATGTTTGAAAACGTTCCCTATGCAAATAATATCATCATGCCCCTTTCTCTGCAGCTGAAGCTCAATGAAGGCCGTCCCACCGGTTTTGCCTCCCGCGCCATTCTGACCTCCTCCGACAGCTCCTTTGCCAAGGCCAATGCCGATGTGACCCAGTCTGTGGTAGTCAAGGAGGATTCGGATTTCGCCGGCCCCTTCAACATTGCCTGCCTCTCCGAGTACTCCACGGTGGAGACCGGAACCTTTGAGTTGCGCACCAGCCGTATGCTGGTTCTCGGCTCCGCCTTCTGCCTGCAGGATGAGTTCTTCAACTCCTCCAAGTATACCAATCAGGAGTTCTTCACCGCCATCCTCAACGAGCTCTTTGAGACCCCCGACCTCTCCATCTACGAGGCCAATGAGTTTGCAACCCCGCAGATCGTTCTGCTCAACTGGGAGAAGACCTTTGTACTCAGCATCCTCTGCATCATCCCCGCGGCTCTGCTCATTATGGGCGTTCTCGTCTGGTTCCGGAGGAAGAATAAGTAATGAATAAGCAGAAAAAGACCATCATCATTGCCGCCGTCGTACTCGCCGTGCTGCTGGCCGCCGTGCTTACCGTCTGGCTGCTTCTGCCGGAGAATGAGCCGGAGGATCCCACCAGCGTTACCGAGCTTGTGGATATTTTTGAGTATGACTCCGCCTTTATTGAGCGCGTGGAGTTCAAAAATACCGCAGTTGGCGATCCCTTTGCCTTCAAAAAGGGCTTTAAGGCGGGCAATGTCTTCTATTCCATCGAGGGCGACGATACCTTTGAGTCCAAGCAGAGCTTCTTCATCATGACGGTAGATATGATTGCCGGCCTCGGCGGCCAGGAAGTCATCGAAAAGAACCCTGCGGATCTTTCAAAGTACGGCATTTCCGATAAGCGCCCCACGGTTGTCGTCACCCGGACAAATCAAGCGGAGAAGGACACCATTATCTTTGGCGATGCCTATCCGCTGGACGGCACCCTGTGCTATGTCTATGTCGATACGCTGGATTGCGTCTATACCACCAGCGCATCCATCAAGGAGACCCTCTCCAGCCCGGCGAGCTATTACCGCGACACCAACATTCTCCCGGCCATGAACGAAGGCACCTATGACAACGTGGCCTCCTATGAGATGCTCCTGCCGGACGGCTATCGCCTGGCCTTTGAGAGAAACCCCGAATCCGACGGCAGTGTCTTTATCGAGACTGCTCCCAAGTCGGGCGCTGCGGATAACTACAATGTGACCAACCGCATTCTCGATAAGATCATGAATCTTTCCGTTGTCGGCGTTGTGGAGGATTTCCCCCAGGATCTCGCCGCCTACGGACTGAAAAATCCCATCCGCGTTACCGTCGGGCTCACAGACGGGGAGAAAACCACCCTGCTGATCGGCTATATGGACGAGGACTTTATCTTTGTCATGAAGGAAGGCATCCCCATGGTGCTCGCCGTTTCCGGCGACTTCACCTTCCTCGATGTCCGCGGAGAGGACATTCTGGAAACCGGCCTCTTTATGTACAGCATCAAGGAGGTCTCCAGGGCGGATATCTTCTGCAACGGCAAAAACTATGTCTTTACCGTGGATGACCAGACCGATGAAGAGGGCAACGGCCACTTTGAGGCCACCTTCCAGGGCAAGGCTCTGCAGGTGGACGATGCACGCTCCCTCTACGCAGGTATGCTCTCCTTCTACGCGGTGGGAAGCTACACAGGCAAGGTTCCCGATGAGGTGCAGTATTCCGTCACCTTCACCATGCGCGACGGAACAAAGAATGTGCTGACCCTTTCCCGCATCAATTCCCGCCAGTATGCGGCCACGGTCAACGGCACCTGCAACAGCTATGTCAGCGTGACGGCAGTCAACCACCTGCTGAAGCTCATCGACATGGTGGAGAAGGGCGAAAGCATCGCCGATATCTTCTAAATGATCTAAACAGGCATTCCGTCAGCGGAATGCCTGTTTTTTATCTGCATATCTGTTCAAAGTCGGAAAAACATGGTATAATGAAACCCATAGAAGGGAGGCGGTGTTTCATGCGCAGGCCGATGGTTTGTCTGATTTTTATCATGCTTCTTGCGCTTATGTTTTCTGCCTGCGGCGATGTTCAGCCCCCGGCCTCCGATGTGCCGGCGCAACCCTCGCCGACCGTGACGGCGGCACCCACCGCCCCTCCGACGGAGTCCCCGATCGCCACACAGCAGCCGTCGCCTTCCGTTATGGCAGTCCCCTCGCCCACGGTGATGCCAACCCCCTCGCCGACGGTGACGGCAGCACCAACGGCCACTCCCACAAAGAAGCCGGATACCCTGCAGGGCGTTGTCGGCGGAACCCCTGCGGTTTCCCATGTTTTCAAGCCGGTGGCCTCCGGCACAAAGGTCATTTCCGCCGGAACGGACACCGAGCCGGTGACCATCGATGCCTCCAATACCAAGGATGGCTATGTCATGATCCGCGCAAAGTCCACCCGCCGCCTGAAGGTCATCATCACCGGCCCCAGCGGCATTGCCTACACCTACAATCTCAACGGCGCGGACAGCTATGAGGTTTTCCAGTTCTCCGACGGCAGCGGAAGCTATAAGGTTGCGGTCTACTGCGCCGTGACAGGCAATAAGTACGCGACCCTCGCCGCCGAGACCCTGGCGGTTTCCCTTACGGATGCGAATGCTCCCTTCCTTCATCCGAATCAGTATGTCAATTACAGCAAAGACAGCGCCGCAATCGCCTTTGCCTCCACCATTCTGCGGGAGGAAATGAAGGATTTGGAGCGAATTGCCGCCATTTATAACTATGTTGTAACCAATACGCAGTATGATTATGCTAAGGCCGCCAGTGTCAAAAGCGGCTATATTCCCGATATTGACAAGGTTTTTGCAGAGAAAAAGGGCATCTGCTTTGATTATGCCGCCCTGATGACGGCTATGCTGCGCGCCTACGGCATCCCCACCAAGCTGGTTGTCGGCTATACCGGCGCGGAATACCATGCCTGGATCAGCACCTATACCGCGGAAAGCGGCTGGATCGAGGGTACCATCTTCTTCAACGGAAGCGATTGGAAGCTCATGGATCCCACCTTTGCATCCACCGCAAATTCCAGCGCGGAAATCATGGCCTACATCGCAAAAACATCGAATTATCAGGCAAAATATATCTATTGACGGAGAAATACGTATGCGAAGCTTTCGTCCGGATGTGAATATGCTGGCTTCCCTCTGCGAGACCCTTGCAGAGGCGGTGGATGTCGGTATCCCTGCGGGCGAAGTCTTTGCAGCCCTGGGGGAGGGAGAGAAAAATCCCGCACTGAAGGCACTTTTTGCCCGGATGGAAGGGGCTGCGGAGGAGGGCAGAAGCCTTACGGACTGCCTCTCTGCCGGCGGTGCAATCCCTGCGTATATGACCCGCATGCTTTCTGTCGGCGAGGCCACCGGCCACGGGGCGAAAACCCTGCGGCGGCTGGCTGCCTTCTGGCATATGCGAGCCAGAGTGGCGCGGGCCGTGCGCAGCGCGGTTATTTACCCGGTCTGCCTTGCGGCGGTGCTGCTTGCGGTGCTTTATGTGGTGGCGGGGCAGGTGCTTCCCGTATTCCACGGGGTCTATTCCCAGCTCGGTGCCACGATGCCGGGCTTTGCGGAGAAAATTTTTCTTGCGGGAGAAGCTCTGCGGGAGCTTGGCTGGATCCTTCCGGCAGGCCTTGCCGGAATTGCTGTGGTGGTGCTTCTGACCCTTCTGCTTGTCCGCAAAAATTCCGGCCGCAGACCGGGCAAGGTTGCCCGCCTGCAGGCGGCGGCGGATCTTTGCGCTGCCCTTTCCATGGCCTCCTCGGCGGGAATGGATGCCGCCCGGGGACTTGCCTTTGCCGCAGACCTTGCGGAAGGGGAACTTGCCCGGCGCATCCGCCATGCGGCGGATCGGGCAGAGGCCGGCGACAGCCTGCAGGAAATTCTCGCTGAAACCGGTCTTTTCCGCGGCATGGATCTTCGGTATCTCTCCGTGTGCGTGGCCGCCGGGGATATGGAGGCGGTTATGGATACCCTCTCCGAGCGCTATACAGCCTTGGTGGAGGAGACCCTGAACCGGCGCATTTCCGTCATTGAGCCTGTGGCGGTGCTGCTTCTCAGCGCAGGTGTCGGCCTGCTTCTTTTGGGGGTCATGCTGCCCCTGCTTGGCATTCTTTCGGTGCTTTGAGTATGTTGAAACGCGAGAAAAAAAGCGTAATATCCGTCGTTGCCGCCCTGCTCTGCGGGGCGGTGGTGTGCTGCTGCATCCTTCTCTTTGCGCGAGCCATGCGCCAGGTGAAGGAGACCTCGGATGCGGAGAGCCTCCGCCTGGCGGAGGATGCCATCCGCCGCGCCTGTGTGACCTGCTATTGTCTGGAGGGGCGCTTCCCGGAAAGCTTTGCCTATCTCAGGGAGCACTACGCACTTTCGGTGGATGAGGAAAAATATTTCGTTCATTATTCCGCTTTTGCGGAGAATATCATGCCGGATATCACGGTGGTGCGGAGGTAGAAGGATGCAAAAGGCGCATAAAATCCTTACCTATACCGCCGCGGTGCTGCTGCTTGTCGCCTTTGGCATCTGTCTTGCCGGTGTCATGGTTGGCGGCGCGCAGGCAAGCCGAGATATGCAGGCCGATCTCGATGAAGGCTTTGCCCGACGCACGGCGGCGGCCTATATCACCGCCCGGCTGCAGCGTGCAGATATGCGGGACGGCATTGCGGTCGGCGAAATCGGCGGAATTCCGGCCCTCATCCTCCGGGAACGCGTGGAGGGAGAGGAATTTGTCACCTGCCTGTATGCCCATGCGGGCTATCTGACCGAGCTGTATGCCCCCGCCGGTGCTAAGCTCTCCCCGTCAGCCGGGGAGGCCATTGTCCTGCTGGATGCCTTTACCCCTTCGCTGGATGCCGGCGGCATCTCCTGCGTATTGCAAAGCGGCGCGGATGTCACCACCCTTTCGGTGGCGCTGCGCTGTGCCGGGGAGGTACACCATGGATAATCGCCGGGGTGCAGGACTTCTGATCCTGGAAATTGCGGCCATGCTGCTGGTCTTCTCCCTTGGTGCGGCGGTTTGCCTGCGGGCCTTCGGCGCGGCGGCTAAGGCCAGGGATGATGCCCGCGTGCGCAATGCGGCCATGGAGGCCGCCGTCATGGCGGCGGAGACCTTCCGCGCCACCGGGGATCCGGATTCTGTTGCAAAGCGCCTGAACATTCCCTCTGTCGACGGGGAGCTTTGCTATGAAACCTCCGATTTTACGCTGCGCTTCAGCTTTTCAGGCGGTGAAATGCAGGTGCAGGCATTTGAAGCGGATGCCTGCATCCTTTCCTTCCGCGTGGGAGGTGCATTGTGAATAACCGACGCTTTTTTGGCCCTGTCGGCCTTGTTTCTTTGGGGGTTTCCTTTGCTCTGGTGGTGATGGCGATCTTTTCGGTCACTTCCCTGACCAAGGCGCGTGCAGAGCTTTCGAGAGCTGTAACCGTATGTGATGCAAAAGCTGCCTTTTATCTTGCGGATGCCGAGGCGGCGCACATTGCCCGGGCGCTGGAGGCTGCCTATTCAGAGCAGCGGCTGGAGTCCTGTGCAGAAGAATATGCGTGCACGGTGCGGGAAAACCTCGTATCCTATGGGGTGCCCCTGGATGACCGCCAGGTGCTTGCCGTGACCCTTCGCTTTGATGGGGAGATGGAAATTCTCTCCTGGCGTGTCGAAAATACCCAACGCTGGAATCCGTCGGATGCCATTTCCGTGTGGACCGGCGGGAATTGAGAGGTGTATATGCTGTCCTTTCTGCAAATCTTGGATACTGCCCTGGCGCGTTCCGCCTCGGATATCTTTGTCGTTCCCGGCAAGGCGGTGAGCTGCAAGGCAGGCCGGAATCTCAGCTGTATTTCCGAGTCTGCCATCATGCCCGATCAGTCGGAGCGCATCATCGCCGAGGCCTACGGCATTGCCGGGCGGGATATGGAACGCCTGGTTTCCTCCGGGGATGACGATTTCTGCATCTCCGTTCCCGGCAAGGTGCGCCTGCGCGTCAGCGCCTATAAGCAGCGGGGATCCCTTGCCGCCGTTATCCGCATCATCTCCTTTGGCATTCCCGATTATCGGATGCTGGGCATCCCCGAAAGGGTCATGGCCGTGGCCGGTCAGCACAAGGGTCTGACCCTCATCACCGGCAGCGCCGGCAGCGGAAAATCCACCACCCTTGCCTGCATCATTGACCGCATCAACCACACCCGGGATGGGCATATCATCACTCTGGAGGATCCCGTGGAGTATCTCCACCGGCATGACCGGTGCATCATCTCCCAGCGGGAAATCCAGATCGATACAAAGGATTATGTCACCGCACTGCGGGCAAGCCTCCGCCAGTCGCCGGATGTCATTCTGCTGGGGGAGATGCGCGACCACGAAACCATCTCCACCGCCATGACGGCCGCGGAGACGGGGCATCTCGTTTTCTCCACCCTGCACACCCTCGGCGCGGCAAACACCGTGGATCGCATCATCGATTGCTTCCCCCCGGTGGGACAGCAGCAGATCCGTGTGCAGCTGGCCATGGTGTTCAATTCCGTCATTTCCCAGCAGCTCATTCCCACGCAGGACGGTGCGTTGGTGCCTGTGTTTGAAATTCTCCATGCGACCCCTGCGGTGCGCAATCTCATCCGCGAATCCCGGGTGCATCAGCTGGATGCGCTGGTTTCTGCGGCGGGGGATGCGGAAATGGTGGCCATGGACGATGCCATTCTGGAGCTTTTCCGGGAGGGGCGCATCTCGCGGGAGACCGCCCTGCAGTATGCCCTGCGGCCGGAGGCACTCCAGCGGAGACTGAAGTAAAAAAAGCGGCAGAGATCATCGGGATCTCTGCCGCCTTTCAAATTATCCGTACATATGGTTTGCGTGCATATAGTCGTAGACCATTTTTCCGTGGTTCTGCTCTTCCTTCTGGATGTGGTTGAGGGCTTTCCGGACCCCTTCATCGGCAAATTCAAAGATACAGGTGTCGTAGAGGGAGGAGGCGTGCTTCTCTGCGGTGAGCATATCCGTGCAGAGAAAGGCATCTCCCGCCTTGTCGGGAGAATTTGCGCCGGTGTAGGTCTGGGTGAAGGAGGGAAGAGGCTTTTCCGTGCAGTCAGGGGCAGGGGGCGTGCAGCATTCGATCTCGCAGAGGGTGGCAAGATGCTGCCGCTCGTTGTCGGCAAGGTGGGTAAAGAGGCCTTTGAGCTGGCCGTCCACGGCGGCTTCTGCGGCGCGGGTGTATTTCTCGGCGCAGAGGTTTTCCTGATCCTTGAGATCCTTGAGAAGCTCATATTCCTTTTGGGTGAGGGTCATGGTTCATTCTCCTTTCCGTTTGTGGCTGTATTTTGCGCAGCCTGGGAGAAATTTATACGATGTATGCCCCCACCTCTTTAATTTCAAATAAAGATATGTTATAATAACGGGTAAGAATTTAATCTTTTAGGAGGCATTATGAGATTCTGGTCCTTTGAAGAGGGAGGCCGCGTGCTTTCCATCCGCACCCCCAATACCCCCACCCCCTGGAAGAATCTTTTGTTCAATGACGGATATATGCTGGATGCCACCCAGCGTCTTCAGGGCGCAGGTGTCACCCTGTCCAAGACCTTTAACACCAAGGAATATATCACCGAGAACCGGGATCTCTTTGTCCGTGTCAATGGCGAGGCCTACCGCCTGCTGGTTGGCGCCGGAAAGAGCTACGAATGCCGCCATGAGATGGCGGAAAGCTCCGTGCGCGAGGAGTTTGACGGCTTCAGCGTTTGCGTGCGCGTCTTTGTTCCCGCAAAGGGCGAGGCCGAGATCTGGACGGTCACGGTGGAGAACACCTCCGGTGCGCCCATGCGCGCCGAGGTTTTCACCTGCTTTGGGCTGACCAAGGCGGGCACCATGGGTCAGTGCGCCCGCTGGGACGAGGCCACCGGCACTGCCTATCGCGCCGGCTTCCCCTATTATGTTTACTATGCAGAGTATGAAAATGCCCTGGCAAAGAAGGACATCTGCTATGTCACCTCCGACATCCGTCCGGAGAGCTATGAAACCAACAACCAGCGCTTCTTCGGGGCGGACAATCCCTATGTCATTCCTGCTCCGGTGCGCGAAGGCCGCCTGGCCTGCGGCGTCAGCGAAGAGGGCATGACCTGCGGCGCCCTGCATTTTGTCTTTGAGCTTGGGGCTGAGGACAGTGCCGCCGTCAATATCCTCGCAGGTGTTGCAAAATCCATTGCGGAGCTTCCTGCCCTGAAGGCGGAGTATCTGAATGTGGATGCCCAGCTGGATGCCGCCCGTGCCGTGTGGGAAGAGCGCCTGGAGAGCTTCTGGATCGACACCCCCGATGATGATCTCAATGCCATGCTCAACGTTTGGCTGAAAAAGCAGGCTCTCTTCCTCGGAAAGTTTAACCGTGCCGGCACCTATTGCCCCATCCGCAACCAGCTGCAGGATGCCATGGGCTATGCACTGGTCGATCCCGATGATGCATTCCGCGTGGTCTGCAACGTCATGCGTGGCCAGCACTACGACGGTTACATCAAGGGCTGGGTCATGACCGACGGCTCCGCTCCCCAGAAGCTCTGCCTCATTGAGCATTCCGACGGCCCCATCTGGCTTATCCTTTGCTTTGTCAATATCATCGAAATGTCCGGAAGACCGGAGTATTACAACACCCTCGTCGGCTACGGCGACTGCGATGAAAAGGAAACGGTGCTGGAGCACCTGCGCAAGGCTGCCCGCTACATGGGCGCAAAGACCGGCGAGCACGGCATGTGCCTCATGCTCGACGGCGACTGGACCGATCCCCTCAACGGCCCCGGCCGCAAGGGTAAAGGAGAGTCCGTCTGGAATACCGCCGCCCTTTGCTATGCCATCCGCAAGCTCATTTCCGTCCATCCGGATGAGGAGCTCGCCGCCAGTGCCGACCGCCTGGACGAGGCCATGAACCGCAGCGCCTGGGACGGCGCCTGGTATCTTGCCGGCATTGATGATGACGGCCGTCCCTACGGATCCCATAATGATCCCGAGGCCAAGGAATTCCTCAATGCCCAGTCCTTTGCCATTCTTGCGGGCATTGCCCGCGGCGAGCGGCTGGAAAGCATCGTCAAGAGCTTTGATGCGCTGCATATTGATTCCGGATATCTTCTCTTTGCGCCGGAATTCCGCGAATACAATGCCATTTGGGGCCGAATCAGCGCAAAGAACCCCGGCACCGCCGAAAACGGCTGTGCCTACTGCCACGGAACTATGTTCAAGGCCGCCTCGGACATTGCCCGCGGCGATGCCGATGCAGCCTTTGAGACCCTCTATGATGTGCTGCCCATCAACCCCAAGAACCCCACCGAGCGCAACCTCCAGTCTCCGACCTTCATCCCGAACTTCTATTTCAGCCTGCCGGGTGAGAATTTCGGCCGTTCCAGCCTTTCCTACGGCACCGGCTCTGTGGCCTGGTTCCTTTGGATGATGGTGGAGTACATTGCCGGCATCCGCCACACCTCCGAGTCTGGTGTTGTGGTGGAACCCCATTTCCCCAAGGGCTGGAAGAAGATCTCCGCCTCCCGCAAATATCGCGGCGAGCTGCGGGAATATGAAATCGAGGCGTAATCGGGTGAGCGTGACCATCGACCGTGCTGGCCTTTCGGATATTCCCGAAATGCTCCGCATTCTAAGGCAGGTGGGCGGCGTCCATGCCCAAGGCCGGCCGGATAAATTTAAGCCCGGTGCCTGCAAACACAGCGCAGAATCCCTCGCGCAGCTGCTTTCCGACCCCGATCAGCCCGTTTTCTGCCTGCGGGAAGGGGAGAAGCTCCTCGCAACGGCCTATCTGCAGCTTCGCCGACAGGAGGAAAACTCCGTACTGCGGCGGCGGCTGACGGTGTATGTGGATGATTTCTGCGTGGATGCGGCCGCCCGCGGCCGCCATCTCGGAACCCGGCTGATGGAGCATGTCATTGCCTATGCAAAAGAGCTCGGCGCCGATGAGGTGCTTCTCAATGTATACGAATTCAACGCCTCCGCCATCGCATTTTATGAAAGCCTGGGCATGAAGACCCAGTCAAGACATATGGAGCTTTTGCTCTGACTTATAAGGAAGTGACTCCGATCTATGCCGCATATCTACCCTGAAAACTATAAGCCCAACATGGATATCTTTACCACCCAGAAGGCCATCAAGGTGGCAAAGGATACCTTTGAGAACGAGCTTGCCGGTGCCCTGGGACTGACCCGCGTTTCGGCACCTCTCTTTGTGGATCGTACCTCCGGGCTCAATGACGATCTCAGCGGAAAGGAACGTCCGGTTTCCTTTGATCTGGGCGAGTGCCCCGACCGGGAGATCCAGATCGTGCATTCTCTGGCGAAATGGAAGCGCTTTGCCCTCGGTAAGTACAAATTCCCCATGGGACACGGTCTCTACACCGATATGAATGCCATCCGCCGCGACGAGACCACCGATAACCTTCATTCCGTCTATGTGGATCAGTGGGACTGGGAAAAGATCATTTCCCGCGATGCACGCACGGAGGAGACCCTTCGGGAGGCCGTCCGGGGCATCCATATTGCCCTGGTGCGTACCCTTGGGGTGCTCAAGCGCCTCTTCCCGGAGATCGATACCGAGCTTCCGGGCGATGTCGCCTTTATCGGCACCCAGGAGCTGGAGGATCTATATCCCGGCCTCTCCCAGGAGGAGCGCGAGCTTGCCTTTGTGCGGGAGCATGGCGCCGCCTTCTTCATCGGCATCGGCTGGCCCCTGCGCGGCGGCAAGCCCCACGATGGCCGCGCCCCCGATTATGACGACTGGAAGCTCAACGGCGACCTTGTGTATTACCACAAGCCTCTGGATGGACGCATTGAGATCTCTTCCATGGGTATCCGCGTGGATGAGGCCTCCCTGCGGTGCCAGCTGGCGGCCTCCGGCTGCGAGAGCCGGGCGGAGCTTCCCTTCCACAAGGCGCTGCTTGCCGGTGAGCTGCCCCTGACCATGGGCGGCGGCATTGGACAGAGCCGGCTTTGTATGCTGCTGCTTGGCCGCGCCCACATTGGCGAGGTGCAGAGCTCTATCTGGCCGGAGGAGGCCATTTCACTCTATGCCGAGCACGGCGTTACCTTACTTTGAGGTGGGAGGTTACCAAAAATGAGAATCCAGTTTCTCGGTACTGCGGCTGCGGAGGGTATCCCTGCGGTTTTTTGTGCCTGTGATGTGTGCCGAAAGGTTCGCAGAATCGGCGGCAGGGATGTTCGTTCGCGCTGTCAGACGTTGATTGACGATTGTCTGCTTATTGATTTCGGCCCCGATACCTATCACCATTGTCTGACATATGGTGTAGATCTCTCAAAAGTTCGCGATGCCATAGTAACCCACGTCCACGAGGATCATTTTTACCCCACCGAGCTGGGAAATCTGCGCCGCCCCTTTGCTGTAACGCCGGAGGGTGTGCCAAACTTCCGGATTTGGGGCAGCTGCGATGTGGGTAGCCTTACGGAAAGTATTTTTGCAAATCCCCGCATTCGCGGTGAGTTTCGCGAAGTCAAACCCTTTCAGCCCAATTCCATTGCCGGTTTTTCGGTGACGGCGCTGAAGGCTACCCACGGCACCGAGAATCCCTATGTTTATCTGATCGAAAAGGACGGAAAGTGCCTTCTCTATGCCCATGACAGCGGCATTTTCCCCGATGAGACCTGGGATTATCTCGCTGGCCTTAAGCTTCATATCGATATGATCTCCTTTGACTGCACCGGCGGCACGGAGGATGACCTTGATTATGCAAGCCATATGTGCCTTGGCCGCAATATCCGCTGCCGTGAGCGTCTGCAGCGCATGGGCCTTGTGGATGATGAGACCCGCTGCTTTGTCAACCACTTCTCCCACAACGGAAAGGACGTCCTCTGGGAAGATCTGGAGCCCCAGGCACGCGCCGCAGGCTTTGAGGTCACCTACGACGGCCTTGTGACGGAAATTTAATAACAAAAAATAAAAGGCAAGATATATGAAAGTCAATTTCTATGAATCTGTATCTGATGAATTGTTAAAATTTGCAGTAATCATTTCAAAGCATAATGGGAAGTGGGTATTTTGCAAACACAAAGAAAGAAACACCTATGAAATACCCGGAGGGCATAGAGAACCCAATGAGTCAATAATCGAAACTGCAAAACGAGAACTATCTGAAGAAACCGGAGCACAACATTTTGAGATTGTCCCTGTTTGTGTTTACTCTGTGATTGGAAAGAATAGAGTAAATCAGACAGGCGAAGAAACTTACGGCATGCTATTTTTTGCGAACATTCAAACATTTGAAAACGAACTTCACAGCGAAATGGAAAGTGTTTTTTTGTTTGATGACCTTCCTACAGAATGGACATATCCTTTGATTCAGCCGTTATTGATTGATGAATATCTGCGACGAAAAGAAATTGAATAAAATCAATTTTATCAAGCAAAATAACACAAACCCCGACAGACCTTTAAGAATCTGTCGGGGTTACTTATTTGTTTACAGCGGAGCATTTTTATCCGTAGGGGAGACCTGCGGTCTCCCGCGGGCGAACACAGTTCGCCCCTACCATGTATTGGTGAAAGATTTTGCGATTTCTCCGCCAATTTTACACGTCGTTGCAGGCTTTTATTCTTTTTGCGGTTTATACCCGCTCAAGATGCAGCGTATAGCTTTCCTTATCGGCCATGGGGACGTCGATGAACCAGTATCCGGCGTTCATGAGGGCGGCGCCGGAGAGGATCTCGTCGGTCTCCTGGATACGGTACATGGCCTTGGCATCCAGACCGCGGAACTTGATGATGAGGGGCAGGCGGAAGACGCTGCGGGTGGTGACGAGGGTGAAGAGGGCCTCGGATTTGTCGGGGGAGACGAACATCCAGGCGGCGCGGCGCTCATTTTCTGCCGGGGAGATGAGGCGGTAGAGATCGCCGTAGTGGATGAGGTCGTAGTATCTGTGATAGTCCGCCACCTGACCGCGGATGATCTCGCGCTCCTCATCGGTGAGCTTCACGGGGTCGAGCTCATAGCCGAAGGTGCCCCACATGGCGACATTGCCCTTGGTGACGTAGCCTGCGCGGCGGTTCGCGGAAACGTGGGCGCCCATGGTGGAGGCGGGATAGCACATGGAGGTGCCGAACTGGATATCCAGGCGCTCGATGGGGTCGGTGTTGTCGCTGGCCCAGATCTGGGGAGAGTAGGCGAGCATGGCGGGATCAAAGCGTCCGCCGCCGCCGGAGCAGTTTTCAAAGAGAATGTCGGGGAAGGTCTTGACCAGGCGATCCATCAGATCGTAGGTGCCGAGGATGAAGCGGTGGAAGAACTCCTTCTTGCGCTCGGGCGGCAGCAGGGCAGAGCCGGCCTCTGAGAGATTGCGGTTGAAGTCCCATTTGACGTAGTCGATCTTGTTGTTTGCCAGGATCGCGTAGAGCTGCTGCCAGATATTTTCGCGCACATCCTCCCGGGAAACATCCAGCACATACTGGAAGCGGGCGGGCATGGAGGGACGACCCTCCACATGCACATGCCAGTCGGGATGGGCACGGAAGAGGTCGGAATCGGGGGAGATCATCTCCGGCTCAAACCAGATGCCGAATTTCAGACCCTCGGCATTGACGCGCTCGATGAGGGGAGTCAGGCCGCCGGGCAGCTTATCCTCATTGACATACCAGTCGCCAAGGGAGCAGTTGTCCCGATTGCGAACGCCAAACCAGCCGTCGTCCATGACAAGCATCTCGATGCCGAGCTTCTTTGCCTCATGCGCAAAGGCAACCAGCTTGTCGGAATTGAAATCAAAATAGGCGGCTTCCCAGCTGTTGATGAGCAGGGGGCGCTTTTCCCTCTTCCAGCGGCCGCGGATGAGGTTTTCGTTATAGAAGCGGTGGAAAACGCGGCTCATTTCGCCGATGCCGCCGTCGGTAAAGACCATGACGACCTCGGGCGCATCAAAAAATTCGCCGGGATCGAGATGCCAGCCGAAATCCACGGGGTTGATGCCCATGGTGACGCGGGTGCAGCCGTTGAAATCGCACTCCGCGTGGGCAGAGAAGTTGCCGGAATAGACGAGGTTGAAGCCGTAAACCCAGCCCTGATTCTCATCGGCGCCGTGGGCGGCCAGCGCCATAAAGGGGTTGTAGGTGTGGCCGGAAACGCCGCGGCGGCTCTCCACTCCCTGCAGGCCGTGGTGCAGCGGCACGCGCTGGGTATAGCGCTCGTGGTTGTGACGACCCCACAGGGAGATCATATCGTAGTCCATGGTGGGCAGATCCACGCACATGGAGAAAACCCGCTCGATATCGCAGGCCTTGTCGGTGGGGTTTTCCACCCGGACGCGGCGGGTCATGACACCGGCGGCATCAAAGACGGTGTAATAGAGAATGACGCGAAGGCCGGTGGTGGGATCCTTGGCATAGAGCTCCAGGGTCTCGGCCTCGTCGGGGGTGTTTGCATAGGTGGAGGGCTGTCCGGGAATTTCCGGCTTTCCGGCATAGATTTTGTGGCCGTCATATCGAAGGTCGGTCACCGTATCGCCGTTTGCGTTGCGCAGGGCAAGGCAGGGCTCGCGGAAGTCGCCGGCGCCGCTGCCGGAATACTCCAGCGGGGTGGTGTCGGGACGGAAGCGGTGGCCGATCTCGCCGATGATGGGATCGGAGGGGGAGAAGGAGGCGTTGGGATACCGCTGCTCCCGCTTGGGAATGTAGGCATCGGGAATGGGGGCGCCGTAGTAGATATTCAGAATGTAGTTCTGCTCATAGATCTTGAGAATGTAGGAAAAACGGCTGCTGTCAAGCTTGATGGTGTTGTGCTCGGGATGAAAGGTGATGGACATGGTTAAAACTCCTGAATTTTATCTTTTTGCCGTGAAAAGGCACTTTTTCCAGTATTCGTAGTCGTTGAAAATGCCGCGGTCGGCATCCTCGCCGAAGCATTCAAAGGTGTAGCCGGGGGCGGATTCAATGGTCAGCACGCCGTCAAAGCCGATTTCGGTGACAAGCCGCGCCATATTGGGGATGGAGAGGGTACCGCAGGTGAGAAACTGGTGCTGATCGTGAACGCCGTCGTTGTTGTGCAGGTGAATTTCCCAAACGGGAAACTCCAGCCGCTGCATATAGGCAAGATAGTCCTCATACACCGGAACGCAGCCCCGGGCATCGGCCTCCTTGGTCAGGTAGAGGTGCACATGGCCGAGATCGATGAGATGGCCAAAGCGCGGCTCTGCCTTGAAGCGTTCCACATCGGCTCGCTCGCCCTCCGTCAGGCAGTAATCCTCAAGTCCGACCTTGCAGTCGGGGACGGTTTCCAGCACGAAATCCACATACTGCGCGAGATTCTCGCGCACGGCATTGGGAACGTCAAAGGAGAGAATGTGGATGAGACCGTGGGTCTTCTGCCAGTCTCCAAAGCGGGTGATGACCTCGTGAAAGTGGTCGACATCCTCTGCGGAATGGCTATTTGGCAGCTTATAGTGAATGGTGAGGGGAATCCCATGCTTTTTGATAATGCAGGCCATTTCCTCCGACTGGGCGGGATCCTGCAGAACGCGCTTCATGTGAAGTCCCAGCATGGAAACGGCTTCAAAGCCGTTTGCGGCAAAGAATTCTGCGTTTTCGCAGTAGGTGCGGTGCTTATAGTGCCATGCGGCAAGACAATTTTTCATAAAGTACCTCCGGGTCTGTTAGAAATTGAGAAAATGGACCATCTTGCCCTCCTGCATGGCAAGCTTTGCGCAGCCCATCACACCGCCGAGAAGGGAAAGGCCGGGGATGTTCATACCAGCCGCATCCTTCAGCGCTGCGGCATCGAGATGTGCCGTAACACCGGCGGGCAGCAGGGGAAGGGCGACGGCCACCGCCCGGGCTGCGGCATCGGTGGCGCAGATATCCAGGCTTTCGCAGGTTGAGAGAATGTGGCGGCAGAGCATCCATACATCCTGCACGCGGCAGGCATCCTCGCTTGCATGGAAACAGCTGCGGTACATGGCCTTGCGGCTGGCAGGCTCGCCGTCGCCGTCCGTCATAAAGAGATTTGCGCGGATGACGGCGCAGCCGTCCTCAAGGCATTCCAAAACGGGTTCATAGCCGTCCTCACCGCCGATGAAGAGGAAGGCGCTGCGGCCATCAAAATCCCTCGGAAGGTACTTTGCGTAGCGAACCTCGGCGCCGCGGGTATCGGAAAGCTTGCCGTATTCGATAGAGAAGCCCTCCGTATCCTCACCCTCGGCCAGGGAGAAGGGATCCTCCTCGCAGACATCAACCATCCAGCCGAGCATGCGCTTTTTATCCTCCGCAGAAAGCGCGGCCACCGCCGCAGTGCGGGTCTCGGCATCCGCTGCGAGATACTCGGAATCACTCCGGAAGCCCGGCGCGCAGCTGTCTCCGCGGAACCAGGTGAAATCCTGCAGATCGCCCGTCTCGATGGGCTCCTCCTGCCAGACGATGTCCCGTCCCTGCAGGTGCTTTGCAAAGAACTGGTATACCTCGTGGCGGGTCTTTGCGTTGTACTGGTGGTTTGCGTCCTGGTAAAAATGGCGGAAGGCATCACGGGCGCCGTAGAGGGAATAAATCTCCTCCAGGGCGGGAGCCTCCAGGGTTTCCTGGTTGACCGTCCAGTCCCCAGTGGATCCGGCAAGGAAGAGGGGACGCGGGGCGATCATGGCACACATTTCCAGGTTATTTGTATGCCGGCGAAGTCCCGGTGCGTTCTCGCACCGGCAGCCGCCCTGCATGGAAAGGGAGATCATGTTGATGGGGGCAGCCGCGCGGATGCGATCGTCCATCAAGCTGGCAAAGAGGGTCTGTGAGCCGCCGCCGGAGGCGCCGGTGGCGCCAATGCGGGAGGAATCGACCTCCGGCATTTCGCAGAGCAGATCGATGGCGCGGATATTGTTCCAAAGCTGAACGCCAAGACCGTTGGAAAGCCAGGCCTCCTCCTCGGGACGGGCACCGTACTCGTGGGAGAGCTGGCGGCTGTCCACCTTGCCGATCATATCCGTCACAAGGCAGACAAAGCCCATGCGGGCAAAGTTTGCGATCTGCTGAGGAAAGTCGCCGTCCTCGCCGCGGTGAAGTCGCTGATCCTCCCAATGGCCGACAAAGTTCAGAATCGCCGGGCAGGGACCCTGCAGCGGCCGGGGAAGATACAGATTTCCCGTGGACCAAAAGCCGGGACGGCTCTCAAACATGACCTTTTTGAGGGTGTAGCCCTCAAACTCACCCACCAGCTCATATTTTGCATTGAGGGGTGTGCGGGCAGGCTCCGGCCAGAGACCGGCGGCCATGCGCAGATTGAAGCGCAGCTCCTCCCGCCGGCGGTCAACCTCTGCCGAGGTTGCAAAATGCGGGGGCGAATACTGCGTGTTGGTATCGTGACAGTCGGTCATGCGGATATCGGAAAGAGGAGGGAAGTTCGGCATGGCGATGTGCCTCCTTGCATAGAATTTCTACATCATAACAATACCACAAAATGCCGTCTATTGCAACAGCTTTCGGGCAATGCAGAAAAATATGCTTTAGTGTATGAATTATTATAGCGTATTGCGCGCAAATCTGCTATAATGTAGGTTAGATTACAATCGGGGAGGTGCTGAGGATGCAAAAGAAGAAGGGGTGGCTTCGCTTTCGCCACAGAATTGTGCGAAATCTTGCCTATCTCGTTCTCTATCCCTACAGCCGTATCCGCTACGGCATCCGCATTGAAAAATGCCCGGATAGTAAAGGAAGGCAGTTCCTCATTCTTTTAAATCACCAGACCCCCTTTGATCAGTTTTTTGTGGGCATGTCCTTCCGCGATCCGGTTTATTACCTCGCCAGCGAGGATATTTTCTCCAATGGATGGATATCCGGCCTGATCCGCTGGCTGGTGGCGCCCATTCCCATCAAGAAGCAGACGATGGATATCGGCGCCATCCGCAACTGCCTGCAGGTGGTGCGGGAGGGCGGTACCCTCTGCATTGCCCCGGAGGGCAACCGCACCTACAGCGGCAAGACAGAATATATGAACCCCTCCATCGCCGGTCTTGCCCGGCGGCTGGGGCTGCCCATCGTGCTCTACCGCATTGAAGGCGGCTACGGCGCCGAGCCCCGCTGGAGCGACTGCATCCGCAGGGGCAAGGTCTTTACCCGCATTGCCCGCATCATCCAGCCGGAGGAATATGCCGCGATGGACGATGCAGCCCTCTTTGCGGCCATCCGTGAGGGCCTTTTTGTGGATGATACCAAGGGAGATCCCTGCTTTACCCACCGCCGACGGGCTGAATTTCTCGAGCGCGCCATCTATATCTGTCCCCGCTGCGGGCTGTCAAAGCATGTCAGCCGGGAGGCGCGTCTTGCCTGCACCAGCTGCGGCAATGTTGTCACCTACGGCGAGGATCTCACCCTCTCCGCGACCCTGCCGGAGTTTCCCTTCCGCACCGTTTCCGAGTGGTACGACTGGCAGAAGGACTATATCAACGCCTTTGATCCCCTGGTCTATACCGAGCGTCCCATCTTCAGCGATGGCGCGGAATTCTCCGAGGTCATCCCCAGTGAAAAGAAGGTCAGACTCTTAAAGTGGGCCACGGTGGATCTCTACGGCGACCGTGTCGTGTTGGATGCGGGGAAGGAGACGGAGCACGTATTTTCCTTTGCGGATTGCTCGGCCTTCACGGTGCTTGGCAGGAATAAGCTTAACATCTATCTCGGAAAGCAGATCTTCCAGCTGCACGGCGACAAGCGCTTCAACGCGCTGAAATACGTTCACATCTACAATCGCACAAAAAATATCCGAAAGGGTGAATCCGATGGCCAATTTTTGGGACTCTAATGTTTGGGGCGCGCTCAATCTGGCGGCTGTTCTGCTGCTCAGCCTTCTTGGCGCCAATGCGCTGAAGCGCCTGATTCCGTTTTTGCGCAATTCTCTCATCCCAACTTCGGTGCTCGGCGGCGTGATACTGCTCATCATTGCCGGAATTTATGATGTTTTTGCCGATGTGCCCATGTTTGAAACGCAGTTTTTCGCCGGAAATGGCTACAATATGCTGGAGGTCATCACCTACCATACCCTGGCTCTCGGCTTCATTGCATCTACCTTCAAATCCGGCAAGGGAAAGCTGACGCGGGAGCGCACGGTTGAGATTCTGAACACCGGCGTCACCACCGTTTCCACATATCTTATGCAGGGTGTCCTTGGCCTTGGCATAACCATGATTGCGGCGCTGGTCATCCCCGGCTTTTTCTCCGCCGCCGGCGTGCTGCTGCCCTTTGGTTATGGACAGGGAACCGGGCAGGCTCTGAATTACGGCAATATATTTGAGACCGATTTCGGCTTTGTCGGCGGTAAGACCTTCGGCCTGACGGTTGCGGCGCTGGGCTTCCTTTCGGCAAGCATCGGCGGCGTCATTCACCTGCAGATCCTCAAACGCAGGAAGAATATCACCCCCGCCTCCGCCGATGATGAGGCGCCTCTCCGCATTGAGGAGGTTCAGTCGGACAACGAGATCCCTCTGCAGGGCGGTATGGATAAGCTGACCGTTCAGATCGCGCTGGTGGTGGTGACCAATCTTGCCACCTATCTGCTGCTTTTCCTTCTTGGCAAGCTGCTGCCGGGCATGCGCTCGGTCATCTACGGCTTCAACTTCCTCATCGGCGTCCTCGCGGCGACCCTCGTCAAGCTCATCATCCGGATGCTGGAAAAAAGCGGGATCGCCAAGCGGAAATATACCAACGACTTCCTGATGACGCGAGTTTCCAACTTCTGCTTTGATGTTATGGTCGTGGCGGGCATTGCCGCCATCCGACTCGGCATTCTGGAGAAGTATTGGGGCGTCATCCTCATCCTCGGCGTCGTCGGCCTGGTTTCCACCTATCTGTATGAGTATTTTGTTGCGAAAACCCTCTTTAAGGCCTACAAGCAGGAGCAATTTATGATGATGTACGGTATGCTCACCGGCACTGCCAGCACCGGCATCATCCTCCTGCGCGAGCTGGACAGCCGCTTTGAGACGCCGGCGGCCGACAATATGGTCTATCAGAACTTCCCGGCCATTGTTCTCGGCTTCCCCATCATGTTCCTTGCGACCATGGCGCCCACCCGTCCGGGACTTGTGCTCATCATTCTCGCCGCCTTCTTTGCGGTGCTGAATGTCTTCCTCTTCCGATCAAAGCTCTTTGGACGGAAAGGCAAAAAATAAGCCCGTCTGTGCCGTCTGCCACCCCGGCGGGCGGCACGCTTCTTTCGCGAAAGGATATATTTATGCCCATCACAACAATTCTCTTTGATCTTGACGGCACGCTGCTTCCGATGGATCAGGATGCCTTCGCAAAGGCCTATGTCATGGGTCTTGCCGGAACGGCGGCTGGGAGGCTCTTGTGGAGCACCTCGCACGGCTTGAAAAGTAGGCATCAACGTAAACAAATAAAAAAACACCCAGAAGGGAGTTTTTTTTATTTGTTTATGGGCTTTGAAAAAGATATTTGGGGCATTTTGCGTATGAAATCGAACTCTTACAGAAATTCAAATCAACCGCAATGCGGATACCTTTACTTCTTCACTATTCACTATTACTTATTACCTAATCGACAAGCTTCGAGAGAAGAGTGAAAAGTGAAGAGTTAATAGTGAAAAAGTAGTGCCGGTGGTGGGATGCTCGACCGCAAACGAGCGCTCGGCGCTCTTATTGCTTAAACGAGCGCCCCTGTGCTCTTATTGCTCAAACGAGCGCTCGGCGCTCGTATTGCGCAAATTGCAGGCAATTTGCAGGGCTCTCACCGGGTCATCAACGTAACCAAATAAAAAAACACCCCGAGGGGTGTTTTTTTATTTGGTGCCGGTGGTGGGACTCGAACCCACACGCCAGAGGCACACGATTTTGAGTCGCGGTCGTCTACCAATTCCGACACACCGGCAGGTTCGTCAATGTATTATAACATAACCGCTTTCAAAATTCAAGAAAATACCTGCAAATTGCCGCGGGCAATTCCTGCGGCGCGAATTGGGATTGCCAAGCGCCCCGCTGTGTGTTATAATGTACATAAGTATTTCCTCTTATATATTCAGTCGAATTGAGGTAAATGGTTGTGGATTTCAACGGTTATGAGCACCTTCTTGTCAATACCGCCGGTACACACGCCTATATTGTGGATATTGATTCCCATGAGCTTCTGCACATGTCTGATGCAGCAATGCAGCTCTACGGCCTTACCTCGCCCGAGGAATACCGAGGAAAAATCTGCCACGATGTATTGGCAGATAGCCAGATTCCCTGCAGCTGGTGCAATAACCTGCAGCTGACCCCCGACCGCACCTTTTACCAGACCCGCTACAACCCGATGCTGAAGAAATGGACGGTGCAGGAAATCTATCTGCGCGAGATTGAAGGCCGCCGCTGCCGGGTTGAGGTCGTGCGCATGGTCTCTGATGATTATCGCCGGCTGAACAACCAGATTCCGGTGGATTCCGTGCTGCTGGAGCTGGCGCGGGTGCTGACCATGGGAGATGACATTGCCCTGGCCGCGGAGCATTTTCTTGAAGTGCTTGGCGATTTTTACTGCTCCGACCGGGCGCTTATTATCGAATACGATTCCGTCAACGGAAGCTATCTGACCACCTTTGCCTGGCTTCGCCCCGGGTTTGAAAATATCAATTCCGGCGTAACGGGGGAGCTGCTCCCTGCGGCAACCCGGGAGATGTACGCAATTCTACGGCAGGAGAGAGAATTTTTCTTTGACCGGGCGGAAGCGACTCCCGTCAGTGCGGGGCTTCAGCGCTTTTTTGATGTGTCTGGTCTGGATTCTGTGGCGGCGGTGCCCTTGTACGGCGGCAGCGAGCTGCATGACCGTGATCTCTTTGGTTTTATCGTACTGGACAATCCTCGCCTCAATCTCGAAACCCGGGATCGCATTCTCCGGGCTGCCGCGGACTTCTTTGGTGCTGAGATCGAACGTAAGCGTCTGCTGGCAAAGCTTCACGATCTTTCCTATGTCGATCGCCTGACCGGCGTATTCAATCGAAATTCCTATATTGAGGAGCTGCAGCGCCGCTATCTGACCCATTTCCGCAGCCTCGGCTTCATCAAGGCGGATATCGACGGCCTGGATGATATCAATAAGCGCTTTGGCTATACCCGGGGCGATGAGGTCATTATCCGCACCGCCCACATTCTGCGGGATGTTCTCGGTGTGCCCATTTACCGCCTGGGCGGAGATCTTTTCATCGCGCCCTGCCCGGATATGGACAATGAAACCTTTTTTGCTAAACTTGCCGAGCTGCAGGCAGCCTTCGCGGCGGAGAGGGATTTCCGCGTTTCCCTCGGCTATTCCTGGGGGGATGACGGCATTGATATCGATGCGCTGCTGTCCCGTGCCGACGAGCGCATGAACTCCGTCAAGCAGTATAGCTACTACATGGCCCTGCAGGAGGGAAGACGTGCCGTAGCGGCGGCGGTGGATGTGCTGCGTGAGATTGAAAACGGCCGCTTTACCCTCTGGTATCAGCCGAAATTCCATCTTTCTTCCGGAGAATTTGCCGGTGCCGAGGCGCTCATCCGCAGGATCGATGCCGATGGTACGGTGCTTCCCCCTGCCCGCTTCCTGCCCCGGTATGAGGCCATGGGCGCGGTTATTCATCTGGATCTCTTTGCCCTGCGGGAAGCGCTGTGTACCGTCTCAAAATTTGCCGCCCGGGGAATCCGGCTGCCGATATCGGTCAATTTCTGCCGAGGCACCCTGCTGTTGCCCGATTTTGTTCAAACGCTGACTGACCTTTGTCGTCAATATGACGTTCCTGCCGAGCTTCTCACCCTGGAGGTGACGGAGAATGTTTCTGAAATCGGCATGGATGTGCTGGAGACGCTGATGCAGGAAATGCGCGGCGCCGGCTTCCGCTTTTCCATGGATGATTTCGGCCGGGAGCATTCCAATCTCTCCCTGCTTTCTGTGGCTACCTTTGATGAGATCAAGTTTGACCGCTCTCTGGTGGCGGATATCGAGAGCAGCGCCCGCACCCGCACGGTGCTTAAAAATACCGTGCGTATGATGCGGGAGCTTGGCGGCGTGCATCTGGTGGCCGAGGGCATTGAAAATGCTACCCAGCGCGATATGCTGCGCGATATGGGCATCGATGTCGGCCAGGGCTATCTCTTCAGCCGCCCGCTGGATCTTGACGGATTGACAAAGCTTCTGTGCGATCAACGATAACAACATAGAAATCATCAACACTCCGGGGCTTTTTCCCCGGAGTGTCTTTCTTTTTACGGCAACATTTGCTATAATATCTGCAATTGCGATTTTAATTGAAAGGTCTTGTTTGGCTATGTCGGATACATTTCGCCTGCGGGATTATCTCGGAGACCGGGAGCTCTATAAAACCATGGTACGTATTGCCGTTCCCGTTTCCCTGCAGTCTCTCATCACCGTCGGCATCAACCTTGCGGATACGGTCATGCTTTCCTCCATGGGAGATGCCCAGCTTTCCGCATCCTCCCTTGCGGGACAGTTTATCAACCTCTTTATGATCTTCTGCATGGGCATCGGCATGGGCGCATCTGTGCTGACCAGCCGCTTCTGGGGCATGAAGGAAATCCCCAGCCTGAAGAAGAGCATCACCCTGATGCTGCGCATCTGCCTGTGCTTTGTCGCCGTCTTTACCCTGGCGACGGTGCTTGCTCCGGGGCTGATCATGCGAATTTATTCCGATGAGGCCGAAATCATCCGGTACGGAGTTCTCTACCTGCGCTGGATGATCCCCACCTATCTCTGCACAGGCCTTACCCTGACCTGCACCATTGTGCTGCGCACGGTGGGGCAGGTTCGCATCCCTCTCGTATGCTCCATCATCGCATTTTTTGTCAATGTGTTTGCAAACTGGGTCTTTATCTTCGGGAAGCTCGGCGCGCCCCGCATGGAAATCGAAGGCGCCGCCCTGGGAACCCTGATTGCCCGTATTTTTGAGCTCGTCTTCATCTGCGGCTATTTCATTGTGGTGGATCGGCGCATTGGCTATCGCATCCGCGATTTCTTTGGCCGAGCCAGAGATCTTTTGCGGGAATATGTGCGCGTCAGCATCCCGGTGCTCATTTCCGATGGGCTTCTGGCTCTGGGAAATAACGCCGTTGCCATGGTTATGGGGCACATCGGACAGGCCTTTGTGGCGGCAAATTCCGTCACGGTGGTCGTCCAGCAGCTCTCCAGCGTCCTGACCCAGGGCATTTCCAATGCCAGCGGCATCATCACCGGTCACACCATGGGACGCGGGGACTATAAAAAAGCCCAGCGCCAGGGCTACACCTTCATCTTCCTCGGCATCATCATCGGAATCTTTGCCGCGCTGGTGATCTTTGTGCTGAAGGATCCCATCATCAACTACTATAAGGTCTCTGACGAGGCAAGAGCCATTGCCGATGAGCTGATGAATGCCATTCTCATCATCGTCATCTTCCAGTCCCTGGCCTCCATTCTGACCAAGGGCGTTCTGCGCGCCGGCGGAGATACGCGCTTTCTCATGGCCGGAGACATTCTCTTCCTGTGGGTTGCATCCATCCCCCTGGGTTATCTTGCCGGGCTTGTTTTTCACTGGCCGGCCTTCTGGATCTACACCTTCCTGAAAATTGACCAGGTCATCAAGAGCATCTGGTGCATTTTCCGCCTGCACAGCGGAAAATGGCTCAAGCGCATCGATCCCGCAAAGCTGGAGGGTTGATTTTTCCCGCCGGATGTGGTATATTTTAACCGTACAAAAGAATAAACGCAGATCATCACAAATCTATTTTTGCGTTGTCGGGCGGGAAATTCCCCGTCCGGGGATGAGGAAATCGCGGTGAAAGTCCGCGGCAACAGCCATTACCGTAACTCCTGCAGGAAGTCAGGTCAAGTCGGAATGCTCATCGGTCTGCGATGCGTAGAAGTTTCCTTGGGCAAATGGGGGAGATGTGCATTCTAAGAGGGGGGTATGTTCCCCTTTCGTCTGCTGTGCATATTTTGAGCACCCTCCATGGAGGGTGCTTTTGCTTTATCCTTTTGAAATCAGAAAGGAAGAAATGATGATGAAAAGAATTGTAATCTCGGCGATGTCTCTTGTACTTGCGCTATCCCTGCTTCTTTGCCTTACCGCCTGTGCGGAGAAGGGGATTGACGATGGCCTGTGGGAAAGTGCTGCCTACAGCAAGGATGCAGAATTCGGCAGCGGCGCGAAAACCGTAAAGGTGGAGGTCGTGCTTGAGGATCAGTCGGTCACCTTTACGGTGCATACCGATAAAGAGACCGTCGGTGAGGCGCTTCTGGAGCATAAGCTCATCGAAGGGGACGATAGCGAGCATGGAATCTACATCAAAAAGGTCAACGGCATCCGGGCGGATTATACCCTGGATAAGGCTTACTGGGCATTTTATATCGACGGGCAATACGCGCTGACCGGCGCGGATGCGACCCCCATTGATTCCGCGGCGACATATCGCTTTGTGTATGAAAAATAGTGCCGGCAGCAAGCGGCTGCTTCTTCGGGAGTTGGTGCTCTTCCCGATGCTTGGCGTGATCATGTTTGTTTCCGTGGTGCTGATGGCAGTGCTTCCGAATATACATCTCATCGGCACTCTGATCGTTGTCTTCACGCTGACCTTCCGCTGGAAGGCGCTGATCCCCATCTATATTTTTGTGTTTCTGGATGGGCTGTATTTTGGCTTTTCGCCCTACTGGGCACCCTATCTTTATGCGTGGGCCCTCCTTTGGGCCGCGGTGATGATTCTGCCCAAAAAGATGCCGACGGCGCTGAAGGCTGTGGTCTATCCGGCGGTCTCCGGCGTGCACGGGCTTCTGTTCGGAGTCCTCGGAGCTCCTCTGACAGCAACCTTGCTGGGGGTCAGCCCCCTGGCCTGGATCGCCTCGGGCATCGGCTATGACATTACCCACGGGATCGGAAACCTTGTAGGCGGATTGCTCATTCTGCCCCTGACGAATCTTATGAACAGACTCTACCGGCAGCTCATGGGATCATCCGTATAAAATCACAGGCAGCACAGCGTCGAAATGGCTGTGCTGCCTGTTGCTTTTTTTGAAGCTCTATTTGAGAACTTCGCCGATCATGCACACCGCGATGCCAAGCACGGCGGAGATGAGGATCAGCTGGATGGAGGAGAGCTTCTTTTTGAAAAACTTCTTCGCTGCGCCGACAATTGCCAGCAGCAGGGCGAAGATCACCAGACCCTCATAATTTGGCGTGAAGGCAAAATTTCCGCCATATCCGAGGGCTTTGGCAAGCATCACAAGTCCGGTGGAAAGAAGCAGCGCCGTAATGACTGGCTGGGCGCCGGAAAGAAAGCCCTTGAACCATTTGGTCTCCGTCAGTCCCTTGAGCAGCGCCGCAATGAGCAGAATGATGATGAAGGAGGGAAGCACAACGCCGAGGGTTGCAAACACCGAGCCGAGGGGACCGGCCTGGGATGCGCCGACATAGGTGGCCATGTTAATGGCGATGGGGCCGGGGGTGGACTCACAGACACCGATAAAGCTGTAGAAATCGGCCTCGGTCAGCCAGTTGTTGGAAAGCACCGTTTCCTTGACCAGAGGGATCATGGCAAAGCCGCCGCCGAAGGTGAAAAGCCCGATCTGGAAGAATTCCCAGAAGATGTAGAGAAGCTTCAGAATAAATGCCATATCAGCGCTCCTCCTTTCCGGGCAGGGCGGCATAGGCGATGATGCCGACCGCGCCGCCGCCAAGGATAAAGAAGACAGGGCTTGCGGAGACAGCAAAGAGCTCCATGGCGATCATTGCGGCAAAGACGAGCCCAAAAAGAATGCAGGGCAGAGGCTTTTTCTTCATCTTCTTAAACATACCGGCGGCAGCGCGCATAATGAGGAAGGCAACGGCCACGCGGATGCCGGTGAAGGCGTAGGCCACATATTTGTTGGCCATGAAGGCCTCGAGAAAATAGGAAATGGCAAGAATGATCAAAAAGGAGGGGAGAACAACGCCGAGGGTTGCACAGGCGCTGCCGAGAACACCCTTCTTTTTGTAGCCCACATAGGTGGCCATGTTGATGGCGATGGGACCGGGAGTGGATTCTGCGACGGTGATGATCTCCGTGAGCTCATCATCGGAGATCCAGCCGTTTTTCTCCACCACGACCTCACGGATCTGAGAGATCATGGCATAGCCGCCGCCAAAGGTGAAGGCGCCGATCTTAAAGAAGGTTAAAAAGAGTTTCCAGAGCAAAATTCACAGGCTCCCTTCGCATTTTTTATCTCCGTATAGTTTACTAAATGATTGTGATGCTGTCAAGTGCGGGCCTTCCCGGCAAAAAAAGTGTTGTGCCGCAGGAATCCGCGTGGTATAATAAATGTGCAATCGAAGCTAAGGAGTGAGTTTTTATGTCTGTTCGTATTGGCATCATGGGCTACGGCAATCTTGGCCGCGGCATCGAATGTGCCATTCGTTATAATGAGGATCTGGAGCTTTCTTGTGTCTTTTCCCGCAGAGATCCGGCCTCTGTCCGCATTTTAACCCCCGGTGTGCCCGTCTATTCGGCGGAGGATGTGCTTAAATATAAGGATGAGATCGATGTTCTCATTCTCTGCGGCGGCAGCGCCACCGATCTTCCCCGGCAGACGCCGGAATATGCCCGCCATTTCAATGTGGTGGATTCCTTTGACACCCATGCAAAGATCCCGGAGCATTTCGCCAGCGTGGATGCGGCGGCACGGGAGGGCGGCCATGTGGCAGTCATTTCCTGCGGCTGGGATCCCGGAATGTTCTCTCTTGCGCGTCTGTATGCCGGCGCGATTCTGCCTGCGGGTAAGGATTATACCTTCTGGGGCAAGGGCGTCAGCCAGGGGCATTCTGATGCCATCCGCCGCATAGAAGGCGTTGTGGATGCCCGCCAGTACACCATTCCCGTGGAGGATGCCCTGGCGCGTGTGCGCGCAGGGGAGGAGCCTGACCTTTCCACCCGGGAAAAGCACCTGCGTGAGTGCTTTGTTGTGGCGGAGGATGGGGCAGACCTTGACCGCATCGAGCGCGAGATCGTCACCATGCCCAATTATTTTGCCGATTATGATACCACGGTGCATTTCATCTCCCTGGAGGAGCTGCGCCGCGACCATTCCGGCATTCCCCACGGCGGCTTTGTCATCCGCTCCGGCAAATCCGGCTGGGAGGGCGAGCATCGTCATCTCATCGAGTACAGCCTGAAGCTTGATTCCAACCCGGAGTTCACCGCCGGTGTCATTGCTGCCGTTGCCCGCGCAGTCCACAAGCTCTCTTTGCGTGGTGAGACGGGCGGAAAAACTATGTTTGATATCGCCCCGGCGGATTTGAGCCCCTTATCCCCGGAGGAGCTTCGCGCATCCCTGCTGTAATTCAATTCTTTTGCGGAGGCTGGTATACCTATGCATATCTGGCGCCATTTTCTGACCATCACCAGACACCGGCATAAAACCATGTATAACTGCTTCCGCGCCGGCATTCCCTGGCGGGGGCTGATGCATGATCTTTCCAAGTACAGCCCGACGGAATTCCTTGAAGGAGCCCGCCACTATCAGGGTACCCGAAGCCCCAACGCCCGGGAACGCGAGGTCAAGGGCTTTTCGGAGGCCTGGATGCATCATAAAGGCCGGAACCGCCACCATTTCGAGTATTGGACGGATTTTATGCCCGAGAAGGGCAAATATTGTCCGGTTCCCATGCCGCCGGTCTATTTTGCGGAGATGATGTGTGACCGCGTGTCTGCAAGCAAGGTCTACCAGGGCAAAAATTACACCGATCGCAGCGCCCTGGAGTACTGGGAGCGCGAGAAGGGACATGTGGAGGCCCATCCCGACACCATGCGGGATATTGAGAAGTTCCTTACATTGCTCGCCGAGAAGGGCGAGCGCGAATTCTTTGCGGCACTGCGGCGGCACTTAAAAGCGCATAAGTAAAAAAAGCGACCTGTCCGACTGGACAGGTCGCTTTGCATACATTGGCTTACTCTTCGGGAGAGAACTCTTCCTTACCGACAGAGCAGACGGGGCACTCGAAATCCTCGGGGATATCTTCCCAACGGGTGCCGGCCTCGATGCCGCACTCCTCGTCGCCGAGATCCTCATCATAGGTCCAGCCACAGACGTCACAGACATATACCATGATTATGAATTCCTTTCGTGGTGAATGTTTGAAAAAAGTAGCGCATACTTGAGAAATGATAAGTATGCGCTGCTTTTAACCAGTGAATCTTAGAGAGCGGCCTTTGCCTTCTCAACGAGGGAAGCGAAACCGGCGGCGTCGTTGACAGCCATATCGGCGAGGATCTTGCGGTCCAGGGCGATGCCGGCCTTCTTCAGACCGTTGATGAAGGTGGAATAGTTCATGCCGTTGAGCTTGGCAGCAGCGGAGATGCGGGTGATCCACAGGCTGCGGAAATTGCGTTTGCGGAGCTTGCGGCCGACATAAGCATAGGTCAGGGACTTCATGACAGCCTGGTTGGCCATCTTAAAGTGCTTGGACTTGGAACCCCAGTAGCCCTTCGCGAGCTTGAGGATCTTCTTTCTTCTCTTGCGGGTCATCATTGCGGCTTTGATTCTTGCCATGATTATTTACCTCCTAATTCTTCTTAAGCAATTACGCGTAGGGCAGCATGCGCTTGACGGCGATGAGATTGGTCTCGTCGGTCATAACGGTCTGCCGGAGGTTTCTCTTACGCTTGGTGCTCTTCTTGTTGAGGATGTGATTCTTGTAGGCGTGTGCGCGCTTGATGCGGCCGGACTTGGTGATGATGAACCGCTTGGCAGAAGCGCTGTGAGTTTTCATCTTGGGCATTGTTCTATACTCCTTTAATTGATTTACAGTGGGGAAGATTTACTTGGCGGACTTCGGCGCGAGGAACATGGACATGTTGCGGCCCTCGAGCTTTGCTGCCTTTTCGATAACAGCACAGTCTTCGCATCTTGCGGCAAAGTCATTGAGCACATCCAGTCCCATGTCGGTGTGAGCCATCTCACGGCCGCGGAAGCGGACGACTACCTTGACCTTGTTGCCTTCCTGGAGGAAGCCAACGGTGCGCTTCTGCTTGACAGCCAGATCGTGCTCGGCGATGCCGAGGGAGAGCTGAACCTGCTTGATCTCAACGACCTTCTGGTTCTTTTTGGCTTCCTTTTCGCGCTTCTGCTGCTCAAAGCGGAATTTACCGTAATCCATGATCTTGCAAACGGGGGGCTGCGCGGTGGGCGCGATCTTCACGAGATCAAGACCGGCTTCATCGGCCAGCTCACGGGCGCGGGCGATGGCCACAACGCCAAACTGGGAACCGTCGGCTGCGATCAAACGGACTTCGCTGTCGCGGATTTCACCGTTGATCTGATGTTCGAGTTTGCTGATAGGAAAACACCTCCGTCAAAATAAAAAACGCACGGACCTTTGCCCGTGCTCAACATACAGCGCCGAAATCCGAGGATCTGCGGCTTCCGTATTAACCTTCCCGCGTCGTGGCGGGAGTGGTGAGGACAGGCTGTAAGTCCTACTTCCATGTAACGGCAAGTATTATACCACCAAAACCTTCGCCTGTCAATACCTTTTTCACAAAAAAAGCGGGGCAGAGGTAACTTTTCTGCCCCGCGGTGTCCTTACTCGGGATCTTTTTCGGAAATGGTTTCCTTCAGAGCGGCGGCAAGTCCGCCAAGGGACTGAATTTCCGAGGGAATGATGATCTTGGTGGCCTTTCCGTCGGCGGCCTTCTCAAAGGCCTCAAAGCTCTTAAGGGTGAGAACCCGGTCGGAGGGATTTGCCTCGTTTAAGAGCTTGTAGCCCTCGGCTGTGGCCTTCTGGACGGTAAAGATTGCCTCGGCGCGGCCCTCTGCCTCGCGGATGGTGGCCTCTTTAACTGCCTCCGCCTGGAGAATGGCGGCCTGCTTGTCGGCCTCGGCGGCAAGGATCTTGGATTCCTTCTGGCCTTCGGCGCGGAGAATGGCGCTGCGCTTCTCACCCTCGGCGATGAGGATGGCCTCACGGCGTTCGCGCTCGGCCTTCATCTGCTTTTCCATGGCATCCTGGATCTCTCTGGGAGGGAGGATGTTTTTCAGCTCCACACGGTTGACCTTGATGCCCCAGGGATCGGTGGCCTCGTCCAG
>JAFXIE010000045.1 GCA_017533425.1 Clostridia bacterium | reverse complement strand
GAGCCTGACCCACGACCGCAGCCATGCCACGGCGGCGGTGTTTGCCTTTATTCCCGGAAAGGAATGAAAAAATCATGATTCCTCTTGCCACACGCTCGGAAATCCTTGCGGCGGAGGCCGCCTATGCCCAGAGCTGCGGACCCCTTTCGGAGCTGATGGGGCGCGCCGGCCGCCGGCTGGCGGAGCGTGCCGCCCTGCGCTTTGGCCGGGGCTGCGTCTGCGTGCTCTGCGGCGGCGGAAATAACGGCGGGGACGGCTTTGCCGCCGCGGCGGAGCTGCTGCGGCAGGGAATTCCCGCCCTCTGCTTCTGCACCCATGAAAAAAATGAGGGGGATGCCGCCGCCTTCCGGGCGGAATATGTTGCCCTGGGCGGCGTGGTGGCTCCCCTCTGCGAGGATACCCGCCTGCCGGAGGAGACGGCGGTCATCATCGATGCCCTCCTCGGCACGGGGCTCAACCGCCCGCCCGAGGGGGTCTATGCCGCCGGGATCCGGCTGATCAATTCCGCCGATGTGCCTGTCATCGCGGCGGATGTGCCCTCCGGCGTTGCCTCCGACGGGGTTGTCTTTTCACCGGCGGTGCGGGCGACGGAAACGGTCAGCTTTATCCGCCGAAAGCCCGCCCATTATCTAAGTCAAAGCTACGCCCTCTGCGGCGAGATCATTCACGACCGCCTGGGTCTTCCCGGGGGGCTGCTGCCGGCGCCCGATATCTGGGCCATGGAGGAGGACGACGCCCTCGAGGCGCTGCCCCGCCGCCTGCCGGACAGTCATAAGGGCAATTATCCCCGGGTTCTCCTGGTCGTCGGGGCGGAAGGGTACGCCGGCGCGGCCATCATGGCGGCGCGTGCCGCCCTGCGCAGCGGCGCCGGGCTGGTTTTCTGCGGCGTTCCCCGGTCGATCTATCCCATTGTCGCCCTCGGTGCGCCGGAGGCGGTGGTTTTCCCCCTGCCGGAGGAGCAGGGCGCCATCTCCCGGGCGGCGCTGCCGGAGATTCTCTCCCGGGCGGCGGATTGCGATATTTGCCTGGCCGGCTGCGGCATGAGCCGCCGCGGCTCGGTGCAGGATGTCATTTTTGGCCTGGTTTCGGAGTGCGAATGTCCGCTGGTGCTGGATGCGGATGGCATAAATGCCCTTTCGGGGCATATGATGATGCTGAAGAAGGCCAAAAAAAGACCCATCATCACCCCGCATATGGGGGAGCTTGCCCGCCTTTTGGGTGAGGATCCCCTGCAGGGGCAGCTGGCCCCGGCGGCAGCCCGCCGCATTGCGGAAAAGCTCGGCGTCATCCTCGTTATGAAGGGTCACCGGACGGTGACCGCCTCCCCGGAGGGGCAGGTTATTGTGAACACCACCGGCAATGCCGGCATGGCGAGGGGCGGCAGCGGCGATGTGCTGGCCGGGATGCTGGCCGTGCTGTGCGCCGGCGCGCCCACAGCCCAGTCGGCGGCGGCTGCCGTTTGGCTGCATGGCCGGGCTGGGGATCTTGCGGCAGCCCGGCGGGGCATGACCGCCATGCTGCCCGGCGATCTGATGGAGGAATTTCCGGAGGCCTTCGCACTGCGCTGAAGGAGGCCGGACGCCATGGCAAAACCCCTGCGAATTCTTGCGATGCTACCTCTTTTTTTCCTGCTTTTCACCGCCTGCGGCCAGGACCCGGCGGGGGAGGAAAAATTTTTGGCTCTGAAGGATCAGCAGCTTTCCGCCCAGGTGCAGGCGCGCCTGCAGTCGGGCGGGAAGGAAAGCGAATACACCCTGCATCTCTCCTTTTCCGGGCAGGATGCCCACATCACGGTGGCGGAGCCCGCCGCCCATGCCGGCATTGCCGTCACGGTGGGGAAGGAGGGCAGCTTCCTGCGCTATGGGCAGACGGAGCTGGTCATCCCCGGCGGGGAGGAGAAGCTATCCCTCTTTTCCCTCCTGTGGAGCGCCGCCGCCGGCCTGACGGGCGGCAGATACGATGCCGCCGGGGCGGAGGATGAAAATTTTACGGTCTATTGCAGCGCAAAGCTCGGCGATGCCGGGCTGACCCACCGCTATGTGCTGGATGGGGAGACGGGGCTGCCCCTCATCTCCGAAACCGCCGGTGAGGGCGTGAGCCTGTATCTGCGGTGGGAGAGCTGCGAAATCTCGGAAGGATAAATTAAGCATGACAAACTATGCAGAGCGCATCTGCGCGACGGTATCCCTGGAAAATATTGAATACAATTTCCGCGCCATCCGCACCCTGGTGGGGGCGGGCTGCCGCGTGCTGTGCGTAGTCAAGGCCGATGCCTACGGCCACGGGGCGGTGCCGGTTGCCCGGCGGCTGGCCGCAGCCGGGGCGGATGCCTTTGCCGTGGCCACGGTGGATGAGGCGCTGGAGCTGCGGGAGGGAGGTATCCGGGCGGATATTCTCATCCTTGGCCGCACCTCCGATGCCGGCCTGCCCCATGCCCTGCGGGAGGGCTTCATTCTTTCGGTCACCTCTCTTGCGGATGCGCAGCTCATCGCCGCCGCCGGCCTGGCCGCCGGGCGGGATGTGCCGGTGCACATCCAGGTGGACACCGGCATGAGCCGGCTGGGCTTCTCCGCCGCCCGGGAGGAGGATATTCCCGCCGCCGCGGCGGAAATTCTGCGTCTTTCCCGCCTTCCCGGCCTGCGGGCGGAGGGCATCTATACCCATTTCTCCGATGCCGACCGGCCGGAGGGCAGAGAATACACCGATGCCCAGGCGGCGCGCTTTATAAGGCTTGCGGATGCCCTCGCCGCAGAGGGCTTCCGCCCGGAATACATCCACTGCGCCAATTCCGCCGCAACGCTGCAGCGGGCGGATCTGCGCATGAATATGTGCCGTCCCGGCATCTGCCTCTACGGCTGCTATCCCGACAGCGCAAACCCCAGCCCCATGGCGGCGCAGGTCTCCCTGCGGCCCGCGATGGAGCTTTCCGCCACCGTTATCCATGTTCATGATGTGGCGGCGGGGGGCTATGTCAGCTATGGCCGCACCCACCGGGCGGAGGAGCCCCGGCGGCTGGCCGTTGTGGCGGCGGGCTATGCCGACGGCGTCCATCGCCGGCTGGGGGACGGCGGCGCGGTGCTGATCCGGGGCGCGCGCGCCCCCATCGTTGGCCGTGTGTGCATGGATATGCTCATGGCCGATGTAACCGATATTCCCGGGGTGCTGCCGGGAGACCGGGCGGTCATCTTCGGCCCCTCCCTTTCCGTGGAGGAGCAGGCCGCCTGCGCCGGAACGGTGAGCTATGAGCTTTTGTGCGCCGTATCCAAGCGCGTTCCGCGGGAATACATCTGAAAAAGGAAGGTAAACCATCATGAAAACCCTCTCTGTTGCGGGCATTTCCCTGTCCTCTCTGGTGCTTGGCACCGACTATTTCGGCTCCGGCCTGTCGAAGGATGACTCCTTCCGTCTGATGGATGCGTTTTTTGCCGCAGGAGGAACTGCGCTGGATACCGCCCGGATGTATGCCAGCTGGCTGCCCGGCGGCGACGGCATGAGTGAGAAAATCGTGGGCGCATGGGTCAGAGAGCGCGGCCTGCGGGATTCCGTCACGGTCATCACCAAGGGCGGTCACGGCCAGAAGGGCGACGGCGGACTCGGCCGCCTGCGCCGGGAGGAGCTTTCGCAGGATATTTCCGAAAGCCTTGATCACCTCGGCTTTGCGCCGGATATCTATCTGCTCCACCGGGATAATGTCAATATCCCCGTGGAGGATATCATGGAAACCCTCCATTCCTTTGTCAAGGCGGGCTATACCCGCGCCATTGGCGCCTCCAACTGGCGGGCCGATCGCATCGCCGCGGCCAATGCCTATGCCAGGTCCCGGAATCTGACCCCCTTTGTCACCTCGGAGATCCAGTGGTCGCTGGCCTATTCCGATGGGGAGATGCAGGGAGACCCCTCCCTGGTCTGCATGGACGGGACGGAATTTGAATTTTATGAAAAGACGGCCATGCCGGTGCTGGCCTTTTCCTCCCAGGCCAAGGGCTTTTTCGCCCGGGGTGCCTCCGGCGAGGCGCAGAACAGCAAGGCCGAAAGCCGCTTTGACTGCCCTCTGAACCGCGAGCGCCTGCGCCGCGTCATCGCCCTGGCGGAGAGACGCGGCCTGCCGGTGACCGCCGTGGTGCTGGCCTATATAACCAGCAACCGCTTCCCCGCCGCAGCCCTCATCGGCTGCAAGAAGCTGGAACAGGTTGCCGATTCCATGCGCGGGGCGGATGTGACCCTCACGCCGGAGGAGTGCGCCTTCCTGGAGGGAGATTTCCGCTTCCCCACCCTGCAGAAGTAAAAAAGGAGCCGTAATATGAAGCGCCTTGCCGCCCTCATCCTTCTGTTTGCCCTTCTCCTGAGCCTTTCCGCCTGCCGCGGGGAGGATCGGGTGCTTTCCGTCGGCATTCTTTCCGACCGCCTGCCCCTCGCAGCGGAGGGACGCAACGGCTATGAGGGCTTTGAGATTGAATTTTGCCGCAAAATTGCGGAGGAAATGGGCCGCCGGGTGGAATTTCGCGCCGTAACGGCGGAAAGCGGCCTGGCGGAGGTGGCCTCCGACGGGCTGGATCTGGTGATGGGTCTTGGCGAGGATATGACGGGCAGCGAATCGGTCATCCGCATTGGCCCCTATATGCTCGACCGGCTGGTGATGGTGCTGCCCACCGACAGCGCCGTGACCAAGGCGGCCGATCTTGCGGGCTGCCGGGTGGTGCTGCGCCGGGGCGAGGGGGCGGAGAGCTTCCTTGCGGCCAATCCCGCCCTGAAAAATTCCTTCTCCTCCGTGGTCTATACCAAGGATCTCTACAGCGCCATGCTGGATATCATGGTGTCCGATTTTGATGCCGCCCTCATGAGCGAAAGCGAGGCAAGATGGCGCATCACCTCGGGCAAAATGAAGCTTTCCATCGCCGCCGAAAGCCTCAACGGCGCAGGCTACCCCCTCTATTTTGCCGCGGCGGCGGACAATACCCTCTCGGGACATGTGGGCAATGCCATCTATGCCCTTTCCACCGCGGGTGAGCTGACCGCCCTGTCGGAAAAATGGTTCGGGGCGGATATTTTCCCCTCCTCCGAGGAGCTGCGCAAGAGCTTTGGCATCATCCTCCAGGAGGATGCGCCGCAGGCCGGCGAGGATGCCGAAAGCTTCCCCGGCTACGGCTCGCTGTAAAGGAGCAAACATGCCGGAAATGAAGGAGCTTTGCGGAGTGATCAGCTCCGTTGTCTATGCAAATGAAGAAAACGGCTACACCGTTCTGGAGGTGGACTGCGACGACGGCCTGTCCATCACCCTGGTGGGCACCGTGCCCATGGCGGCACCCGGGGAGCACATCCGCGCCGAGGGGCGCATCACCGTGCATCCCTCTTACGGGCCGCAGTTCCAGGCCGATCGGGTGGAGCGCACCCTGCCGGATACGGCGGCGGGCATTCTGAAATATCTGGCCTTCGGCGGTGTCAAGGGCATCGGCCCGGCCACGGCGCAGAAGATCGTTGCAAAATTCGGCGAGCGCAGCCTGGAGATCATCCGCACGGAACCCCTGCGGCTGACGGCCATCGGCGGCATCACCGAAAAGCGCGCCCGCGCCATCGGCGCGGCCTTTACCTCCCGCTTTGCCCTGCGCGCCCTCATCGAATTTCTCTCCAAATGCGGGCTGGATACCGCCCTCGCCGCCGGACTTTATAAAAAATTCGGCGAGGCTGCCCCCGACCGCCTCTGTGAGAATCCCTATATGCTCTGCGAGGAGCCGTGGAACTCCGATTTCTTTCAGGTCGATCGCCTGGCAGGGGAGATGGGCTTTGCGCCCGACTGCTATGAGCGGGTGGTGGCCGCCGTCTTTTTTGAGCTCAGCTTTAACGCCGGGGAGGGTCATTGCTTCCTGCCGAGGGAAAAGCTGGTGGACGCGGCGGCGCAGCTGCTGGGACTCTCTGTGGATATCGCCGCAGAGGCGCTGGAGGATCTCATCTCCGACGGGCGCCTGCGCTGCGAGCCCATGGGCAAGGTGGAGGCCGTATACCTGCCGGCGCTTTACGAGGCGGAAACCTTCTGTGCCCAGCGGCTGGCCTTTCTGGCCGGGCGGAAATTCCGCGATATTCCCAATGCGGAGGCGCTGCTGGGGCTTGCGGAAAAGCGCCTGGGGCTGACCTATGCAAGTAAGCAGCGGGAGGCCGTGCTGACGGCAGCCTCCGGCGGCATCACGGTGCTGACCGGCGGTCCCGGCACGGGAAAAACCACCATTATCCAGGCCATGCTGGCTCTCTTTCAGTATACCGGCTCGGAGGTGGCTCTCGCCGCCCCCACCGGCCGCGCCGCCAAGCGCCTGGGGGAGGTCTGCGGCCGCGAGGCACGCACCATCCACCGCCTGCTGGAGGTCACCTACGACGAGGCGGGGCTGAAATTTATCCACAATGAAAAAAATCCCCTCACCGCCGATGTCATCATCGTCGATGAGATGTCCATGGTGGATGTGGGGCTCTTTGCCGCCCTGCTTTCCGCCATAAAGAATTCCGCCCGCCTCATTCTGGTGGGGGATGCCGACCAGCTGCCCAGCGTCGGCCCCGGCAGCATCCTGCGGGATATTCTCGATTCCGGCGCCCTGCCCTCTGTCCGCTTGACGGAGATCTTCCGCCAGGCGCAGGAGAGCGCCATCGTCATCAATGCCCACCGCATCAACCGCGGCGAGGAGCTTCCCCTGGACAACAAGCAGACGGATTTCTTCTTCCTGCGGCGAAATGACACCGATTCCGCCCTGCAGACGGTGGTCGATCTGGTGCGGGAGCGCCTTCCCCGCCGGATGGGCTTTGACCCGACGCAGATCCAGGTGCTTTCCCCCGCCCGAAAGAGCGGCGTTGGCACCTTTGGGCTCAATGCCGCCCTGCAGGAGGCGCTCAATCCCCCGGCCAAGGGCAAAAAAGAGCGCCAGATGGCCGGCTACATCCTCCGAGAGGGGGATCGGGTCATGCAGGTGCAGAACAATTACGATCTGGAATGGACCCGCGCCGACGGCTCGGAGACGGGGCTTGGCGTTTTCAACGGGGATATCGGCATCCTGCGCTCCATTTCCCCCGCCACCGAGAGTGCCACGGTGGTCTTTGATGACCGGGAGGCGGTCTACGATTTTGAGACCCTGCGGCAGCTGGAGCTTGCCTATGCCGCAACGGTGCATAAATCCCAGGGCAGCGAGTTTCCCGTGGTGGTGCTGGCCGCCTGCATGGGTCCCTCGCGGCTTCTTTACCGCAGCCTTTTGTATACGGCCGTCACCCGGGCAAAAAAACTGCTCATCATCGTCGGCCGGGAGGAGGTGCTGCGCACCATGATCGCAAGCGTCGGCCATGAGCGCCGCTACTCCGGGCTGAAGCTGCGGCTCAGGAGGCTGACGGAAGAAAAGCTGTGACGCTGAAGGGCTTATTTTCCCGGGCGCTGGATATTCTGTGGCCAAAGCTGTGCATATTTTGCCGCCGCGTGCCGGAGGGACGGGGCGATCTCTGCGCGCGCTGCGCCGCGGAGCTGCCCCTCATCGCCCCCGACCGGAAGCTGGTCTCTGTGGAGTTCACGGAGGGCTGCGCCTGCGCCCTGCGTTATGAGGGCGGGGTGCGGGATGCGGTTCACCGCTTCAAATACGGCGGCGCCTGGCATTATGCGCGCCACTTTTCCGCCCTGATGGCGGCCAATATCGCCGCCCGGGGTCTGGAATTTGACGCCGTCACCTTTGTTCCCATCACCGGCTCCCGCCGGGCGGAGTGCGGCTACAACCAGGCCGAGGAGCTTGCCCGGGGCATCTGCCGAAGGCTTGATCTGCCGCCGCCGGAGAGGCTGCTTAGCAAGGTTCGGGAAACCCGCCAGCAGGCGGGTCTGACCGCCGCAGCCCGGCGCGGAAATGTGCTGGGTGCCTTCCGGCTTTGCCGGGGAGCAAATGTTGCCGGCCTGCGCATCCTGCTGGTGGATGATGTGCTCACCACCGGCGCAACCCTGGGGGAATGCGCCCGGATGCTCCTCTACGGCGGGGCGGAAAAGGTGATATGCGCGACCCTTGCCCGCAGCGACGGCACGGTTGCGAAAAGCGCCGGGGAAAAAGCAAATAAAGACGGTTGAATTTTACAGCGTGATTCTATATAATAGAGCTTGAGCGAAATTAAGCAAAGAGGTACAGAAACTATGAAACCTGCACTCGTCATCATGGCCGCCGGCATGGGCAGCCGCTACGGCGGCATGAAGCAGATCGACCCGGTGGACGATTTTGGCCATATCATCATCGATTATTCCGTTTTTGATGCCTATCGCGCCGGCTTCCGCAAGGTGGTTTTTATCATCAAGGAGCAGAACCGCGCCGATTTTGAGGAGACCATTGGCCGCCGCATCGGAAATAAGATGCAGGTGGAATATGTATATCAGCAGCTGGAGGATATCCCGGAGGGCTTCTCCGTTCCCGAGGGTCGCGTCAAGCCCTGGGGTACCGCCCACGCCATCCTCTCTGCCCGCAACGCCGTGAAGGAGCCCTTCGCCGTCATCAATGCCGACGATTATTACGGCATCACCGCCTTCCGCGAGATCTACAACTATCTCTCCTCCGCGCAGGATGACGACAAGTACCGCTACTGCATGGTGGGCTACCGCCTGTACAATACCCTGACGGAAAACGGCTCCGTGGGACGCGGCGTCTGCGAGGTTTCCCCCGAGGGCGAGCTCATCTCCGTCACCGAGCGCACCAAGATCTACAAGCGCGGCGAAGGCGCCGCCTACACCGAGGATGACGGCGCGACCTTCACCGAGCTCTCTCCCGATGCAACCGTTTCCATGAATATGTGGGGCTTTACCCCCTCCCTGCTGCCGGAGCTTGCCGCCCGCTTTGCCGATACCCTGCGCCGCGGCCTTGCGGAAAATCCCCTGAAGTGCGAATATTTCCTGCCCTCCGCCGTCAGCGCCCTGCTGAGTGAGGACAAAGCCACCGTCCGGGTGCTTTCCTCCCCCGACCGCTGGTACGGCGTGACCTACAAGGAAGATAAGCCCACCGTTGTTGCCGCCCTGAAGAGCCTGCGCGATGCCGGGCTCTATCCTGAAAAACTGCTGGAGGATTGATTTTTATGTCTCAGGATGTGAAGAAGCTGATTCTGGAGGCCGTGGAGGGCTATACCTACCGCGGCGAATATGTGCGCCATGAGCCCCTGGGCAACGGCCACATCAACGACACCTTCCTGGTGGTCTGCAATAACGGCGTGCGGGACTATTATTACACCCTGCAGCGCATCAACACCAAGATTTTTAAGAATCCCGAAGCCCTGATGAACAATATCATGGGCGTCACCCGCCATATCCGCCAGAAGATCAAGGCGGAGGGCGGTGATCCCGAGCGCGAGACCATCAATATCATCACCGCAAAGACGGGCGAGCCCTTCTTTAAGGATTCCGAGGGCAATTTCTGGAAGAGCTATGTCTACATCGACGGCGTCACCTGCTATGACCTGGTGGAAAAGGCCGAGCACTTCTACCAGTGCGGCCGCGCCTTCGGCAAGTTCCAGGGTCAGCTCTCCGACTATCCGGCGGAGACGCTGGTGGAGACCATCCCCGATTTCCACAACACCCCCAAGCGCTACGAAACCTTTGAGAAGGCCGTCGCCGCCGATATCTGCGGCCGTGCCGCCTCCGTGCAGGCCGAGATCGAATTTGTTCGCGCCCGCGCCGATTTCATGCGCACCCTGACCGACCTGCAGGCGGCGGGCGAGCTGCCTCTGCGCGTCACCCATAACGATACCAAGCTCAACAATTCCATGATCGACAACGCCACCGGCAAGGCCATCTGCATTATCGACCTCGACACCGTTATGCCCGGCCTTTCGGTCAATGATTTCGGCGATTCCATCCGCTTTGGCGCCACCACCGGTGCCGAGGATGAGCCCGATCTTACAAAGGTCAACTTTGATCTGCCCCTGTATGAGGCCTATGCCAAGGGCTTCCTGGAGGGCTGCGCCGGCCGCCTTACCGAAAAGGAGCTGTGGGCGCTGCCGGTGGGCGCCAAGATGATGACGCTGGAGTGCGGTATGCGCTTCCTGACCGACTATCTGGAGGGGGACACCTACTTCCGCACCCACCGCGAGGGTCACAATCTCGACCGCTGCCGCACCCAGTTCAAGCTGGTGGCGGATATGGAAGCCCATTGGGACGAGATGTACGAGATCATCGAAAAGAATAAGTAATTTCAGCACGGACACCCGGTCTTTTGCCGCGGTGTCCGTGCATTTTTAGTGAGGTACCAGCCATGACTGAACTGAAACTGACCAAATTCCGCATTCCCGCCGCCGATATCGGCCCGGAAAGCAATCTGCCGGCCATCAACGAGGTGCAGGCAAAGATAGGGGAGCCCACCTTCCACCTCGATGAGGACGACGGCCTCTTCGTGGGCTTTGGCGCCCTGCAGTCGGCCTTCCCCTATCGGATGCAGGACAATTACGGCCGCGAGCTCACCGAGCGCGATGAGGATGCCGTGGTGCTGGAGAACGAACATCTGCGTGCCCTCTTCCTGCCCGGCTGGGGCGGCCGCCTCTGGTCCCTGTGGGATAAGGATGCCGACCGGGAACTGACCTTTGCAAACCCCGTCATCCGCCCGGCGAACCTCGCCATCCGCAACGCCTGGCTCTCCGGCGGCGTGGAATGGAACTGCGGCATGGTGGGTCACCATCCCTACACCTGCGATCAGGTGGGCGTTGCCACCACCGAGCTTTCCGACGGCACCCCCGTGCTGCGCATGTACCAGTATGAGCGCATCCGCAACGCCGTCTATCAGATGGATTTCTTCCTGCCGGAGGATTCCCGCGTGCTCTATGCCCGCATGCGCATCGTCAACCCCAACCGCGTCACCACCCCCATGTACTGGTGGTCCAATATCGCCGTGCCGGAAAACCAGGGCAGCCGCGTGATCATGGATGCCCGGGAAACCTACAACAACCGCGACGGCATCCTCGGCAAAAACACCGTGCCCGTCTGCGACGGCGTGGATATCACCTATCCCGTGAACAATCCCCATTCGGTGGACTTCTTCTGGAAGATCCCCGAGGATCGCCGCAAGTATGTCTGCCAGCTGGATTCCGAGGGCTACGGCCTCATTCAGACCTCCACCCGCCGGCTGCAGGGCAGAAAGCTCTTCGTCTGGGGTCAGGGCCCCGGCGGCGACCGCTGGCAGAAGTTCCTCACCGCCGACAATTCCGACGGACGCTATGTCGAGATCCAGGCGGGTGTTGCCCACACCCAGTATGAGTGCCTGCCCATGCCGCCCAAAACGGCCTGGGAGTGGCTGGAGGCCTATGGCGCCCTGCAGGCCGATCCCGCCGCCGTCCACGGCGAGTGGGAGGGCGCGGTGGCGGAGGTCTCGGCGAAGCTGGAGACCCTCGTCGGCGATGAAGAAATGGAAAAGCTGCTGCGCGACACCCGCGAAATGGCCACCTCTCCTGCGCAGACGGTGGTTCCCGGCGTTGCCTGGGCAACCCTGGAGCGCCGCCGCCGCGAGGCCGATGGGGAGGAGAATTTCTGCCCCCATCTGGAATTTGCCGAGCCGGACGCCGCCTGCGAGCCCTGGACAACCCTTCTTTCCACGGGCGAGGTGCCGCCCATCGATCCCGCCGCTGCCCCCACCTCCTGGATTTGCGGCGAAAAGTGGATGGAGCGCCTGGAATCCGCCCCGGAAAACTGGTATACCCATCTTCTGCGCGGCACTGCCGCCTTTGCCGCCCGGGATTTCCGCACCGCCCGGGAGGAATGCGCCGCCTCCGAGTCCCTTTGCCCCTCTGCCTACGGAAAATATCTCAAGGCGCAGCTTGCCCGCATTGACGGGGATATGAAGGGCGCCGCCGCCCTCATCTATGAGGCCGCGAAGGAGAACCCCGCGGATATTTCCATGGTCAAGGAGGCCTTCCGCTATATGACCGCCGTGGGCATGTGGCAGGAAACGGTGGATTTCTACCGCGCGCTGCCCGCAGAGGCCGCAGAGCTTGGCCGCGTCAAGCTCTGCTATGCCAAGGCCACCCTCGGCATCGGCGATCTCGAGGGCTGCGACCGGCTGCTGCATGAATTCCGCACGGTGGTGGTGCCCGATATCCGCGAGGGCGAGAACACCGTCACCGAGCTTTGGTTTGATCTGGAGGAGGAGCGCGCCCGCCGGGAGGGCAGACCCTTCGACCGCGCCACGGCAAAGCCGCCGGCAGAGCTGGATTTCCGCATGAGCGCCGAAAAAACCGAGGAATAAGACAGAAATGACAGCAAAACGGACAGAGAATGTGAAAATTCTCTGTCCGTTTTATTTTGTGATCAGAAGTTGAAATCCATCACCTCGCGGAAATCGCCGACGGTGATCTCCAGGATGCCGCTGCCGTATTCGGCATTGAGATAGGGGCTTTCATAGAGCTTTTGGTAGGGGAAGGTCTGCAGCTCCCCCTTGACCCAGCGGTTTTCGTAGTCCATGCGGATGTCGAGGAACTCCACCGACATATTCTCCCGGTCAAAGGCGATGGGCAGCGCCTGCATGGCGGCGGCAAAGGCATCGAGGGAGCCGTACTTTTCCAGATATTCCACATGGCAGATGACGGCGTGCTGCCGTCCGTCGCTGATGGCCTCAAAGCCGGCGGTGGGCCCCTCGGTCACAAAGCGGTAGCCGTTGGAGAACCAGAGCATGATGCCGAGCCTTCCGTGGCGCAGGAAGAGATAGCTGCCGCATTCCCGCCGCTCCGGAAAGAATTCCAGGGGAATGTCTGCGTTGATAAAGGGATATTCCTCTTCCTTGCGGATGTTGTACATATGGATGGCGGTGTCATCGGTGCAGAAATGGGTGCCGCAGTTGCAGAAGCTGTCCCCCGTCCACTGGTTGTGGATCTTATACTGGCCGGGATCGCCGGGATGGTGGGTGAAGATCTTTGCCCGGCCGTCCCCCGGCAGGGTGAGCTCCCACTCGTGCTGCTGGTGGTGGGCATACCAGGCGCACACCAGCTCCTCGGGGTAGGCGTCCTGATGGGTGATGCCGCCGAGCATATAATCCTCGCAGACGTAGATGCGCTTGTCGATGGAGAGCTCCTCCACCAGCGCAAGTTCCTTGCGGTGGATGTGATCCCCCATCCAGGCGGTCATGACGTGCAGATGCTTGCGCTCCTTGTGGGAATAGGGGAGCTTTCTCTCCCGGGCAATGCGGAAAACCGCCTCGGAGGGGAAATAATCGGACAAAAGGGAGGCCGGATGGTAAACCAGCTGCTCGGGATAGCCCGCCTCCGCGCCGAAATAGTAGCACCAGTAGGCATACATGGTGCTGTGGTAGATGTGGGATTTGCCGTGGGTGACCATGCTTGCAAAGGTGGAGTCCAGCACCGCCTCGGGATAGCTGCGGCCGTGGGCGCCGCCGTAGATGCCGGCCTTGCTGTCCAGCAGCATGTCCAGCAGCAGCAGATCGATCATCATCCCGGCTTTTTTGCGCAGGCGCTGGCTGGAGGTGAAGGTGTAGAGGGAGTTCAGAATGCAGATATCCTCGGCATTGTAGCCCAGGGAGTCAAACTCGCCCCAGGCGCGGCCGGCGCGGTACATGAGAAAATCGTCAATGTAGCCCTCGTCCTCCGCGTGCAGCTCCTCGGCGGTTTTGCCGTACTGGACAAACTGCCGTCCCCGGTAAAATTCCGCCGCCAGCAGGCGGGCAACGCGGGCCATCAGGGCGTGGTTCTCCGAGCCGTGCATGCTGCGGTAATCCCGGGCAAGGAAAAAGGTGTCCAGCGCGTCGCGGCAGGCCTGCGAGAGGTCATCATAGCAGCGGAAGAGGGCGGGAACCATGGAAATGGCGGCAAAATCCGCCTCGCCGCGGTGGTCGCGGCCGTGGGGATGGGGATGCTCAAACCACTCGGCGGTAAATTTCAGCTGCGCCTCGGCAGCCTCCCGGCGAGCCCCGTGAATGAGGGAGAAAACCGATGCGCCGGCATAGAGATCGTCCGAAAGATCCACCGACAGCAGAAAATCCTGCGCTTTCTTGCGGCGGGTCTCAAATTTTGCCTGTTCTGCCAACATGTCCATAGGGCTGCACCTCGCAAACTCATTTTTTATATTATAGCATATATCCGTGCAATTTGCACCCCGTCCTCGACTGTCCGAAAAGAGGAAAACCCCGCGGGAAACCCGTAGGGACAGGCGTCCCCGACTGTCCGAAACCTTGCCTCTCCCCCTGGGAGAGGTGGCCGAGCGCAGCGAGGCCGGAGAGGGAAATTTGCAAGCCCTCTCAGTCGGCTTCGCCGACAGCTCTCCCGGAGGGAGAGCCAAGAGGGAGAGAAAAACCTTGCGG
>JAFXIE010000044.1 GCA_017533425.1 Clostridia bacterium | reverse complement strand
GAGCACGGGGTTGTTCTTCTGCCGGCGGGAGAGGATCTGGATGACCCGCTGAATCTCCTCGCTGCGGCCGATCACGGGGTCGTACTTGCCGTCATTGGCGCGGGCAGTCATATCGATGGTAAATTCGGCGGTTTTTCCCTCGCCGGCGGGGGAGGCTGCGCTCCGGGAGGCCTTTTCCTCCGGGGCTTTGCCGCCGACGGCGCCGCGCAGGGCGCGGTACAGGCCGGCGCGGTCGGCACCCAGGGCGGTGAGAATGCGCAGCGCGACATTTTCCCCTTCCCGGAGGATGGCCATGAGCAGATGCTCGGTGCCGATGTAGTTATGCCCCAGGGCGGCGGCCTCCGCGGCGGCGATTTCCAGAATGTTTTTGGTGCGCGGGGTCAGGCCGCGGGGCTCGACGGTGGGATCACCGACGCCGATGGCCTCTGCAATGCGCTCGTGGACGGCATCGTAGGTGATGCCGGCGGCGGAGAGGCTTTGGGCGGCAACCCCCGTCTCCTCCCGGATGAGGCCGAGGAGGATATGCTCGCTGCCCACATAATTGTGCCCCAGCGCCTTGGCGGCAGCAAAGGCAAGGTTGAGGGCTTTTTCAGCCCGTTCGGTATACTTTTTTTCGTACATAGAGGGTTACTCCTTTCGGGAAAAGGTCTTTCGAAGCAGATCCGCCCGGGCGGTATCCCGCTCGGTGGGGGTCATTTTGCCCTGGGGATCGATGACGGCGGGCATGATCTCCCGCAGGAGACCGAAAAGGGGAAGATCGGCCTCCTCGGGAAGCAGGGAGAGGGAGATGCCGAGCCGGATGTCGGAGAGCAGCCGCATGGCCTCGGCGGTGCTCATGCGGCGGGCGGAGGAAAGCAGCCCGTGGGCGCGCCAAACCCGGTCGGAAAGGGCGCCCTCGTCGGCGCGCAGAAGCTCCCGGCGCAGGCGCATCTCCTCCCGGAGAAGATGCTCCACCACTTCGGTGACGCGCTGGAGGATCTCCCCCTCGGAAAGCCCGAGGGAGGCCTGGTTGGAGATCTGATAGAGGGCGCCGGCGGGGTCGCTGCCCTCGCCGAAGAAGCCCCGGAGGGCGATGCCCATTTTGGCGGCATTTTCGGAGATGCGGCGCAGGCCGCCGCTTTGCGCCAGGGCGGGCAGATGCAGCATGACGCTGGCGCGCAGGCCGCAGCCGAGGTTTGTGGGGCAGTGGGTCAGAAAACCGAGCTGCTCATCGAAGGCAAAGTGCAGCCGGCCGCCGAGATCGTCGTCCAGCCGGTCGGCCTTGGCGTAAAGCTCGGTGAGGCAAAGCCCCTGTCCCAGCAGCTGCAGCCGCAGGTGATCCTCTTCGCAAACCATCAGGGAGACCGATTCGTCTCCGGAGATGAAGGCGGCGCGGATGTGGGAGGCGCCGGCAAAATCCGGCGAGATGAGATGGCTTTCCGCCAGCGCGGCCAGGGTGTTTGCCGGGGTGGTTTCATTATATTCGGTGAAGCTTTCCGCATGCCAGGCGGAAACGCACTCCCGCACCCGGGCAACCAGGTCGGTCTGCTGCTCCCGGCTCATGCGGCCGGGGAAGGGGAGGCTCGCGAGATTGCGGGCAAGGCGGATGCGGGAGGAAAGCACGATGGGATCGGCGCCTTTTGGGGCGGTGGAGTACCATTTGTTCATTTTTCTTTCCTCCTTTTACTGATTTTCCGCATCCAATGCGCGAATTTCGTCCCGCAGGGCGGCGGCGCGCTCAAATTCCTGGGCGGCGATGGCCTCGGACAGCTCCCGCTTTGCCTCGGAGAGCCGACGGCGGCGACGCAGATCCTGAGAGGCATCGGCGGGCACCTTTCCGGTGTGGCGGGCGTTGCCGTAGAGCCGCTGCAGGGTTGGACGCAGCTCCCCGGCGAAGGCGGTATAGCAGGCGGCACAGCCCACCTTGCCGCTGCGGGAGAGCTCGGCGTAGGTCATGCCGCAGCTTTCGCATACGGCGGCGCGCCGTAGGGATGGAGCGCCGAAAAAGAAGCTTCCGAAGAGATCGGACAGGTCGCTGCTCCCTGCCTTCGCGGCACACTGGGCGCAGAGATGGTGGGCGGTTTCATGCCCGTTGATATTTTGGGTGAAGTGATAGGTGGCGGCATTTTTTCCGCAGTTTTCACACAGCATAGCAGTAATCCTCCTGGGGTTTTGAGAGTTTAGTGGGCGGTGCGCATGATGCAGCGCTTGAGAATATCCGCCCGCACGCGATCCCGAAGCTCGGCGGGAACGGCGCGCAGGGCGTGGTCGTCGGCGGCAGCGGAAATGAGCTGCTGCTCGGCTGGGGAAATGAGCCCCGCGTCGGAAAGGTTCTTCAGGCAAATGGCGGCGCCGCGGTCGGTGATGCCCTCGCCGATGGAGTTGACGACGTGCATCATGGCCACCTCCCGGGGGCTGGCAAGCCGGGTGATGCGTATGTAGCCGCCGCCGCCGCGCCGGCTTTCCACCACGTAGCCGTGCTCGGGGGTAAAGCGGGTGGAAATGACGTAGTTGATCTGGCTGGGAACGCAGTTGAAGCGGTCGGCCAGCAGGTTGCGCTGCAGCTCCACGGCGCCTTCCGTGCGGAGAAGCTCGCTGATAAAATCGGCAATGCTGTCGGATATGCGCATATTCATTTTCCTTTCGAAAAATAGACTTTGACTTTCTTTGACCTTGCAAATGTATTGTACCGCATTCGTCAGAAAAGGTCAAACCCGGAAAAATCCGGGCTGACGGGAATAAATTTCATTTACAAAGGATAATTTAAGCAAAACCGCATTATTTCGAAAGCTTGCTCTCGTTTCTGCGGCGGGACGCGTTATTTCGCGGTGTGGTCAGCGTTTTATCCAGCGTCGGGGAATGGGGACGCTCCGGATGGGGCATACTCGTATCCTGGGGCTTTTCACAGCAGCCGGGGTTCTGGCACTTCTTTTTCATGGTAAAATTCCTTTCTGCGGTCCGTTGCGGCCGCAAAAAGAGTATGTGCCGGCAGCCCCGGGATTATACGCGGCAAAAAAGTTACAATCCTGCCCTTGACTTTCCCTGCGGGACAGGGTAATATATAATCAGAAACGAAATTATTTCGTCAATTTTGAACCGGAAAGGATAGAAAATCATGAACAAGACGCTTGCTACCATTCTGAAGATCGTCGGTATTCTCACCGTCATCGCCGGCATTGCTGCCGCCATCATCTACTATCTCGACAAGAAGGGCATCATCACCTGCACCTGCGGCTGCTGCGACTTCGAGGATTACGAGGAGTGCGACTGCGAGGATTGCGACTGCGAGGACGAGGATGCCGAGTGCTGCTGCGAGTGCTGCGAAGAGGCACCTGCAGACGCCGAGTAATCGGCCATGAATCCCGCAGCTGCCGGTGGCCGCAGCTGCTGCTTCACCGGTCACCGCATCATCGCGCGGGATGTGCGTGAGCCCCTGCGGAATTCCCTGCGGGAGGTCATCGGCGTCCTGTACGAGGAGGGCTTCCGCCGGTTTTATGCCGGCGGTGCGCTGGGCTTTGATACGCTGGCGGCGGAGACCGTGCTGGAAATGCGCGAAAAGCTGCCGGAGCTGTCCCTCATCATCGTTCGCCCCTGTGCAGATCAGCATCTGCGCTGGCGCAAGGCGGATCGGGAGGTTTATCTCGCCCAGCTGGATGCCGCCGATGAGGTCGTGCTGCTCTCCCCGGCCTACTGGCGGGGATGTATGCAGGTCCGCAACCGTTATCTTGTGGATCACGCGGAGCTTTGCGTTGCCTTTGGCCGCCGGGAGGACAGCGGTACCATGCAGACCGTGACCCTGGCGCTGACGGCGGGGATCCCCGTGGTGAATCTCGCGGAGGACGGAATTTTCCCCACAGCGGTGGAGATCCGCAGCGAAGCCCAGCGGGATTGAAAGAGAAAAGTAAAGAAGGTCAAAGAGGAAAAACCTCCTTGACCTTCTTCTTTTTATTCGTTTCCGAGGACATCCCGCGGGGATTTGGCGCCGGTGACCGGCGGGGGATTGAGCAGGTAATCGAAGAGCTCCTCGCCGATGAAGGCGCGGGCTCCGGCCACGGCCTCCGCCTCCTTCGGCGTATCCATAGCCATAAGGGAGTCAAAGATGGGCTTTGGCTCGCCTACCCCTTCCGGGGCGGTGGGATCATAGCGGAAAATGCCCAGGTTGAGGCCGAATTCGTGGGGGTTGTCCACGCAGGCATGGTGGGTGAACATATCCACGCACTGCATATTCCGCGCCTTCATATAGGCGAGCACATAGCCGGCTGCGGCCTGTTTTTCGGTGAGCTGCTGCAGATCGCCCGACCGGGAGTTGAAGCCCTGCTCGCTGAAGATCACCCGACGGAGCTGTCCGCGGTAGAGGTATTCCGGCTGGGAGAGGAAGGCTTCCAGAACCTCCATATTCTTAAAGGTGATCTTCTGGGTATCCAGAGAGAAGCGGGGAACGCGATCATTCCAGAAATCGGGGAAGCTGAGGCTTTCGGGATAGGGGTGGTGGGCGACGCCCCAGTCAAAATCCCCCTCCTCGCGGGCGTAAGTCCCCAAAAGCTCCAGCAGCTTTCTGCCGGGGTAGTAGCGCAAAGGCTGCGAGGCGCTGAAATTGACGCCCGTCCAGAAATGATCCAGGGAGATATAGACCCGGAACCAGCTGCAGTGCTTGCGGGCGCAGATCCAGGCCATGCGCATGGCGCGGGTGTATTCGCGCATATAGTCCTCGGCGCTCATCTCGCCGGCATTGCCCCAGACATACTGGGAATTGACCTCGTTTGAGATAATGGCGCCGGCGGCGCGGCCGTATTTGCCGTCCGGGCGGGTGTAGCGCTCCACGAGAAATTCCACAAAGGCGCAGTAGTAGCCGAGGCCTTCCTCCGTTTCGGTGTTGAAGGCGCTGATGAAGGCATCGGGATAGTCCCAGTCAAAGCGCGGGTGAATGACGGTGTCCAGCAGGGCCTTTTCCCCGGTGGAGCCGAAGGTGCGCGGGGCATTGAGCAGAATGAGGGTGTTCACCGGGGCGCTTTTCATGTGGGCATCCAGCCCGGCGAGGGCGCTCTGCAGGAAATAATAGGTTTTCCCGTTGTGGACGTAGGCAAGGGTGTCCTCGGTGGGGACGGTGGACATAATGCCCGGCAGGCTGACGTCATACCGTCCCTGGGGAATGCCGAGACGGGCGGCGAGCTTTGGCGGCGCGCCGAGGGTTTTGATGATATCCGGCTGGGGATAGCTGCCGCCTACCTCCGCCAGATCGGGGGCAAAATCGGTCACAAAGCAGGCGCCGGAGGCACCCTCCACAGACAGACGGGAATAGATCCGATCCTCCTGTCCGCGAAAGCGCGGCAGGCGAATGATGCCGCCGGAGGCCTCGCAGACCGTCCGGGAGAGCTCCCGGGCAGGGGCGCCTCCCTCTGTGGCGGCATATTCGGTGACGGTAACCGGGCCGCTGCCGTCGGTATAGAGGTGAATTTCATCGCGCAGGGCTTCAATTTTTGTAATATACATCGGCTCGAGTCTCCTCAGCTTCGGAGTTTTACAGGTTCAATATACTCTCCCTGCGGTGTGCTGTCAAGAAATTTAAGCGAAAAGAAAAAACTTTTGACTTTTTTCTGAAAAAAGAGAGAAAAAGCATTGACAAACCAAAAAATGCTGATATAATATGTGTGTTGTTTCCGCTCCACAGACAGCAGGAGCCCTTCCGGGCGTAACGCGAAAGCTTCCTGCCGAGGATACGGTGCGATGATTCTTGGGATCAATTCGCCCTCGTGTCTCTCCGGACGCGGGGGCATAATTTTTGATTCCAGGAGGTGAAATTACAAATGCTGCATGCAAACGCAAACATCCTCGAGCAGAAGAAGGCCAAGGTGGCCGCTGTTGCCGAAGAGATGAAGAACGCGAAGTCCTTCGTGTTTGTCAACTTCTCCGGTATCCCTGTTGAGGATGATACCAAGCTGCGCCGCGAGCTCCGCGAGGCAGGTGTCAAGTATGAGGTCGTCAAGAACTCCATCCTGAACTTTGCCCTTAAGGAGGCCGGCTTCGAGGAGCTCTCCGAGACCCTCGCCGGCTGCACCGCCATCGCATCCTGCGATTCCGATGCCGTTGCTCCCGCCCGCATCCTTTACAACTACGCCAAGAAGCACGAGAACTTCCAGCTGAAGGGCGGCGTTGTCGAGGGCAAGGTGGTGGATTCTGCCGCCATCATCGATGTTGCCAAGCTGCCGACCCGCGAGGTTCTTATCGCCATCGTTCTCGGTACGCTGCAGGCACCCATTTCCGGTCTGGCCCGCGCTCTGGATCAGATCCGCGAGAAGCAGAGCGCGTAACATCGCCTCTGTCGCAAACCCATGAAAACTACTTTTTGATTTATAATTTAATTGGAGGATTAGAAAAATGGCCAGTGAAAAGATTCTTGGCATTATCGAAGAGGTAAAGACTCTTACCGTTCTCGAGCTTTCTGAGCTCGTTAAGGCTCTCGAGGAGGAGTTCGGTGTTTCCGCTGCTGCTCCTGTTGCTATGGTTGGCGGCGCTGCTGCTGACGATGCTCCCGCTGCTGCTGAGCAGACCGAGTTTGATGTTGTTCTTAAGGCTGCCGGCGCCAACAAGATCGCCGTCATCAAGGTTGTCCGTGAGCTGACCGGCCTTGGCCTGAAGGAAGCTAAGGAGCTCGTCGATGGCGCTCCCAAGACCCTCAAGGAAGCCGTTTCCAAGGACGAAGCCGAGGAAATCAAGAAGAAGCTCGAGGATGCCGGCGCCGAGGTCGAGGTCAAGTAAGACCCCGAAATTGCGCAAAGCATTTCAAAGAGGCAAACCCAAAGCCTGGGTTTGCCTCTTTTTTGCCTGTATAAAAATGCCGGCGGCAGGATTTTTCCTGTCGCCGGCACTTTTGTAAATCAGCCGTTGTGCTTTTCCATATCCTTTTTGCGGATCTCCACGCGGCGAACCTTGCCGCTGATGGTCTTGGGAAGCTCGTCAACAAACTCCACGATGCGGGGATATTTGTAGGGCGCGGTGTGGGTTTTGACGTATTCCTGCACCTCTTTTTTCAGCGCGTCGCTGCCTTCCGTTCCGCGGGTGAGCACGATGGTCGCCTTGACGATCTGGCCGCGAACCTCATCGGGCACGGGGGTGATGGCGCATTCCAGCACATAGGGAAGCTCCATGATGACGCTTTCGATCTCGAAGGGTCCGATGCGGTAGCCGGAGGACTTGATGACGTCGTCGTTGCGGCCGACATACCAGAGATAGCCGTCCTCATCCATGGTGGCCTGGTCGCCGGTGTGGTAATAGCCGTCATGCCAGACTTCGGCCGTCTTTTCCTCATCCAGGTAGTAGCCGATGAAGAGGCCGCAGGGGGCGCCGTCCTTGGTGCGGATGCAGATCTCGCCCACGTCGCCGGTTTTGCAGAGGTTGCCGTCACCATCCAGCAGCACCACATCGTAGAGGGGGCTGGGCTTGCCCATGGAGCCGATCTTCGGGGTGGAGCCCACGAAGTTTGCGATGGAGAGGGTGGTCTCCGTCTGGCCGAAGCCCTCCATGATGGTCAGGCCGGTGGCCTTCTTGAACTGGTTGAAGACCTCGGGGTTGAGAGCCTCGCCCGCCGTGGTGGCATATTTGATGGAGGAGAGGTCGTACTTCGAGAGATCCTCTTTGATGAAGAAGCGGTACATGGTGGGCGGTGCGCAGAAGGTGGTGATGCCGTACTTTGCAAAGAGGGGCAGAATATCCTCCGAGCGGAAGCGGTCGAAATCATAGGTGAAGACCGCTGCCTCGCAGAGCCACTGGCCGTAGAGCTTGCCCCAGAGAGCCTTGCCCCAGCCGGTGTCGGAGATGGTGAAGTGGAGACCGTTGGGATTCACATTGTGCCAGTGCCGCGCCGTGGGATAATGACCCAGGGCGTACTTGTAGGAATGGGTGGCGATGCGGGGATAGCCCGTGGTACCGGAGGTGAAGAGCATGAGCATGGGATCGTCGCCGCAGGGGGAATCGGGCTTGCGGTCAAAGTGGGTGGAGAAGCGCTCCATCTCCACATTGAAGTCTGCCCAGCCCTCGCGCTTGCCGCCGACCAGGATCTTGATCATGCCGGGAAATTCGGCGGCGGCCTTTTCGGCCTCTGTGGCAACCTCACCGTCGGCGGTGCAGACGATGGCCTTGACCTTTGCCGCCTTGTAGCGGTAGGTGAAATCGTGCTCCACCAGCTGGTTGGTGGCGGGGATGGCGATGGCGCCGATCTTGTGGAGGGCGAGCATGCAGAACCAGAACTGATAATGCCGCTTGAGCACCAGCATGACGGTGTCGCCCCGCTGGATGCCGAGGGATTCAAAGTAGTTGGCGGTTTTTGCGGAGTATTTCTTCATGTCAAGGAAGGTGAACTTCCGGTCGCTCTTGTCATTTGCCACCCACTGCATGGCGAGCTTGTCGGGGCTCTTTGCGGCGACGGCATCCACGCAGTCAAAGGCGAAGTTGAAGCGATCGGCGTTCTTAAAGGAGATTCCGTTGAAAACGCCATGCTCGTCGTAGGTGGAGGTGATGAAATCATCGGCGACGGAGGCGGGACGGCTCTGCTCCGCGGCAGTCTTGGCGGCGACATAGGGAGCCTCGGGATATTCCTCGCTGACCTGGCCGTCCTGGGGATTGAGCACCACAGCGTGGAACTCGCAGCCGCCTTCGGAAACGGCGATCATGCCGTGGGGGATCAGACTGTTGTAGAAGATGGAGTCGCCCTCGTTGAGAACGGCCACATGGCCGCCCACCTGAACCTTCAGGGAGCCCTTGACGATGACATCGAACTCCTGGCCGTTGTGGGAGCTGAGCTTGATGGGCATATCCTGCTCCTCCGGCAGGTAGGGGAACTTGACGAGGAAGGGCTCGGCGAGCTTATCCTTGAATTTGGGTGCCAGGTTGTTGTAAACATAGCCGTGCTTTTTGACGATCTTCAGACCTTCGCCGCGGCGGGTGATGGCAAAGGAGGTCAGCGTGGCGCTGGTACCCTCCAGAATGTCGGTGACCTCGACGCCGCAGGCCTTGGCGCACTTGTAGATGAAGGTGAAGGAAAAATCGCTCTCGCCGGCTTCAAGCACCCGGTAATCCTCGACGGTGACGCCCGTCAGCCGAGCCAGCTCCTCCTGGGTATAGCCGGTGGCTTCGCGCAGGTCGCGGATGCGGCGTGCGACTTCTTTCAGGTTGAATTCCATGTTTTGTTTTCTCCTCTCTGATCCATTCTGTTGGACTTTCTTGAGGCAATAAAAAAACCGTCTCAAGAAATTTTCTTTCTTGAGACGGGTAATTTCACTGAAAAACTATCCGCGGTACCACTCAATTTGCCCTCCCCGAGGGGAGAACCACTCTGTGGGCTCCAACAAGCCCCCCGCCCTAACGCAGCGGATACGGAAACCGTCTACTCACGCAAAAAACGCTTTTGGGATTTCGGCTCGGAAGGGATAGCGCATGAAACATTCCGCTGCCGGGCTCGCACCAACCGCCGGCTCTCTGAAAGCATTGTGCTTCGGCTTTCTTCGTCGCAGCCTTTATCAATGTGACTATAGCATACACCCAGGATTTGAATTTGTCAAGCCCTCTTTTGAAAAAAATTTTACGCATGGGCATAGCCCTTGCTGCGGATAAGCTCGGACAGCTCGCCGGCGATGCGGCCTGCCTCGGCCTCATTTTCGGCCTCCGCAAGAATGCGGATGTAGGGGTAGGCCGGGCTTTCCTGCAGAAGCGCCCGGGTGTTTCCGCCTTCGCTGTGGCAGATTTCCTCCACGCGGCGGCGGATTTCCGCATCAAGCATGACCTGCTTTTTATCCGAAACGCGAAGCTCCACGAAGGTCTGCCGGAATAGCTTCAGATCGGCCGTCAGGGCGCTGAGAACCTGCTTGCGATCCAGCATTTCCTCGATGAGCATCAGCGCCGTCAGCAGGCCGTCGCCGGCGGTGGCATACTTCCGCATGACGATGCTGCCCGACTGCTCGCCGCCGAGGGTATAGCCCTTGTCCACCATCCGCTGGTAGAAGTGGCGGGTGCCGGTCGGGGCGCGGTCGGAGAGAATGCCGGCCTCGGCCAGTGACCGGTCAAGGCCGATGCTGCACACATCGGTGGTGACAACGGTGTTGTCCTGCAGGCCGCCGAGGCGGTGCAGGCGGTTTGCGAGGATGTAGAGAATGTGCTCGCCGGTGAGAACATTGCCCTTTTCATCCACGGCGATGCAGCGGTCGGCGTCGCCGTCAAAGGCGATGCCGATATCCAGCCGGTTTTCCACCACCAGCTTTTGCAGCTCCTCAGGGTGGGCGATGCCCGAATCCCGGCAGATGTTCTGTCCGTCGGGGCGGGCATGGATGACAAAGGTACGGGCGCCCAGCGCCTCGAAAACCGAGGGCGCGATCATCCAGGCGGCGCCGTTGGCGCAGTCCAGACCGATGCGCAGCTCCCGGTAGGAGTTGGCGGCCAGGGAGATGAGATAGCCGATATAGCGGTTGCGGCCGGCCACATAGTCCACAATGGTGCCGATGCGGTCATGGGTGGCCTGGGGAAGATCCAGGGCATTCAGCCCCAGCTCCTCCGTCCGCCCGTCAAGATAGGCCTCGAGATAGGCCAGCGTCCGGTCGTCCATCCGCTCGCCATGGCGGTTGACCATGTTGATGGCATTGATATAAAAGGAGCTCTGGGATGCGGAGATCATGATGCCGCAGTCAAAGTTTTCGCTGCGGGTGACGAAGGAAACGCTGGGGATGGTGGTCACATGAAGCATGTAGGCCGTGGCGCCGGAGGCTGTCAGCCCGGCGGCGATGGCATATTCCAGGGTGTAGCTGGACTGGCGGGTATCCTTTCCGATGACCACGCGGGGACGGTAGGTACGGTCGCGGCAGCCGGAGAGATCGCTTGCGTAATACCAGCCGAGGAAGCGGCCCACCTTGAAGGCCAGCTCCGCCGTCAGCCGGGTTCCGGCCTCGGCGCGGAAGCCGTGGGCGCCAAAAAAATTGCTGCGGTATTTCAGCTCGGGCTGGTCGTCCGTGCGGGAAAGCTGCACATCCTCCCGGATGAGGTCATCGGCCGTGATCTGGAAGAGAACGCACATCTGCAGAATCTTATCAATGCGCGGCTCGGCCTGATCGACCTCCCATTTGGAGACCGATTGGCGGGAAATGCCGAGATACTCCGAGAGCTCCTCCTGCGTCATCTTCGCATGGGAGCGCAAATGGGCGATTTTCTCTCCGATGGTCATGTGAAAAACCTCTTTTCGGTGTTTGATGCGGGAATTTCCCCTATTATACGCCGGGAGAGATTCCTTTTCCACCAATTATACATGGAAAAGGCGCCGCACGCAATAGTTGCGCGAAAAAAAGAAAAGAAATCCGTTCAAAGGAAAAAATCCCCCGGACTCTGCAACTCACTGTTGCAAAGCCCCGGGGGCGATGGGCGGGGAGCTTACCCTTCCCAGCGGTAGTGGCCGACGATCTCATCGTGGGTGATGGCGTTTTCTTCGGCGCCGGTGCCGCTGCCGTGGTGGATGATATAGGGAATGCCGCGGCGGTTGCGCTTATCGGAGACGATGCCGATGTGGCCGGCATAGACAACGATATCTCCCGGCTGCCACTGGTCGATTTCCTCCACATCGCAGGTCAGGCTGCGGGCATGGGCGGCAAGGAAGACCCGGAGATTCCGCACCCGGCGGAAATCGATATTGGGATCGGGGGTGGTGATGGCGGTGTAGGCCTCCGGCCGGGCGGCGATATCGGCATCCACCAGGGCTTTGAAATCATACCCGGCAGCGCGGAAGGCGATCCAGATGACATCGGTGCAGACACCCTCGCCCTCGGGAGGATAGCCGCCGGCATAATAGGCGCTGACATACTGCGGCGCGCTCTCAATGCGGGCGCGGGCGGCCAGCAGCATATCGGTATAGTCGTCCAGGCCGTCGCCGTCGGCATCCCGGGGGCTTTGGAGGGTCTCGATGCCGAAATCCTCGGCGGAATAGACCCGGCCGGGAAGATAGCCGAGGTCGGAAAGGGCCCGCAGGGTAAAAAATGCGGCCACAAGAAGGATCATGAAAATGATGGCGATGTGTAGCGCGGTGCGTTTCATGGGGACTCCTTTGAAATCGACAGATTTCGCCCCTGCCGGGACGGCGGGACGCATACCCGCAGTCTTTATACGGATCAGGGGGCAAAAAACTTGGCGGAAGGGGAGAAAAAATGCCGGAGAACCAGCGGTCCTCCGGCAGAATTTGCGGGTCAAATCAGTCGAGAACGACTTCCTTACCGCCGTTCTTTGCGGACTCGTAAACGGCGAGGATGATGCGCAGAGCCTTCATGGCCTCCACGGGACCGACATAGGGATCGCGATCCTCCATGACGGCATGAACGATATCCTGAACGTGGAAGGGATGGCCGCCGACCTTGTTGGGGTCAGCGCCGGTGGCGGTGTTGGCAAGGCCTTCGCCGCTCTTCATGGCAGCCTCTTCCTCCAGCATCTTCTCTTCGCTCTCATTGCGGATCTTCCAGGTGCGAACATCGCCCCAGATGAGCTCGATGGAGCCGTCGGTGCCGTGAACACCGATGTCGGTGGACAGGCCGGGATAGGCGCAGGTGGTGGAGGTGAAGGTGGCAACGGCGCCGTTCTTGAAGGTGACGATGGACTTGGTCATGTCCTCGGTCTCGATGTCGTGGTTGTAGAGACCCATGACGGAGCGGACGGAGTAAACATCGCCCATCATCCACTGCATGAGGTCAACGGTGTGAACGGCCTGGTTCATCAGGGAGCCGCCGCCGTCCATGGCCCAGGTGCCGCGCCAGCCGCCATCGGCGAAATAATCATCGGTGCGGTACCAGTTGACGGAGAACTCGCCGGAGATGAGCTTGCCGAGACGGCCGGCATCGATGGCTTCCTTCATGGCCAGCACATTGGGAGTGCGGCGGTTCTGGAAGACGCAGGCGACCTTCTTGCCGGTCTCCTTCATGCAGTCCACGATGGACTGGGCAGCCTCGAGGGTGATGTCGATGGGCTTCTCAACGAGAACGTGCTTGCCGGCGCGCAGAGCCTGGCAGACATACTCGGCATGGGTGCCGGAGGGGGTGGCGACGGAGATGATGTCGATGTCGGGGTTTGCCAGCATATCCTCATACTTGGTGTAAACCGTCAGGTCGGGATACATCTCGGGATATTCTCTCTTGTGCTTCTCCAGGCGGTCGGGGCGGGCATCGCACACGGCGATGAGTTCGGCTTCCTCCATGTCGAAGGCAGCCTTGGCGTGATAGCGGCCGATACCGAGGCCGAGAACGCCGTAACCGAGTTTCTTGCTCATGATCTTGCTCTCCTTTATTTAGGTTTATTGGTTTTTTCTTATTCCTCGCAGCTTGCTGCGGGGGGAGCTGCATAGTCGGCGAAGCGGGCGGCAATGCCGGCCTCTTCGGTGGTGCCGCTGTGGGCGATGAGACGGTAGCGGAAGGTCATGCTCTCGCCCTTCGGGATGCGGCGGTCGCCGGGGATGTAGAAATTGTTCGGCGCCATGAGACCGTAGTCCCGGGCGTGCCAGTAGCAGGGGTGTCCTTCGTTTTCCGGATTGTCCAGAATGGCGAAGCCGCAGAGGTGACCCTTTTCGGTGCCGTAATAATCGCACCAGGGGGCGCGCTTCATCCAGATCTCGTCCTCGTTGATGCCGCCGCAGCCGTTCTCAAAGCGGCCGGTGCCGGGCTTGACGGTGAGATTGTGGTTCATGCGCACGGCCACGGGGCCGGCCTCCTTGGTCTGACCGAGGGTCACATCGCCGAATTCGGCATAGAGGGTCAAGGATACGTCGGCCACGGTGTTTCCGTCGGCCATGCGGTAGAAGCGGACGGTGGTGCGATCCCGGCAAAGGGGATTGCCGCTGTGGTCGGTCCAGATATTGCGGGCGACAAAGCCGGTGAAAACGTCGCCGGCCTCCACCTGCTCGATGCGCTCGTTGCGGATATAGCCGTGATCCTCCGGCTCATTCCAGGTGTCCACCCCGTTGACGCTGCCGTGGGAGAACCAGAAGCAGCGATGGTGGGGATGCTCCTGGGTTTTGAGATCCAGGCGGGTGATCTGGCTGCCGTAGCGGTCAAAGAAGGGGCCAAGGTAGGGCTTTGCGAGATCGCGGCCAAAATAATAGCCGGTGCGCTCGCGCCCATCCAGCCGGATGGAAACGCGATCCTCGGAAAGCCTGCAGCTGCAGGCGGGGGTGCGGCCGGTGGCCTTCACCACGCGCAGGGAGAGGGACTCGCCGGCGCGCAGCCAGGGAAGGATAAAGAGAATGCCGCCGACGCCGTCCCGGTCGGTATACTGGGCGGGAATGCGGTCGCCGCCGGGGGTGCGCAGGGCAAAATGATCGTAGGCCGGCTTTGCGGCGGGTACAAAGACCGGGCAGTTGGTGCGGTTGTGCAGCCCGGCGGAAACAAGAATCTTCATAAAAAGACAATCTCCTTTGCGAAGGTGTCCTGGGTTTATCTTATTTTAGCATACTCCCGCAGAAAAAGAAAGGGAAAAAGCGGGAAATTACAGATTCCGGGGGCGGCTGTCGAGATAGCTCTGCAGAATGACCACCGCCGCCACCTGATCCACCACGGATTTGCGGCGCTTGCCGCTGCGGCCGTTGTCGGCGAGGATGCGATGGGCCTCGTTGGTGGTCTGCCGCTCATCCCAATAGGTCAGGGGAAGGCCGGTCATCTCCCGGAGCATTTCGCCAAAGCGGCGGGTGGCCTCGGCGCGGAAGCCCTCGCTGCCGTCCATATTCTTTGGCAGGCCGAGGACGATGTGCTCCGCCTTGAGGGCGATGGCCTTGTCGGCCACGGCGCGGGCTGCCTTTTCCGGCTGGTAGGCCGTGACGGTCTCCACGGCGGAGGCAAGCATTTCCAGGGGATCGGAAAGGGCGAGACCGGTGCGAACCTCGCCGTAATCAACACCGAGAATGCGCATCTTACTTCACCGAAAGGAACTTGGCCATCAGCGTGGTGCCCTCGGCCACGGAAAGACCGGTTTTGGCAGCCTCCGCCTCGCTGTAGCCGGCGGCGGGATGCGCGCCGGGAAGATGGCTGTAGAAGGTGACGAAGGGGATGGCATCCAGGGTATGGGTGCGCTCGCAGATGGGGGTGGCATGGTCGGGCAGCAGCAGAATGCCATAGGGCTCGCCGGTGCCGTCAAGATAGGCCTTCACCGGGGTGAGGATGCGGCGGTCGATATACTCGATGGAGAGCTTCTTTTCGGCGGCATTGCCGTCGTGACCGCATTCATCGGGGGCTTCCACATGCACAAAGACCATATCCGCGCCGCGGCGGAAGGCGGCAATGGCAGCCTCGGCCTTGCCCTCAAAGTTTGTGTTGATGTCGCCGGTGGCGCCCTCCACCTCGCAGAGCTCCATGCCGGTGCCGCGGGCAATGCCGGCCAGCAGGGGAACGGCGGTCACCATGGCGCCGCGGATGCCGTAGGCCTCGGCAAAGGAGGAAAGGGCGGGCTTTGTGCCCTCGCCCCAGAACCAGATGCGGTTGGCATCCCGCAGACCCTTTTCCCGGCGGGCAGCATTGACGGGATGGTCGCGCAGCAGGGAAACCGCCTTCTCGCACAGCGCCCAGAGCGCCTCGGCGCCCGTGCCCCGGGGCAGATAGCCGGCGATGGGACGCTCCAGAATGTCATGGGGCGGGGTCAGCAAAAGATCGGCGCCGCATTTTTCACGGCCGCCGCGCCAGATCATAATATTGCGGTAGCTTGCGCCGAAATAGAAGTCGAATTCGCCGCCGCCGAGCTTTTCCTGCAGAAATTCGCAGAGGGCGCGGCCTTCGGCATCGGTGATTTTGTCGGAGGAATGGTCGACCATGATCTCGCGGTCGCCATCCATGCGGGTGTTGATGAGGTTTGTGCGGAAAACCATATCATCCTCGCCGACGGGCAGACCGAGCCCCAGAGCCTCGATGGGGAACGGCCGGTATAATAGCGCTCCGGCGCATAGCCGAGCACGGAAAGGTTGGCAACGTCGCTGCCCAGGGGAAGCCCCTCCTTGAGCATATGCACAAGGCCGCAGCTGCCGCCCCGGGCGAGAGAATCCATGCAGGGAATGTCCGCCGCGGCGAGAGGGGTTTTCATATCCAGCTCGGGCAGGGGACGGTCGCCCATGCCGTCGCCAAGCATAACAAGGTATTTCATGGATGATGCCTTTCTTTGTAAAAAAGATACGTATATTATCTCAAATGCCGCGCCCATAGTCAAGGACATCCGGAAAGTTAGACGAAAAAACGGCGAAATGCTCAAATTGTGAACAACCGGCGATTTACAAAAAAATTAAAGTCAATTCACAAATCATTCATACAAATGGGTGAAAATCGTGTATAATATAAGAGCAAAAGGCCGGAGATGAGCCGGCCTGCAAAGGAGGGTTTGAAATGAGCCTGAAGATACTTGTGGCAGAAGACAATGCGGACATTGCAAATCTTCTGCGGCTTTACCTGGAAAAAGAGGGCTGGAATGTCATTCTGGCCAAGGACGGCGAGGAGGCCGTGACGGCCTTCCGCAAGCAGAAGCCGGACCTTGCGCTGCTGGATATCATGATGCCGAAGAAGGATGGCCGCGAGGTCTGTGCGGAGATCCGCAGAGAATCCAAAATGCCCATCATCATGGTGACCGCCAAGGGAGAGATCTCCGACAAGGTGGCCTGCTTTGAGATCGGTGCGGACGATTATATCGTCAAGCCCTTTGATATGAAGGAGGTCATTCTCCGCATCCGGGCGGTGGTTCGCCGCGCCGGCGTGGAGGAGGGCGCAAAGCACGTGGAATATGAGGGCATTGTGGTGGATCTCGACAGCTACACCCTCATTCTCGGCGGCCGGGAGGTGGATGCACCCCCCAAGGAAATTGAGCTGCTGTATTTCTTTGCCTCCAATCCCGACACGGTGTTCACCAGAGATCAGCTGCTGGATCAGGTGTGGGGCTACGATTATTTCGGCGACACCCGCACCATCGACGTTCACGTCAAGCGCCTGAGGGAAAAACTGGAAGGCATCAGCGACAAATGGAGCCTGCGCACCGTGTGGGGCGTGGGATATAAGTTCGAAGTAAAGGAAAAATAAAGGGACGGGGGAAATTTTCCCGATGCGTGGCTTAAACAGCGTATTTAAAAAGAATTTCCTGTCCATTGCCGGCCTGCTGGTTATCACCGTTGCGCTGCTTACCGGCGTTTTTTCCATCTTTCTCTCCGATTATTCCGCATCGGAAAAGGAGGATCAGCTGGAAATGGCCATGGCGCTGACCGAGCGCTCCGTTGCCATCGAAAGCTCGATGGATATGCCGGGAACCCTGCAGGCGACGGCGGATATTTATCAGCTTTCGGTGGTGGTGGCCGATGCAAACGGCAGGGTTTTTCTGGATTTTGCCGCCAAGGGACAGGAACGGAAGCATTTTGGCGAGCAAACGCAGATGGATACCGGCCTGCTGCAGTATCTGACCGTCGGTGAGGGGGTCTACATGGTGGGAACCATGGGGGATTTCTACGGCGAAAAGGCGGCAATACTGGCAAAGCGGCGGGATACCGTCCGCTTCGGTACGGTGTATATCTTTGTTGCCTCCAGCCTTTCTTCGCTGGATGCCGCCTTCCGGCGGCTTTCCATGCTGCTGGTGCTGACGGCCATCGTCATCCTCAGCGGCGCCTCGGTGGTCAGCTTTGTATCCACGGCGCGCATGGTGCGCCCGCTGGTGGCGCTGCGCAACGCCGCCCGCAGCTTTGCCCGGGGCGAATTTGGCCGCCGGGTGGAGGTCTGGGGCAACGATGAGATCGCCGAGCTCTCCGACGCCTTCAATAAAATGGCCGATTCCCTAGCGGAAAACGAGAAAACCCGCAGCGAATTTATCGCAAACATCAGCCATGAGCTCAAAACGCCCATGACCACCATCGCCGGCTTTGCCGACGGAATGCTGGACGGCACCATCCCCCCGGAACGGCGGGAGGAATATCTGCAGACCATCAGCTCGGAAACCCGAAGGATTTCCCGGCTGGTCAACAAGCTGCTGCTCACCTCCCGCATCGATGCGGGACGGCAGGAGATCAATCTCACCCGGGTCAACATCTGCGATATCATCGGCCGGTGCGCCATCGGCCTGGAGCAGCAGATCGAGGAAAAGGGCATCGATGTGGAATTTGATTTCTTCGAGGATCGCGTGTTTGTGCAGGCCGATCCCGATGCCATGATGCAGATCATGTACAACCTCATCGACAACGCCCAGAAATACACCGAGGCGGGCGGAAAAATGAAGGTTACGGTCAGCCGCAAGGGCGGCCTCTGCGAGATCTCGGTATACAACACCGGCCGCGGTATCCCGCTGGAGGATCTGCCCCACGTCTTTGAGCGCTTCTACAAGGTGGACAAATCCCGCGGCCTGTCCAAGGATTCCTTCGGACTCGGCCTGTATATCGTGCGCACCCTCGTCAACCGCCACGGGCAGGAGATCTATGCAAAATCCTCCCCCGGTGAATATGCGGAATTTACATTTACACTGAAACTGGACCGTCAGAAAAACGATGCGGACTCAGCAGCCCACCGTCTGCCGGAACACGAAGAATCATCTCCCATGCGGTAAGCAGAAAGGATAACATTATGGACAACAATTTCTTCTGGGATACCGATCCCGGGCAGGAAAATCAGCCCGCGCCCGCTGCGGAAGCACCCGCGGAGCAGCCCGGCGCAGAGCCGGCACCGGAGGAGCGCCCCGAGGCAGAGCCTCAGCGGGAGGAGCCCGTCCGCGAGGAGGCCAAGACGGAGCCCGTCTGGCACAATGAGACCCGCGAGGGTCCGATGCCGCCGCCCCCCGCGCCGGAAAAGAAGAAAAAGAGCGGCATGTCCGCCCTGCTGGTTCTCATCGCGGTGGCGGCCGCGCTGGTGGTGGGTCTTGTGGCGGTCTTTGCCATGGATTATGCCTACATCGGCATGAAGGACGGCGCGCTGCAGATCGTCGTCGGCCCGGAGGCCTCCGAGCGGGCCAACATGCAGTCCGGCGCCACAGACCGTGAGCCGGGCGGCGAGGTTGACCCCTTCCTGGGGCTGAACCCGGCTCCGGAAACGGAGATCAAGCCCCCGGTGGAGGGCGAGGAGCTGACCATCGGACAGATCGCCGAATACTGTTCTCCCTCCGTTGTCGGCATTGTGACCCAGGTGATGTCCAATTTCACCGAGGCGGGTGAGGGCTCCGGCTCCGGCATCATCATGAGCGCCGACGGCTACATCGTGACCAATGCCCACGTGGTGGAGAATGCCCGCAGCATTTCCGTGCTGCTGGCCGACGGCACCACCCATGAGGCCAGCGTGGTTGGCCGCGACACCGATTCCGACATCGCCGTCATCAAGATCGATGCCAAGGATCTGCCTGTGGCCACCTTTGCCGATTCCTCCACCGTCCGGGTGGGCGATCCCGTGGTTGCCATCGGAAATCCCTACGGCATGGAGCTTTTCGGCACCGTCACCAACGGCATCATCTCGGCCGTCAACCGCGAGATCACCGTGGATGAGCAGACCTTCATCCTCCTGCAGACCAATGCAGACATCAACCACGGCAACTCCGGCGGCCCCCTCTTCAATATGTACGGCCAGGTCATCGGCATTAACTCCCTGAAGTTGTCCGATGCCTATGCCGACGGCCTGGGCTTTGCCATCCCCACCGCCGTATTCAAGCCCATCGTGGATGAGCTCATCCAGTACGGCTACATTGCCGGCAAGCCCGGCATCGGCGTGGAGGGTCAGCTGCTCACCGATATCTACACCGACTATTACGGCATTCCCGCCGGCTTTATGATCTCTGCCTTCCGCGCCATGGAGCCCATGCAGGCCGGTCTGCGCAAGGGAGATATCATCACCGAGTTTGCCGGAGAGAGCTTCTCCACCATGGCGGAGCTCAACAAGCTCAAGGACAAGTACAAGGCCGGCGACGAGGTGGAGCTGACCGTTTACCGCGACGACAATTTCTACGACAGCAAGCGCGGCGAGTATCTCAAGATCAAGATCACCCTCTGCGACGAGCAGAAAATCGAAAACAACGCAAACTAAGGCAAAATGCGTGTGCCGCCTCCCGCCGGGAGACGGCACACCTGTTTTACGGGGCAGTTTTTTTGCCGGAGGGGCTTGCAATCCCGGCACAAATGTATTAGTATTAACGCAAAGACCAACCGAAAGGAATTGTTTGATCATGGAATACAGAAAATACATTTTTGATCCGAAGGATTTCGGCGCCGTGGGCGACGGCGTCCATGACGATACCGAGGCCATCCGCGCAGCGATGCAGCAGGCGGCGGAAAAGCACTGCAGCGTGCGTTTCTCCGCAGGTATTTACCGCACGGATGTGATCTATGTTCCCCAGCAGATCGAGGTTTGCGCTGCTGCGACCTGGTCTTATCAGTTTGTCGGCAGAACGGTGCTCATCCCCGCGCACGAGGATCAGGAGTGCATCCTTGAGATCTCCGATGCCATCGGTACCACCTTCTACGGTATCTCTCTGGACGGCCGCGGCATGGGCAAGAATATGCACGGCATGAGCATGAACCGCGAGCGCCATGTGACCCGCGCCGAGCATTCCATCCGCATTGATAACTGCCGCGTTTTCAACTGCACCGGCAACGGCATCAATATGGTGGGCGCCTGGGCGGTATCCATGCGCCATTCCCAGTGCATCAGGAACGCCGGCTACGGCTTCTATCTGGACGGCTGCGATGCCTTCATCGTGGACAACTGGTTCTCCGGCAACGGCAAGGCGGGCTTTGGCGGCGACACCTGGAACTCCGCCGTCAATTTCACCTCCAACCGCGTGGAGTGGAACGGCGAATGCGGCGTCAAGCTCATGGGCGGTATGCGCTATAACCTCACCGGCAACTATTTTGACCGCGCCTTCGGCCCGGCCATCGTCATCAAGGATGCGCCGAACTTCCACAAGCGCCTCAATAAGACCCACACCGTTATGCCCTATGCCATCACCGTTACGGGTAACACCATTGTCCGCAGCGGCGCGCAGGCGGAGCCCGGTTCCAATGATGACTGCCAGATCTATATGCGCAAGGCCGTCGGCTGCACCGTCACCGGCAATACCTTCAACGTCTGGAAGAACGACGGTGCGGGCGGACGTGTTTCTCCCTGGTACGGCATCATCCTTGAGCAGTGCGCCCACTGCGCCGTTACCTCCAACGCCATGATGGCGGGTGCGGTAAAGGAGCTCATCGTTGACCGCGGCGGCCACGGTGCGGGCATGGTCATTGCAAACAACACCGGCATCCCCCTGCCCGAGGCGGCCTGGGAGTGCCAGGATCCCTTCACCCCCGTGCATTTCCTCTCTGAGGGCGGCGCGCCCTGGTATTCCGAAATGCTTGAGGGCGAAAATAACGAGTAAGAAGTAATTATTTGCCTGAAGTTTGAATGGAATAAGCAGCCTTTGCAGCAAAAACACCACGGATTAGCATCCGTGGTGTTTTGTGCTTACAGATATTTACTTGCCTGCAAATTGAACAGCTCGGCATACTTTCCGTTTTGTTTCAAAAGCTCAAAGTGCGAGCCCTGTTCGATAATATGTCCGTCATCGATGACAAAGATCTTATCGGCAAGGGTGGTGTTTGAAAGCCGGTGTGAGATCGTGACCGAGCTTTTGCCCTCGCTCAGATGATAGAGCTGTTCAAAAATACGGTCCTCGGAGATCGGATCGAGGGCGGCGGAGGGCTCGTCAAGAATCATGTATTCGCTGTCCTTGAAATAGGCGCGGGCGAGCCCAACGAGCTGCCATTGACCACCTGACAGATCCTTTCCGTTGTCGGCATAGTAGCGACCGAGTACGCTGTCAAATCCGTTCTCCCAGTCCTTGATGATTTCGCTTGCTCCGCTGATGTCACAGGACTTTTTCAGCTTTTCGTCATTAAAGCGTTCATCGAAATCGGAAAGCGCAATGATCTCACGAAGAGGCAGACAGTAGGTCACGTAATCCTGGAACAGTACGCCAAACACCTTGCGCACGGCATAAACATCGTATTCCTTCAGATCCAAACCGTCGAGCTTGATGCAGCCCTCTTCGGGGTCGTAGAACCGGAACATCAGCTTGATGATCGTGGATTTTCCGGCGCCGTTCAGCCCGATCAATCCGATCTTCTCCTGCGGATTGATAACAAAAGAACAATTTTTAAGAACGTACTGTTCTGCATTCGGATATCGGAAGCTTACATTGCAGAATTCGATTTTGGGATTTTTCGACGGCTTTAACGTTCCGCTCTTTTCAAGCTCCGGCTGAATCTCCATAAATTCCTGAAGCTCGAGCAGACGCGAATTGCTGTTCAGAAAATCGTTGACGGCACGGACCAGAGTCTCGGCCTGACCGCGCAGCCGGGTCACCATGCTGAGATTGTACTGCAGGTCGCCGATGCCGATATGTTTACCTATAACATCAAACACCGATACCATCAGCACCAGAAATTCGCTGGACACGTTGACGATCATAATCAGCGCATTGATGATATTGTGCCGGATATCCTCGGCCTTATTGATCCTGTACAGCTTTTGCCAGATTTCCTTATATTTCTGGATAAAATAAGGCCCGATATGATTCAGCTTGATTTCAAACTGAATATCGTTGTTGAAGAATACATCGCGATAATAATCCTTCCTGCGGTTATCGCGGAGCTGTTCCTTTTCCATTGCCAGCTTGCGCTCGGTGCGTTTTTTGTTATACAGCAGGAAGGGGATCAAAAGAGCAAGCGTAGCAAGACCCAGCCACCATTTGTATGCACAAACGATAACCAGAGTGGCGCTGACATTGATAAATGCGGAAATAATGTCAAAAACCAGCCAGGTCATCTGCGTCATGGCATTGAAATTACTCCGGGCGTGACGAACTTTATCGCCCATTTTGGCTGAATCAAAGAATGACAGATCCATGCGGGAGGTTTTTTCCATCATAACCGTCTCAATGTAAAACTGCATCTCGTCGCTGTAACGGTTATTGACATATGCATTGAATTTTGCCAACAGATAGGTCGTAAGCTGCAGCGCAAGATAAACGGTAAGGCAGAGGATGACGGAATTGCTGCGGTTCTGATAGTCCACAATTCCGTTCAGCACTTCTTTCCACAGCCAAATGTTGATAAGCGGAATTGCCGTGGTGGAGAGGAGGATCAGCAGCTTCATGGAAAAATAGAACTTGGATGCGAGAAAGCTCGTTTTGATCCCGAACCAAACGTTTCTGAACAATCCGGAGAAAAACACTTTGAGCTTATTCATCGTTACGCCTCCTCCTTTGCTGTATATTTCTCGCGCTGGAGGTTATAGAGCTTCGCGTACAGGCCGTCCAGCGCAACGAGCTCGTCGTGAGTGCCCGTCTCCGTGATCTTTCCTCCGTCAAGAACAATAACTTTGTTGGACAGCCGCGCACTGGAGATCCTGTGCGAAATCATAATGCCCGTTTTGCCCTCGGAGATTTCCTCGAAGTTGCGGAATATGCGATCCTCTGCCTCGGCATCCAGTGCGGCGGACGGCTCGTCAAAGATGATGATGGGTGCATTTTTGAAATAGGCGCGTGAGAGAGCTATTTTTTGCCACTGACCCTTGGACAGTTCGGTTCCCTTGTCATCAAATTTGCGGGTCATGTAGGAATCCAGACCGCTTTCCAGTTTTGGCTGCAGCTCCTCATAAACGCCGCTTTGCGTGAGCGCATCTTCGATCTCTTTGTCGTTGTCAATTCTGTCCAGCGAAGAAAGTGCGATATTTTCCCGCAAGGACAGCGGATACTGCACATAGCTCTGAAAGAGGGCGGAAAAGAGCTTTCGCACATCACGGATATCATATTCCGACATGGGATAGCCGTTGATCCGAATCTCTCCCGATTCGATCTCATACAGGCCAAGCATCAATTTGACAATGGTGGATTTGCCAGAACCATTAATGCCGACGATGGACAGTTTGTCACCCTTGTTCAGCGTAAAGGAAACGCCGCTCAGCACATATTTCTCGGTATGTGGATATTTGAAATATACGTTATCAAAGGTGAGGGACTGAAACGTTTCGAGTCTGCGATCGCCGTGAGTCTCTTCAGCGTTCATAGAAAAGAAATCGAACACTCTCCCCATGATGTCAGTTGATCTTGTATATCCCATAACCAAAATGGACAAAGCTTCCGTAAAAGATCGGGACACGCTTAGGGCAAAACCTGTGTACAGGGCGATATCGCCGATGCTGATCTTTCCGTGAACAGCTTGATAGATTACGAACACGGTAAAGGCAATTTCGCCGCTTCTGCACAAAATTTCAGCAAACAACAGGGAGCCCGTTTTCCTTCTGTCGAGCTTTTTGTTTGCCTCGATATACTGATTTTTTTCCTCGTTGTATCGTGTGGTGACTGCCTCGGTGAGATCATACATGCGCACATCCTTAGCCGGCCACGCATCGGTAAGCATCCAACGGTAATAACAGAATTTACGCACGTCAGGAGCCTGTTTTCTCCGCAGGCTTTCGGCTTTTCTGTCAAACACCATAGTCAGTACGATTCCCGGTACGGTGAGCGCAAGGAATAAAAGCGAAAACCAGAAATGAAAGCGCACAAGGGTTGTAAAAGCTACGGCAAATGTATACAGAAATGAAACAATGAATACGATACGAACGGCCGTATAGATGGCGGTATTTTTCGCATAGCGAACGTCATCCACCATATCCTTTCCTGCCGATGAATCGATCACGGACAGGGAAAGCTGTGCCAACTTTTCCTCCAAATCACACTCATAACGATGCTCTGCCTTTTTGAAAAGGCTGTCGTACAAGAGGTTCTGTGCTGAGGTATTAACCGGTGAAATAAGTAGAGATAGACAGTACAAACCAATCCAGAGCAGAATAAGGGAAATCTGCGGATTGCTTGTAACCACGCTGTCAAGAATCTGCTTGAGCGCAAAAGTGCTAAACAGCGTCAGCGTTGAAGCTATGAGGGTCAACACAAAGTAGATGGGTAACATAAACCCACTGGATTTGATCAACAACTTGATCGAATAACCAATTGTTTTCATAAAGAGTTTTGTTCTGTTCAATAAGCATACCTCCATATACACATCCATTTTTTGCGTGCTTACTTAATGTAGAATATACACCAATCGATTTTTATTGTCAAGAAATGAAGCCTGTACGCATGTCAACCATTGGTTGACATGCACATACCCTAAATTCAAAGGCCCGATCTGGCGGCGAGGCGGATTGGGCCTTGGTGAACAAGTTTCCGTCACCGCTCCTCTCCGAGGGCGGTGCTCCCTGGTATTCCGAGATGCTCGAGGGCGAGAGCAACGAGTAAGAATAAAAAGCACAAAAAAGAAGGTTTCCGTATGGAAACCTTCTTTTTTGATGCTTGTTGTATGAAATTCAGAACTCCATCTTCTTCTCGATGTAGGCGGCGAGCTCGGCGATGGGCATACGGATCTGCTCCATGGTGTCGCGGTCGCGGACGGTGACGCAGCCGTCGCCTTCCTTTTCCGCATCACCCACGGTGTCAAAGTCCACGGTGATGCACAGGGGGGTGCCGATCTCATCCTGGCGGCGGTAACGCTTGCCGATGGAGCCGGCCTCGTCATAATCGATGTTGAACTTCTTGGAAAGCTCGGCAAAGATCTTCTGCGCCGGCTCGGAGAGCTTCTTGGAGAGGGGCAGAACAGCCGCCTTGAAGGGAGCCAGGGCGGGATGCAGATGCATAACGGTGCGGACGTCGCCCTCGGCGATCTTCTCCTCGTCATAGGCATCGCACAGGAAGGCGAGCGCCACGCGGTCGGCGCCGAGGGAGGGCTCAACAACGTAGGGGATGTAATGCTCGTTCTTTTCCTGGTCGAAATAGGTCATATCCTGGCCGGAGGCATTCTGATGCTGGGTCAGGTCGTAATCGGTGCGGTCGGCAACGCCCCAGAGCTCACCCCAGCCGAAGGGGAAGAGGAACTCGAAGTCGGTGGTGGCCTTGGAGTAGAAGGAAAGCTCTTCGGGCTCATGGTCACGCAGGCGGAGATTTTCCTCCGTCATGCCAAGACCCAGCAGCCAGTCGCGGCAGAAGCCGCGCCAGTAGGCAAACCACTCCAGATCGGTGCCGGGCTCGCAGAAGAACTCCAGCTCCATCTGCTCAAACTCGCGGATGCGGAAGATGAAGTTGCCCGGGGTGATCTCATTGCGGAAGGACTTACCGATCTGGCAGACGCCGAAGGGCAGCTTCTTGCGGGTGGTGCGCTGGATATTCTTGAAATTGACAAAAATGCCCTGGGCGGTCTCGGGACGGAGATAAACGGTGGAGGCGGTGTCCTCATTGACGCCCTGGAAGGTCTTGAACATGAGGTTGAACTTGCGGATGTCGGTGAAATCGCACTTGCCGCAGCCGGGGCAGGTG
>JAFXIE010000043.1 GCA_017533425.1 Clostridia bacterium | reverse complement strand
TATTATCTCCTTATTATGTACGCATCGAAATCGATGTGGTATTCAAAGTTATGATGTTGCTTGGGGAATGCAGGGGCGGCGCACAGCCACCCCTGCTCAAAAGTTTGAAGTAAAGAGGGGATTACTTGTCCTGCAGGCAGGCGATGCCGGGCAGCTCAAGACCCTCCAGGAACTCCAGGGAGGCACCGCCGCCGGTGGAGATGTGGGTGATGCGATCGGCAAAGCCGAGCTGCTCGCAGGCAGCAGCGGAGTCGCCGCCGCCGACGATGCTGGTGGCATCGCTCTCAGCAAGGGCGCGGGCAACGGAGATGGTGCCGCGGGCGAGGATGGGGTTCTCGAAAACGCCCATGGGGCCGTTCCAGACAACGGTCTTTGCAGCCTTCACGGCAGCAGCATACTTCTCGCAGGTCTTCTCGCCGATATCCAGACCCATCTTGTCCTCGGGGATGGCGCAGGAGCAGACGGTCTCAACGGGGATCTCGGCATCGATGGGATCGGGGAAGGACTCGGCGACAACGGTGTCAACAGGCAGGAGAAGCTCCACACCGGCCTTCTCGGCCTTCTCGAGCATTTCCTTGCAGTAGTCGATCTTCTCGGCGTCCAGCAGGGACTTGCCGATGCACTTGCCCTGGGCAGCCAGGAAGGTGTAGGCCATGCCGCCGCCGATGATGAGGGTATCAACCTTGGAGATGAGGTTGTTGATAACGTTGAGCTTGTCGGAAACCTTGGCGCCGCCGAGGACAGCCACGAAGGGACGGTCGGGATTGGCGAGGGCCTTGCCCATGATGCCGATTTCCTTCTGGATCAGATAGCCGCAGACAGCGGGCAGATAGTCGGCAACACCGGCGGTGGAGGCGTGGGCGCGGTGGGCGGTGCCGAAGGCATCGTTGACGAAGATCTCACCGAGGGAGGCAAGCTCCTTTGCAAACTCGGGATCGTTCTTCTCCTCGCGCTTGTCAAAGCGGACGTTCTCGATGAGCATGGCCTGGCCGGGCTGCAGGGCAGCGGCCTTCTGCTTGGCATCCTCACCGATGATGTCGGCGGCGAGAGCAACCTCGATACCGAGCAGCTCGGAAAGGCGGGCAGCAACGGGAGCGAGGGAATACTTGGCGACGATCTCACCCTTGGGCTTGCCCATGTGGGAGCAGAGAACGACGCGGCAATTCTTGGAAAGCAGATACTTGATGGTGGGAAGAGCCTCAACGATACGCTTGTCGCTGGTGATCTTGCCATCCTTCATGGGAACGTTGAAGTCGCAGCGAACGAGTACGCGCTTGCCGGCTACTTCGATGTCTTCGATGCTTTTCTTGTTGTAATCCATGTAAACTATCTCCTTTGATGTTTTTGACTGTGTGGGGTTGTCCTCACTTCGCAGAGAACAACATATTAATTATATGACAAATTCGCGGGGATTTCAATAGGAAAAGTACAAAAAATGTCATTGATTTGTCTTGTCATGCAAATCATGCAAGGGAAGGGCGGAAAAAGGGGTGCTTTTTGTCAAAAAGTGTCTATATTTTTTGCCCTAATCCCCCTTGCTTTCCCCGGCAAGCAGGCCAAAGCGTTCCATTCCGGGGAAGGAAAGCTGCCGCAGTGCCTCATAGCAGATGATGGCGACGGAATTGGAGAGGTTGAGGCTGCGGGCTTCGCTGATCTGAGGAATGCGGATGCAGTGGGGGAGATCGCTGCGCAAAAGCTCCTCGGGCAGGCCGGCGGTCTCCCGCCCGAAGAGGATGTGATCGCCGTCGCGGTACTCCGCATCGGCATAGCAGAGGCCACCCTTGGTGGTGGCATACCAGCGGCGGGCTTCCGGCCAGGCGGCGAGATATTCCGCAAGGCTTTCGTAATGGCGGATGTCCAGAAGATGCCAGTAATCCAGCCCTGCCCGCTTGAGCTTTTTGTCATCAATGGTAAAGCCCAGCGGCCCCACAAGATGAAGCACGCAGCCCGTCACGGCGCAGGTGCGGGCAATGTTTCCGGTGTTCTGCGGAATTTCGGGGGACACGAGAACAAGGTGCAGCATAATGAAACTTCCTTTATATAATGTTATACCTTACGGCGGTAGAGGTAGGCGCGCCCTTCGCTGCCGCACCGCTCCAGCGCGCCGAGGTGGACAAGCATGCGCACGGAATTCTGCGCCTCCGGTGTGCGCAGACCGGCAGCCGCGGCGAGCATTTTTGCGGTAAAGGGGTCGGGGAGGGCGGCGGGAAGCAGGGCGGCATAATCCTCGGGGGTGCAAAGCTCCCGAAGATCGAGAATCTCATGCGGAATGCGCTCATAGCGGACGGAACCCCGCTTTTTGTCCTCGCTCCAGCCGTTGAGCAGGCGGTAATCCGTCACCCGCATGAGCAGCGGGCAGAGGATGAGACGCTCGCAGGGAAGAAGGTGCTTGATATAGACCATCTGGCGAAAAATATGAAACCAGGTGCCTTTCCGGGGGCTTTTTCGGGGCGGAGTAACGCTGCCGCTTTCCTCATCGATCCAGCAGATATACTTCTCCGCCGGGATGGGGCAGACCACGCGGACGGTGTGCTCGGGCAGATAGGCGGCGAGCTTGTCCTTTAATGGGAAAAAGCCGCCGGTCTGGATCTCGATGATGCCTTCTTCGTTGCAAATATCGGCCACATACCGCCCCACCGGCACCTCGCGGAATTGCTCCCGCGGCTCCAGTGTCAGCTTCAGGGCGGCGTGCAGCGTTTTCTCGCCGAGGGTGCCGATGCCGGCCTCGCCCCGGGCGGCAGAAATCTTTTCCAGCACTGCCATGGAGAAGCTTTTGGGATCGATGTACATTCTGTGGCCTCCTGGAATCCTTGATATGCGGCACATATTTTACCATAAAAATACCAATTTGCATAGTGCGCGGTTGCAAAAGAGAAAAATGCGTGTTACAATAAATATAAAAGGAAGGGGGGAGAGCCTGTGAGCGATGTGCTGCGCGCAAAGTCATCCTGCGCGGTGTCTGTGGATAAGAAAACCTGCGAGAAGCTGGCGCTGGAGCCGGACGGCAACGCTGCGCGGCTGTGGCTTTTGCTGGCCGTATCCGGTGAAATGAACCGGAAGGACGCGGCGGAAAGGCTCTCGCTGCCCCTCTCTGCGGTGGATGCCGCCGCGGCGGCGCTGGCCCGGGCGGGGCTTCTGCCCGGGGGGGAGGAGGTCTCTCTGCCGGAGCCTGTGCCCACTGCGGGGGATGTAGCCGTCCGCCGGGAGAGCGATGCCTACTTCAGTTGGCTGCTTTCCTATGCGGAGCAGACCCTTGGCCGCACCCTTACCCCCACCGACACGGTTACGCTGATGCGGGTTTGCGACCGCTATGGCCTTGCGGCGGAAACGGTGCCGCTGCTGCTGCGCTTCTGCGCCGAAAAGGCTGATCCCGCCGGCACCGGCGGCCGCCGTGCCACCATGTATCAGGTGGAAAAGGCGGCGGTGCTGTGGGAGCGGGAGGGCATCGATACCCCGGATAAGGCCGATGCCTACATTCGCCGCGAGGCGGAGACGGAGGCGCGCATTCAGGATTTTCTGCGGGATATCGGCGTCTATTCCGTCACACCCACCGTGCGCAAAACGGTGGCGTCCTGGCTGGACAGCGGCCTTCCGCGGGATGTGCTTTGTCATGCCTGCGACCTTACGGTGGCCAAAACCGGCCTTTTGAAATGGAGCTATGCCGATTCCATCCTTCGCAGCTGGATTTCCAAAGGGCTTCGCACCCTTTCGGATATCGAGCGGGAGGAAGGACATAAAAAGAGCAATACAAAGCCTGCGGCCACGGGCCGCGGAGATGAGCTGGAGCGTCGCCGGGAGATCATGCGCCGGAATATGGAACGCGCCGGCGGAGGAGATAAGAAATGACCCCCGATCGCAGAATTCTTGCGCGTACCCGCGCAGTTTTTGAGGAAAAGCGTCGCGCCCAGGATGCGGTGCGCCTGCGCCGCGAGGCGGAGCTGTATGCGGCCTGCCCCGAGGTGGAGCAGATCGATGCGGCGCTGCGTACCCTCGGCGTGGAGATTGCGCGCAGCGTCTTTGAGGCCGACGGCCCCCGCCGCCTCGCGGAAATCAAGACCCGCGCCCTCTCCCTGCGGGAGCAGCGCGCCCGCCTCATTGCCCGTGCCGGCCTTTCGGAGGAGGAGGCGGATGCCTGCGAGGCCTGCGGCGATACCGGCTTTTTGCCCGACGGAAAGCTTTGTGACTGCTTCCGCCGGGAATATGCCCGGGAGACGCTGCGGTTTCTCTCTGCAAAACTGCCGGCCGGCGGATTTGAAAAATTCGATCCCAGCCGTTTTTCCACGGCGCAGGATGCGGAATACGGCATCTCTCCCCGCACGGCGGCGGAGACCAATGCCCGGGTTTGCCGCGCTTTTGCCGAAAATTTTGATACCACCGGCGAGAATCTTTACCTGACCGGCCCCTCGGCCTGCGGGAAAACATACCTTGCAGCGGCCATTGCCCGCCGGGCTGCCGAGCGGGGCTTCTCGGTGGATTACGAAACGGCCTTTACCCTCTGCGCAAATTTTGAAGCCCAGCGCTTTGGCCGCGGCGATGAGCAGACCGATGCGGCGGTGGAGGCCTATTTCGGCTGCGATCTGCTGGTGCTGGACGATCTCGGCTGCGAGATGAGCTCCGCCTTTTCCGGCCCGGCCATCTATAACCTGCTCAACAGCCGCTTCACCGCGGGAAAATCCACCGTCATTCTCTCGGAGCTTTCCCCGGCGGAGCTTTCCGCCCGCTATATGCCCCAGACGGCCTCCCGCATCGCAAACGATTACACAAACCTCATCTTTCTCGGCGGCCTGCGCCGGGGACGGTGACATACATATAAGCTTCAGCGCCTCCGGCATCGGTCGGGGGCGCTTTGTTATGGGCTGCACCTGTACGGAATGCAAAAAAATGTTGGCATTTTCCGTATAATATGATATAATGATATGAAGGAAATCATTGTCTGACAAAAGGAGTTGTACCTATGCAGCGTGAATATAGAGAAAAGCCCGCGCAGGAGTCCGCCGTTGGCTTCAAGGGCTGGATTTTTGAATGGGCGGAGGCTTTGGTGACGGCGCTGGTGGTCATCGTTCTGCTCTTTTCCTTTGTGGTTCGCGTCAGCACCGTGGATGGCGATTCCATGCTGCCCATCCTGCATGACCGGGACTTTCTCCTGGTCTCCGATCTCTTCTACACCCCGGCGCAGGGGGATATCATCGTCGCTGACACCGAATATCTCGATTATCCCATCGTAAAGCGCGTCATCGCCACCGAGGGACAGCTGGTGGATATCAATTTCAAAACCCATGAGGTTCGGGTGGACGGTGAGGTGCTCAAGGAGCCCTATATCAATGCCCCCACCAAGACCTCCTTTGATGTGGAGTTTCCCATGGTGGTGCCGGAGGGCTGCGTCTTTGTCCTGGGGGACAACCGCAACGAAAGCTCCGACAGCCGCGATTCCCGCATCGGCTGTATCGATACCCGCCGCATTCTCGGCCGCGTTGTGCTGCGGGTTCTGCCCATCAAATCCTTCGGTAACCCCGCGCGGTAAGATTTTAAGATAAGGACGATTCTTTTCAGATATGAGAATTCAATGGTATCCCGGCCATATGGCCAAGACCCGCAGGGAGATTGAGGAAAGCCTTGCCCTGGTGGATCTTGTGGCAGAGGTGGTGGATGCGCGGGTGCCCATCAGCTCCCGCAACCCCGATCTCTGGCAGCTTTGCTCCCGCCGTCCCTGGATCGTGGTGCTTAACCGCGTGGATCAGGCCGATCCGGCGGCCACCGCCGCCTGGCGCGCCTATTTTGAATCCCAGGGGCATACCGTTGTGGAGACCGATGCCAAATCCGGCAAGGGCTGCAGCCGCTTTTTGCCCGCCGTGCGGGAAAAGCTCAAGGAAAAGCTGGCGCGGTATGAGGAAAAGGGCCAGTCCGGCCGCGCCGTGCGCATTATGATCCTGGGCGTTCCCAATGTGGGAAAATCCACCTTTATCAACCGCATCGCCGGCAAGGCGCTGCTCCGGGCGGAGGATCGCCCCGGCGTCACCCGTTCCCGCCAGTGGGTGCGGCTCGCCGGCGGGGTGGATATGCTCGATACCCCCGGTATGCTCTGGCCGAAATTTGAGGATGAGCGGGTGGGCATAAATCTCGCGGTGACCGGCTCTGTCCGGGATGAAATCCTCGATATTGAAACCCTCGCCATGCAGTTTCTGCCGACCCTGCTTGCGGCCGCGCCCGAGGGGCTGCTGGCCCGCTTTAAGATGGGGGAGGCGCAGGCCGAGCTTCCCGGGGATAAAATGCTGGAGTTCTGCGCAAGAAAGCGCGGATTTCTCCTCTCCGGCGGAGTGCCGGACACCGAACGCTGCGCAAAGATCCTTCTGGATGAATTCCGAGGCGGCAAGCTTGGCACGTGACGCTGGAGCGTCCGGAGGATATCGGAAAATACGGAGTGGAGGGCGAAGATGAGCAGAGATCTGTGGATATTTGAACGCGCCGCGGAGGAAAACGGCTTTTCCTATATCTGCGGTGTGGATGAAGCCGGCCGTGGGCCTCTGGCCGGACCTGTGTATGCAGCCGCCTGTGTTCTGCCCGCCGGTGTGGAGATCGAAGGGCTGGACGATTCCAAAAAGCTCTCCGAAAAGAAGCGGGATATCGTCTATGACCGCATTCTTTCGGTGGCGCTGGATTGGTGCGTTGCCTCCGCAAGCGTGGAGGAAATTGAACAGCTCAACATTCTCAACGCCACCATGCTCGCCATGCGCCGCGCCATCCGGGGGCTGAAAAAGCTGCCCGATATGGCGCTGATCGACGGAAATGTTGCCCGCGAGATGCCCTGCCAGGCGAGAACCATCGCCGGCGGTGACGGAAAAAGTGCCTCCATTGCGGCGGCCTCCATTCTCGCGAAGGTCAGCCGTGATCGCTATATGCTGGAGCTCGACCGGGAATATCCCGCCTACGGCTTTGCAAAGCACAAGGGCTACGGCACCAAGCAGCACAACGATGCCATCCTCGCAAACGGCCCCTCACCCCACCACCGGCTGAGCTTTCTTTCCGGCCTTGTGGGGCTGATGAAGCCCGCGGACGATGAATAAGCTGCGGGGTCGCATGGGGGAGGAGCTTGCGGCGGCCTATCTGCGCCGCAAGGGCTATGAGATCCTGGCCGCCGGCTACCACAGCCGGTACGGCGAGATCGATATCGTCGCCGCAAAGAAGGGAATTGTGGCCTTCGTGGAGGTCAAACTCCGGGATAACGGCTCCTTTGCCGCGGCCATGGAGGCGGTGGACAGACACAAGCAGGAAAAGCTTCGCCGCACAGCCCTCATGTGGATTGCACAGAACGGCGATGCCCTGCAACCGCGCTTTGACGTCTGCGAGGTTTATATGCCGGCGAGAACAGACCCCGCAAAGGCAAAAATCAGTTATAAGGAGAATGCCTTTGAATAAACCCTACGCCCTTTTTGATGCCCACTGCGACACGGCGCTGCGCCTGCTTGCGGGGGAGAGCCTGCGGGACCGATCCGGCCCTGTTTCCCTGCGGGAGGCGGGGGGCTTTTCCCGTTGGCGGCAGATCTTCGCCTTCTGCTGCGAGATGCCGGAGGCACCGGGGGACATCCTTTGGGATCGCCTTTCGGCGCAGCTTGCGGAATTTCACCGCCGGCTGCCGGCCGGGGTGGAGGCGGTGCCGGGGGTTGAGGGCTGCGAGCAGCTTTCCCGCAGGGAGGGCGCCCGCAAGGCCTATGACGCCGGGGTGCGCATCTTCGGCATCACCTGGAATTACGATAACCGCTACTGCGGCGCCGCCGCAGGCACCGGCGCGGGGCTGACCCGGGAGGGGAAGACCCTTGTGGGGGAGATCGAAGCGCTTTGCGGCGTGGTGGACTGCTCCCATATGTCAGAGCGGGGGTTTTACGACCTGGCCGAAGTGGCAAACCGCCCCTTTATGGCCAGCCACAGCAATGCCCGCGCCCTCTGCGACCATCCCCGCAACCTGACGGATGTGCAGCTTCGCACCCTTGCCCGGACGGGCGGCATTGCGGGGGTAAATTTCTACCTGCCTTTTCTTGTAAAGCGCGGAGACGCCGGCATTTCCCGCGTTGCCGACCATGTGATTCATATGATGAGCATTCTCGGCGCAGGCGGCCTTTGCCTCGGCGCGGATTTCGACGGCTGCGACCGGCTTCCGACGGGGCTTGACCGCATTTCCGCCCTGCCGAGGCTTGGCGAGGAGCTGCTTTCCCGCGGGCTGACCGAGAGCGAGGTTCGCGGCTTCTTCCACGACAATCTTTATCAATTTCTGCATACCAAACTTAGGAGTATATAACCATGATCTATCACAGCACAAGAGGCGCCTCCGGCGAGATCGGCGGCTGCGGCGCCGTAGCCCGGGGCATTGCCGCCGACGGCGGACTCTATATTCCCGAGGAATTCCCGCACATCTCGCCCGAGGACATCGAAGCCCTGGCGGGAATGGATTACATCGGCCGCGCCAAGGCGGTGCTGGGTCTCTATTTCCCGGAGTTTTCCGAGGTGGAGATGCAGGCGCTCTGCGAGGCTGCCTACGGCGGCGAAAAGTTTGACTGCGAGGCCGTTGCGCCCACCGTTAAGCTCAACGATGACACCCACATTCTCGAACTCTTCCACGGCCCCACCTGCGCCTTTAAGGATATGGCGCTGCAGATGCTGCCCGGACTTCTGACGGCCAGCCTCCGCAAGACCGGCGAGGAGCGCAAGGTCTGCATCCTCGTGGCCACCTCCGGCGACACCGGCAAGGCGGCGCTGGAGGGCTTCCGCGATGTCAGAGGCTCGGAGATCGTCGTTTTCTATCCCCGGGACGGCGTCAGCCAGGTGCAGAAGCTGCAGATGACCACCCAGGAGGGCAAAAATGTCCATGTCTGCGCCGTTGCAGGCAATTTTGACGATGCCCAGACGGGGGTCAAGCGGGTCTTTGCCGATGCGGAGACCGAAAAGCTCTTAAATGATAAGGGCATCTTCCTTTCCTCTGCAAATTCCATCAACTGGGGTCGCCTTGCGCCGCAGATCGTCTACTATTTCTCCGCCTACTGCGACCTGCTCAACGAAGGGGTCATCAAGTGCGGCGATTTGGTCAATTTCTGCGTGCCCACCGGCAACTTCGGCAATATTCTTGCCGGCTTTATCGCCTCCCTGATGGGGCTTCCCGTCGGCCGCTTTATCTGCGCCTCCAACGCAAATGATGTTCTGACCGACTTTATCCGCACCGGCACCTATGACCGCAACCGCGATTTCCATACCACCATTTCGCCCTCCATGGATATTCTCATTTCCTCCAATGTGGAGCGGCTCATCTATCTGCTTTCCGACTGCAACGCAAAGCTGACGGCGGAACGCATGAAGTCCCTTTCGGAGACGGGCAAATACAGCCTGTCCGATATGGAATCCGCGGTGCTCGGCGAGTATTTCTGGGGCGGCTGCTGCGACGATGAGGCCACCAAGGCTGCCATCCGCGAGAATTTCACGGAATTTGGCTACACCGCCGATACCCACACCGCCGTGGCCCTTTCCGTGCTGGCCGATTACCGCCGCGAGACGGGGGATGATACCCACACCGTGGTGGTTTCCACCGCCAGCCCCTACAAGTTCTGCGACAGCGTGCTTTCTGCCGTCAAGGGCGGCGAATATGAGAGCACCACGGCTCTCTTTGCGGAGCTGGAGAAGGCCACCGGGGTTGCCATTCCCGCGCCGCTGGCCGGGCTTGCGGCAAAGTCGGTGCGCTTTACCGACTGCATCGAAAAGGATAAGCTTCGCGACCACGTGCTTTCCGTTCTGTAGCATCGCCCAAATTCCGGCGAAGGGAGGTGGACGGCATGTCCCTGTTTGTCATCGGCGATCTGCATCTTTCCCTCGCGGCCGAGAAGCCCATGGATATCTTCGGCGGCGCCTGGGAAGGGTATACGGACAAGCTGGATGCGGCCTGGCGCGCCGCTGTAGGGGAGGAGGACACGGTCATTCTCTGCGGCGACTCTACCTGGGGCATTTCCTTTGCGGAGGCATTGCCCGATTTCCGCTATATCGATTCCCTGCCCGGAAAAAAATATCTCCTGAAGGGAAATCACGACTATTATTGGGACACCCTGTCCAAAATGCGCCGCTTTTTTGCCGAGAATGAAATCCGCTCCCTGGATTTTATCCACAACAGCTTTGTGCCCTATGGGGAGGTTGCCCTCTGCGGCACCAAGGGCTGGTTTGACGATTGCGACGAGGGGCATGACCGCAAGATCTACCTCCGCGAGGTGGGACGGCTGCGGGAAAGCCTGACCCAGGCGGAAAAGGCCGGTTTTTCCCGGAAAATGGTCTTTCTGCATTACCCGCCGGTGACCCTCACTACGGAATATCCGGAGCTGACGGAGCTCATGCGCGGCATGGGGGTCAG
>JAFXIE010000042.1 GCA_017533425.1 Clostridia bacterium | reverse complement strand
GGTCTTGCCAAGGCTGTTGCGGATCTGCTCAGCGCAAATCTCCGCTACCCCGACGGCTCTCCCGTGCAGTGCGTCATTGCAGACAAGACCATCGGCGGTGTTGCCGAGGCTGCCCTCTGCGAGTCCAAATTTGAGAAGGAGAACGTCGGACTGACCATCTCCGTCACCCCCTGCTGGTGCTACGGTACCGAGACCCTCGACATGCATCCCACCCGTCCCAAAGCCATCTTCGGCTTCAACGGCACCGAGCGTCCCGGCGCAGTCTATCTCGCCGCCGCCCTCGCCGCCCACAACCACAGAGGTCTGCCCGCTTTCTCCATCTACGGCCATGAGGTGCAGGATCTCGCCGACAACACCATCCCCGAGGATGCCGCCGAGAAGCTGCTCTCCTTCGCCCGCGCCGGTCTCGCCGTCGCCATCATGAAGGGCAAGAGCTACCTCGCCATGGGTACCGTTTCCAAGGGTATCGCCGGCTCCATCGTCAATGACAACTTCCTGTATGACTATCTCGGCATGCGCACCGAGTACATCGACCTCTGCGAGTTTGACCGCCGCATGGAGCAGGGCATCTACGACAAGGCCGAGTACAAGAAGGCCCTGGCCTGGGTCAAGGAAAACTGCGCCGAGGGCGAGGATCGCAACGTCCCCGAGAAGCAGCACACCCGCAAGCAGAAGGACAAGGAGTGGGAGACCTGCGTCAAGATGATGCTCATCGCCCGCGACCTGATGGAAGGCAATCCCAAGCTCGCCCGCATGGGTTACATTGAGGAGTCCAACGGCCACAATGCCATCGCCTCCGGCTTCCAGGGTCAGCGTCAGTGGACCGACTTCCGTCCCAACGGTGACTTCCTCGAGGCTATGCTCAACTCCTCCTTTGACTGGAACGGCGTCCGCGCCCCCTACATCGTTGCCACCGAGAACGACAGCTACAACGGCATCTCCCAGCTCTTTGGCTACCTGCTGACCAACGCTCCCTCCATCTTTGCCGACGTTCGCACCTACTGGAGCCCCGAGTCTGTCAAGCGCGTCACCGGCTATGAGCTGGAGGGCGACGCCGCCGGCGGCATCATCCACCTCATCAACTCCGGCGCTGCCGCTCTGGACGGCTCCGGCGAGATGGAGGTCAACGGCAAGCCCGGCATGAAGCCCTTCTGGGAGATCAGCGCCGAGGAGGCCGACAAGTGCCTGAAGGCCACCAAGTGGAGCCCCGCAGCCACCGACTACTTCCGCGGCGGCGGCTATTCCTCCACCTTCAAGACCCGCGGCGGCATGCCTGTGACCATGATCCGTCTGAACAACGTCAAGGGTCTCGGCCCCGTGCTGCAGATCGCCGAGGGCGTCAGCTGCGAGCTGCCTGAGGATGTTCACACCACCCTCATGGATCGCACCGATCCCACCTGGCCCTGCACCTGGTTTGCTCCCCGCCTGACCGGCGAAGGCGCCTTCAAGGATGTTTACTCCGTCATGGCCAACTGGGGTGCCAACCACGGCGCCTTCTGCTACGGCCACGTCGGTGCAGATGTCATCACCCTTGCCTCCATGCTGCGCATCCCCGTGAGCATGCACAACGTTCCCGAGGAAAAGATCTACCGTCCCACCGCCTGGGGCGCCTTCGGCACCAAGGATCTCGAGGGTGCGGATTATCGCGCCTGCGCAAACTACGGTCCCCTCTACAACAACGTAAAGTAACAGTTTAAGGAGCCGAACAGTTATGGCTAAATACAGTATCGGTCTCGATTTCGGCACCCTCAGCGGCCGTGCGCTGCTGGTGGATGTCGTTACCGGCGAGGAGCTTGCCACCGCGGTGATGAATTATCCCCACGCCGTGATGGATGAATACCTCCCCGACGGAACCACCCGTCTTGCTCCCGACTGGGCGCTGCAGCATCCGAAGGATTACCTGGATGTGGTGGCCAAGGTCATTCCCGAAGTTCTCACTGCGGCCTCCGTTTCGGCGGAGGACGTGGTGGGCGTTTCCATCGACTTCACCGCCTGCACCGTGCTCCCCATCCTTGCCGACGGCACCCCCCTCTGCTTCCTCCCCGAATATGAGAAGGAGCCCCATGCCTACGTCAAACTCTGGAAGCACCACGCAGCCCAGGACAAGGCAGAGATCATCAACCGCAAGGCCGAAGAGCTCCGGGAGCCCTGGCTTGCCCGCTACGGCGGCAAGGTTTCCTCCGAGTGGATCTTCCCCAAGATCTGGCAGACGCTGGATGAGGCTCCGGAGATCTATGAAAAGGCCGCCCACTTCATCGAAGCCGGCGACTGGCTGACCATGCAGCTGACGAGTAAGCTCACCCGCAATGCCTGCGCAGCCGGCTACAAGGCCATCTGGAGCAAAAAGGACGGTTTCCCCTCCTCTGCCTTCTTCAAGGCGCTGGATCCCCGGCTGGAAAATGTCGTCTGCGACAAGCTTTCCGGTCCCATTCTCGCCATCGGCGACAAGGCGGGCGAAATTTCCGCCTCCGGCGCAGCCCTCACCGGCCTGAAGCCCGGCACCGCCGTCGGCGTTGCAAACATCGATGCCCACGTGGCGGTTCCCGCCCCCGGCATCACCACCCCCGGCACCATGCTCATCATCATGGGCACCTCCTCCTGCCATATGCTGCTTGGCGATACCGAGGTCAATGTTCCCGGTATCTGCGGCGTGGTGGAGGACGGCATCATCGGCGGCTATCTCGGCTATGAAGCCGGTCAGTCCTGCGTCGGTGACCATTTTGACTGGTTTGTCAAGAACTGCGTGCCCGCCAGCTATCACGAGGCCGCAGCCGCCGAGGGAATCTCCATCCACAAATACCTCCGTGAGAAGGCAAAGAAGCTCTCCGTCGGCGAATCCGGCCTCATTGCGCTGGATTGGTGGAACGGCAACCGTTCCGTGCTGGTGGATGTGGATCTGACCGGCGTTCTGCTGGGCATGACCCTGACCACCAAGCCTGAGGAGATCTACCGCGCCCTCATTGAGGCCACCGCCTTCGGCACCCGCAAGATCATCGAGACCTTCGAAAAGGGCGGCGTGCACATCGATCGCATCATCGCCGCCGGCGGCATCGCCGAGAAGGACGAGCTGATGATGCAGATCTACTCCGACGTCTGCAACCGCGAGATCGGCATCTCCGGCAGCCCCCAGGCCTGTGCCTTGGCTCCGCCATGTTCGGCGCCGTGGCCGCGGGCAAGGCAGCCGGCGGCTGGGATACCATCGGCGAGGCCGCAGAGCATATGTCCAAGCTTAAGGACACCCGCTATGCGCCCAACGCCGACAATGTTGCCGCCTACAATGCCCTTTACGCCGAGTATGAGGCACTGCACGACTACTTCGGCCGTGGTGCAAACGACGTTATGAAGCGCCTGAAGGCCATCAAAAAGCAGGCCAGAGCCTGAATTCACCCCTAAATTGCAACTTCACGGGCCGGTTCGTCCGGCCCGTGATACCTTTTTATGACACGGAGCAAAATTCATGGATATCAACAAGCAGGCCCTGGAAGCCCATGGCGCATGGCAGGGAAAAATTGAGGTCATCAGCCGCGCACCGGTCACAAACGCTGCCGAGCTTTCCCTGGCCTATACCCCCGGCGTCGCCGAACCCTGCCGCGCCATCTGCGCAAACCCCGACCTTTCCTATTCCCTCACCCGCAGGCATAACCTGGTGGCCGTCATCACCGACGGCACCGCCGTGCTCGGTCTCGGCGACATCGGCCCCGAGGCCGGTATGCCGGTCATGGAGGGCAAATGCGCCCTCTTTAAGACCTTTGCGGATGTTGACGCCTTCCCCCTCTGCATCCGTTCCAAGGATCCCGACGAGATCGTGCGCACCGTGAGCCTCCTTGCAGGCTCCTTCGGCGGCATCAATCTGGAGGATATCTCCGCCCCCCGCTGCTTTGAGATCGAAGAAAAGCTCAAGGCGGTCTGCGACATTCCCGTTTTCCACGATGACCAGCACGGCACCGCCGTGGTGGTGCTTGCCGCGCTGACCAATGCCTGCCGGCTGACCGGGCGTCCCCTCTCGGAGCACCGCGCTGTCATCTGCGGCGCCGGCGCCGCCGGAACGGCCATTACAAAGCTGCTGATCTCCCGCGGCCTGACCGATGTCACCGTCTGCGATAAGGACGGCATCGTCTATGCCGGCCGTCCGGAAAACGGCGAGGCGCTGGAAGCCCTGGCGGGCATGACAAATCCCCGCAAGCTTAAGGGAAAGCTTGCGGATGCCTGCCGTAAGGCCACCCTCTTTGTCGGCGTATCCGCCCCCGGCGTGCTGACGCCGGAGATGATTTCCACCATGGCAAAGGATCCCATTATTTTTGCCATGGCAAACCCCACCCCGGAGATCCTGCCCGATGCTGCCCGCGCCGCCGGCGCCGCCGTTGTGGGCACAGGCCGCTCCGACTACCCAAATCAGATCAACAACGTGCTGGCCTTCCCCGGCATATTCCGCGGGGCGCTGGATGTCCGCGCATCCGACATCAACGATGAAATGAAGATCGCCGCCGCCGAGGCCATCGCCGCCCTCGTCTCCGAGGGTGAGCTTTCCGCCGACTGCATTCTGCCCGCCGCCTTTGACCCCCGGGTCGGTCCCGCCGTGGCTGCCGCCGTTGCGGCCGCTGCCCGGGAAAGCGGCGTCGCCCGCCTGTAGCGATGGCACGGAAAAAGCAGCCGCAGGTCTGCGACGACGCGGTTTACACCGTCAATCTGGAGGATGGGCTTCCCCTCTGCCATGAGGCCATCAACCGCTTCAAAAAGGAGCTGGAGGCCGCCACCGAGCGCGGCATCGCCGTCATGAAGCTCATCCACGGCTACGGTTCCTCCGGCTCCGGCGGAAAGCTTCGCATTGCCATCCGGCGGCATCTGGACGGCTGTAAGCTCAACGGCTTTATTCTCGACTACATTGAAGGCGAAAAGTTTGATATTTTTGACGCCCGCACCCAGAAGGCCCTTCAGACCCATCCCGAGCTTGCCCGGGACCGGGATCTGCAGCGCCATAACAACGGCATCACGGTGGTGCTTGTAAGCCGCAGCAAATAAACTGAAAACCCCCGACAGATCCTGAAATCTGTCGGGGGTTCGTTTTTTTGGTTATTTATTCGATTTATAATCCATGATCCCGATGATGCCCAGCACAACATACGCGGCGGACAGCAGAACCGTTACGATCCATTTTGACATATTCTCGCCGCCAATGAGGGCGATAATCGCCGCAAGAATTGCGGCAAGGCCGACGGTGAGCTGAAATACCGATGCGATGAGCTGCCATTTGCGCCTCATGCCTTACACCTCGTAAAATCGCTGTTTTGCGCCGGCGGCAGCATCTCCGCCAACGGCGCATGAGAGATTGTAGCACAAATCTGCCGGGCGCGCAAGTTTTGCCGGGAAATCCATATCTTTTTTGCTTTACATCCCCCTGCAATAATGTTACAATAAACCAAAACCGATAAGGAGATTATTGCCATGCAGTTTTCCGAGCTTTTCGGCGGTGCTTCCTGGGTCACTCCCGCGAGCAAATGCACCGCACCCTATATGCGTAAGGTCTTTACTACCCCTGCGGCGGATCATGCAGAGCTGACCATCTGCGGTCTCGGCCATTTTGAGGGCTTCATCAACGGCGCCCGCATCTCCGAGGATCTCTTTGCCCCCGCCGTGAGCGACTATGAGCCCCGTCCGGAACGCGCCTGTGAGGAGCGCTTTGGCGAGGAAACCGGCCACCGGGTCTATGTGATGCGCTATGATGTGACCGAGCTTTTGCGCGAGGGCGAAAACTGCCTGGGCGTCCGTCTTTATCCCGGCTGGTACGGCCATCGCAGCGAGCACCCCACAAAGCTTGTCTTCCGCCTGGTCATCCGCAGCGCAGGCGAGGTTCTTTCCGTCTGCTCCGATGCCGATATGCGCTGGCGCAGAAGCGAAATTGAAGAGACCGACTATGTCCGCGCAGAGCATCAGGATGCCGCCTTCCTGGCCGACGGCTTCTCGAAGGTATCCTTTGATGCATCCGCCTGGGAATCCGTTTCCCTCTGCGGCGGTCCCGAGGGTCCCTTCTATATTCAGACCTCCCCTGCCGACCGTGTCATCCGCCACATCCGCCCCCGCCGCATCGGCACCACCCCCGAGGGTGCTGCCCTGTACGACGCGGGCGAGAATATCACCGGCTGGCCGGTGCTGCGCGAAACCGGCGGCGCGCCCCAGACCATCACCCTCACCATGTCAGAAAACCTCTGCGGGGATGTGCTAGATGAGACCCGCATCCACCGGCAGATCTGTACCTATATAACCGATGGCAAGAACAGAGTCTGGCGCAGCCGCTCCCTTTGGCACGGCTTCCGCTACTTCACGGTGGAGGGCGAGGCGGTCTGCGAGGATGTGCTCGTTGTCCATGCAAATGTCCCGGTGACCTCCGAATTTTCCTGCGCAGAGCCTGTGCTCAACTGGATTTATGATGCCTTCCTGCGCACCCAGCTGTGCAATATGCACGGCGGCATTCCCTCCGACTGCCCCCACATCGAGCGCCGTGGCTACACCGGTGACGGCCAGCTGGCCTGTCCAGCGGTCATGACCGTTCTTGATGCAAAAGATTTCTACCTGCGCTGGATCGGCGATATTTCCGACTGCCAGGACAAAAAGAGCGGCCATGTGCAGTACACCGCCCCCTATATTCGCTCCGGCGGAGGCCCCGGCGGCTGGGGCTGCGCCATTGCGGAGGTGCCCTGGCAGTACTGGAAGGCCTTCGGCGATGCCGAGCCTGCCAAGGCGCTCTATCCCCAGATGCTCCACTATTTTGACTATCTTGAGGCGCACAGCGAGAATGGGCTCATCACCTCCGATCAGCCGGGCGAGTGGTGCCTTGGCGACTGGTGCACCCCCGAGGCGATCGCCATTCCCGCCCCCTATGTCAACGGCTATTTCTACATCCGTACCCTCCGCCGGGTCAGAGAGATCGCCCTGCTGTGCGGCGATATTGCGGGCGAGCGCGCCCTGGCTGCCCGCGAGGCAGAAAAGATCGCCGTGCTGAAGGAAAACTTCCTCGACGAGGCCACCGGCGACTGGTGCGGAAATATTCAGGGCGCAAATCTCTTTGCCCTGGATCTCGGTATTGCCGACGACCGGGCGCTGGAGTCCGCCGTGGCTCACTATTCCGCCACCCGCAAGCTCGACACCGGCATTTTCGGCACCGATCTGCTCTTTAAGGTGCTCATCGACCACGGCTATGCAGACCTTGCCTTTGATATCCTCGGCGGCCGGGAGGCTCCCTCCTTCGGCCACTGGATGGAGATTGGCGCCACCACCCTCTTTGAGGAGTGGAAGGACGAATCCCGCTCCCTTTCCCACCCGATGTTCGGCTCGGTTGTTCAGTATTTCTTCTCGCGGCTTCTCGGCATCCGGCAGGCGGAGGATTCCGCCGGCTATTCCGACATGGTCATCGCCCCCGTCTTCAGCCGCCGCATTCCCAGCGCCCGCGGCTCGCAGCTCACCGCCGCGGGACGGGTCTCCGTCGACTGGCGCATCTTTGAGGAGGATATTCACCTCTCTATTGTGCTCGATCCCGGCATGAATGCAACCCTTCGCTTTGGCGGCGAGGAATTCCTTCTCTCCGCAGGAACGAATGAATTCATTCTCCCGGCAGAGGAAATCTGAAATCTAGCGGTGAAAGGACAAAGAAAATGGCTCTTGAAATCTACGGACTGACCTGCGAATACATGCAGAATCCCATCGGCATCGATGAATTGCATCCCCGCCTTTCCTACAAGCTTCGCTCCGATGAACCCGGCAGCCGCCAGACCGCCCGTCGGCTGGAGGTCTCCCTTTCCGAGGATTTTTCCTCCCTCTGCGCAGATTCCGGCTATACGGAGACCGACGAGACGCTCTTCGTTGAGCCAGAGCTGAAGCTTTCCCCCGCCACCCGCTACTTCTACCGCTTCACTGTCCGGGACAATCTCGGCCGGGAGGCAGTTTCCGAGCCGGCCTTCTTTGAGACCGGCCTTCTCGGCACCGCCTGGCGGGCAAAATGGATCACCCGCCCGGAGGAAAATGCCGGGGATGACGTTGTTCCCCGCTATATGCGCGCCTTCCGCCTTGCGAAAGCCCCTGTGAAAGCCCGCCTGTACATCACCGCCTGCGGCGTTTACCGCGCCCAGCTCAACGGCCAGTATGTCGCCCCCGATCTCATGGCTCCAGGCTACACCAGCTACAACAAGCACCAGCAGTACCAGACCTACGATGTCACCGAGCTTCTCGTTGCCGGCAAAAATGAGCTTTCGGCCATTGTCGGCCCCGGCTGGTTTACCGGAAATCTCATCGGCAAGAACCGCCGCAACATTTACGGCGACCGCACCGCCCTCCTCTGCCGGCTGGATATGACCTTTGAAGACGGACACACCCGCCGTATCCTCTCCGATGAAAAATTCACCTGGGCGGAGAGCGAGGTGCTTTATTCCCAGATCTACCACGGCGAGGATATCGATGCCCGCCGCCGCAATCTTCCTAAGCATCCCGTTGCGCTGCTGGATCGCGGGTATGATATGCTCGTCGGCCAGCAGGTGCAGCCCGTGCGCCCCATTGAGGAGATCGAGCCCATTGCGCTCATCACCACCCCCAAGGGAGAGCGGGTGCTGGACTTCGGCCAGAATATGGTCGGCTATGTGCGCGTGCGCGCAAAGGCTGCCCCCGGTCGGGAGATCCGACTGCGTCACTTTGAGGTGCTGGACAAGGACGGAAACGCCTACTTTGAAAACTACCGCACCGCCCGCGCCGTGGCCTCCTACATCACCTCCGGCGGCGAGGATACCTTTGAGGCGCTGCTGACCTTCTACGGCTTCCGCTATGTGTGTATCGATGCCTTCCCCGGCGAGCCGGAGCTTTCCAATTTCACCGGCGTGGTCATCCATTCCGAGCTTCCGGAAACCAACACCTTCTCCTGCTCCCATCCCCTCCTCAACCAGCTGCAGCACAACATTCTTTGGGGACAGAAGGGCAACTTCGTCGATCTGCCCACCGACTGTCCCCAGCGAGACGAGCGCCTGGGCTGGACGGGCGATGCCCAGGTCTTTGCCTCCACTGCCCTGCAGAATATGCAGAGCGGCGCCTTCTTTACCAAATGGTTCTGCGACCTGCGGGCCGATCAGACCGAGGCCGGCGCCGTTCCCTTCATTATTCCCAACTCCATGATCAAGCAGAATGCCTCCAACGCCTGGAGCGACTGCGTCACCATCATCCCCATGGATATCTTTCTGGCCTACGGCGATAAGCGCATCCTGCGCGACAACTATCCCGCCATGAAAAAGTGGATCGGCTACATGAAGGCCTGGGGAGATGATCCCTATACCTTCAACGGCCACTTCCAGTTTGGCGACTGGCTGGGAATGGACGGCGACAGCAGCACCTGCAACGGCGGCACCTCCACCGATCTCATCGCCAACGCTTTTTACGCCTATTCCACCCGTCTGACCGCCGAAACCGCCGAGATTCTCGGCCTTTCCGGCGATGCAAAGAAATACCGCCGGCTCTATGAGCGGGTACGCGCCGCCTTCAGGCGCGACTTTGTCACCCCCGGCGGCCGTCTTGCCGCAGGCCCCCGCAACCAGACCGCCTTTATTCTTGCCATCTGGTTTGACCTGGTGGATGGCAAGGCGCTGGAGCACTGCAAAAAGGAGCTTGTCGCCTCCCTGCGGCTCTCGGGCAACCATCTGACCACCGGCTTTGTGGGAACCCCCTACCTCTGCCACACCTTCTCCGCCATCGGCGAGGAGGAAAAGGCCTTTGGCCTCCTGCTGCAGGAGACCTTCCCCTCCTGGCTCTTCTCCGTGCGCATGGGCGCCACTACCATGTGGGAGCATTGGGACGGCATCCGCCCCGACGGCAGCTTCTGGTCTGCCACCATGAACTCCTACAACCACTATGCCTACGGCTCCATCGGCAACTGGATGTACCGCCACATCGGCGGCATCGGCCTGCGCAAGGATTCTCCCGCCTACAAGGTCTTTGACATCGCCCCTGCCGTGGGCGGCGGCGGGCTGACGGAGGCTTCCATCCGCTTTGAATCCATCCGCGGCACCATTTGCTGCGACTGGACCCTCGATGAAGGCACCGCAAGGCTGCAGGTGAGCATCCCCGCAAATACCGAGGCAAATTTCATTCCCTATCGCTGCGCCGATTTCGGCGGCATCACCATTCTGCAGAACGGAAAGACCTTTGCCGCGGCGGGCGCGTGCACCCGGCTTCCCTCCGGCGAGTATGAAATTGCCTACCCCGTCCTCCCCACCGAGGAGAATGCAAAAAAATGAACCGGGATCTTTACGATGCCGCTGGGCAGGCCGCCCGTCGGCAGGAAATTCTCTCCCGGATCGCGGAGCTTGCCGCGCAGAACATGGGCGAGGATCTTTTCTGGCCGGATATGTTCAAAGGCTGCCCGCGGGAGAATTACACCCGCAACGCCTTTGCCCAGCAGATGCGCGGCTGGCTTGCCTCGGCCTTTGTCAATGCAGGCAGAACCGATCTCTACCCCTGCGCAAACGAGATCTGGCGGCGCATGTTCCGGGAGGAGCGCCTTGCCGGCTCCTTCTCCGTGCGCACCCTGATCCCAACCCTCCTGACCCATCCGGAGGCCATTGCGGAGGACGTGCAGGAGATTTTCCGCACCGTCATCGCCCGGCACTGCCGGAAGATCCTTTCCGATAACGTTGCCTACCAGGGCATCAACGACAACTTCCCCAGCATGGATATGGCCTGCGGCATCCTCGGCGGGGAGCTTGTGGGCGATGCGGATGCCTATGCCAAGGGTCTGCGGCTTCTCTCCCAGCTGGAGGGGATGTTCTCCCGGCGCGGACTTGCCTCGGAATATACCAGCCCCACCTATCTCTGCATTGCCCTATCCCCCGTGGCCGATGTGGCAGAATATGCCTCCGATTCCGAGATCCGCCGCAGGGCGCTCCTCTGCGAGGAACGGATGCTTCTGGATCTCTGCGCCCACTACCACGCGGAGACCTGTCAGCTCGCCGGTCCGAACTCCCGCACCTACCTTGTGGACTGCGCGGGACATACCGGCGGCGCGCGTCAGCTCTTCTACCTCCTCTTCGGAGACCGCAGCCCCGTCAACATCACCAATACCCTTCTCACCCGCTGGGGCGGTGCGGAGGGTGAGCTCATCCACAACAGCTATGCCTACATGATCTCCGAGCTTGCCTCCCATGCCCGCTCGGTCTACCACCTGCCGGTATATCTTGCAGATCTTGCCCTGAAAAAGCGCTATCCCTTCCGCTTTTCCGCCACCACCGAATGCCGCGATCGCATCGACATTGCCCCCGAGCCGAAGATTCTCTATCCCGGCGGAAAGTCCGCGGTGCACACCTACATGACGGAAAACTATGCCGTCGGCTTCGGCGATGCCGATTTCTCCTCCGGCGTGCAGACAAACCTTGCCCAGCTTATCTACCGCCGCCGTCCGGTGACCTCCCAGCGGGATATTTCCACCCTCTTCTGCAAATACAACATCAACGATCTCCCCATCGGCGAGGCGCACACCTACCCCTGCGGCTTTCATAGCGCCTCCGAGCATTATCTCGACCAGGGTCGAAAGCTCGGCATCTCGCAGGACAACACCGGTATTCTGCTCTACAAGCCCAAGATCTGGGGCTGTGAGGGCTGCACCAGCCTCGCCCTCGACATCATCCTTCCCTGCATCTACGGCATGCCGGAGGAAATCTCCGTCAACGCACAGCCGATAAAGCTCTGCCGCGGCGAGCTTTATGCCGGGGAGGCGCATCCCCTTCGCATTTCCGACGGTCCCGTGCAGATCGGCCTTGTGCCGCTGGTCTTTGATAACCACGGGCGGGATGTGGCCATGCGCATCCGCACGGTGGGCGACTTTTTGGTCATTTCTCTCTACAACTACGAGGGTGAGGCCAGAGCCTTCACCGAGGAGGAGCTGCACTGCACGCGAAACGGCTTTATCCTGGAGGTGCGCGACAGCGCAGAATGCGCCCCAGCGGATATGGAGGCGCTGCTTGCCTCCTGGCGCTTTGAGAGCCATATGCGCAGCTACGACAATTTCCCCACCATGTGCGATGCAAAATTTGACCGTCCCGGCCTTTCCTTTGCCATCTCCTATTCCCCCATTTCCGAGATGGTCATGTACCGCACCGTCAACGGCATCGATGCCCCGGAGCCGGTACTCTCCTGCGACGGAATTGATACCGCCAGCCTTCCCTTTGCATCGGATCGCTGGGTCAAATGAGCATTTGCATGCGCGAGCGACGCCCGGTCCCTCGCGCATTGCTCTTTATTGCAGCCCGCGCACGCAAAGAACGCTGAAGACCATCGCCGCGAGATCCCCCGCAAGCCCGCAGAGGATGACATAGCGGCTCACCCGCCGCCCCGCGGCAGCAGAATAGACCGCAGCGGTGTATAAGGTGGTTTCGCTGGCACTCATCAGCACGGCGGCCACCCGGCCGGCGAAGGAATCCACACCGGCGGCGCTCATGCAGTCCTTTGCCAGGGCAAGGCTCGCGCTGCCGGAAAAGGGACGGAGCAAAAAGAGCGTCACGCAGGCCTCCGGAATGCCGAGGGGCTCTGTGATCGGCCGCAGAAGGGCGGCAATTGCCTCCGGCAGGCCGCTTGCCCGCAGCATGGCGGTGGCGCAAAGCAGCCCGCAGAGGGTGGGCAAAAGCCGTTTGAGCATACCGATGCCCTCCTCTGCGCCGGCGGCAAAAGCATCAAAGGCATTGCACCGGCGCGCGGCAAGGAGAGCCGATATCAGTAGTATCAGTGCCGGCAAAAGGGCGGACGCGGCTGAAAGGAGCTTCATTTTTTCCCTCTCCCGCACAGCACCGCGCAAAACATCGCCACCGCCAGCGCTGCGGCAGAGGTGAGCCATACCGCGGGACAAATGTCATAGGGGGACTCTGCCCCAAGGCCTGCGCGAAGTGCCGCCACCGTTGTCGGGATGAGCTGCAGGGAGGCGGTGTTCAAAATGATAAAACGCTCCAGGGAGTCCCCTTTGCGGCTTCCCAGGGCTTTTGCCGCCGCAAGCCCCGGCGGGGTCGCGGCATTGCCAAGGCCGAGAATGTTTGCGGAGACATTGAGGCAGATATTTTCCCGAAGCTCATTCTCCACCGCCGGAAGGCGCAGAATGCCGGATATCGGCCTCCATACCGCCCGCGACAGAGCCGACAGCACGCCGCCCCGGCGCATCAACTCCGCCGCCCCGGACCATAACAGCATGGGCCCTGCAAGGGAGAAGATCAGCTCCACGGCGTCCTGCGCACCGGCCATGGCCGCACCGCCCACCTCGGCAAGCCGTCCGGTACAGATCCCCATCGCCACCGCAGCGGCCATCATGCCAATCCAGATGTATGAAAGCATAAATAAAACCCCCGTTTCCCGATACATCATATCGGAAACGGGGGATATTTATGCCTTGGGAAGTATGAGCCGCAGCGCCTCGGGGAGCACCTTCAGCGTGAATTCGCATCCCTTTTCCAGCTCTCCGTCCACCGAACGGCAGGCCGGGCGGTTAAAGCGCAGCCGCAGGCTTTTGCAGCGCCGGTATGTAACGATATCCGCCACGCGGGGATCCTCCAGATGGGTGCCGGATTTATAGACGCCGATCAGCCCGGGGAATTTCCACCGCGGAACCCGGCGAAGCATACAGACATCCATCAGGCCGTCCGTCAGGCTTGCCGTAGGCAGAGCCTTATATTTTCCGCCGCAGACGCGGCCAACGCCGATGGCACTGAGCATAAAGGCGCCCTCAACGACCTCATTGTCATCGAATTCGGCGCGAATCTGCCAGCTCATGCGGGAAATGAGTCCCACCGCCACCGCAAGGGAATAGGCCAGCGGACCGCTGATGAAGGGCACTCGGCGGAAAAGCCCCATCCGATGGGCAACCAGCGCATCAAAGCCGATATTTGTCATATTGCAGCACTTCATGCCGTTGACATCCACCAGGTCTACCATCGCGGTTTCGCCCTGCATCAGAGCCGCGAGATCCCGGCAGGGGCCGCCGGGCAGGGATTTTACATAATCGTTTCCCGAGCCGCAGGGATAAACGCCCAGCGCGGCATTGGGCAGATCCCAGAGGGCATTGGCAGCCTCATTGACGGTGCCGTCGCCGCCGCAGGCATACACCCGGAGAAAATCCGTTTCCTTTGCCCGCTTTCGGACATGGGCTGCCGCCGCACCGGGCGCTGTGGGAATGAAGATTTCTGCCGAAACTCCAAGAGAATCTGCCGCGGCGCGGATGCGGTCGGGCAGGATTTTCTGCTCCTTCCCCTTCCCTGCACCGGGATTTACAATAAAGAGATGCAATTCATTCAAGGTCATGCACTCCTTTCCAAAAAGAAAAGCCCCGGAAGCGCTTTGCCGCACCCTCCGGGGATAAATACGCGTTACTTTTTGCGAACCAGCTCGCGCCAATCCAGATCGCCGCGGGCAAGGCCGAGAACGAGCATTTCCGCCGTGGCAAGGTTTGTGGCGATGGGGATATTGTTTTCATCGCACAGGCGGATCATGGCATCCACATCGGGTTCCGTGGCGAAGGAATTGACATCCCGAAGGAAAACGACCATATCAATTTCATCGTAGGCAATGCGGGCACCGATCTGCTGATCGCCGCCCTGCTGGCCGGAAAGAAAGCGGTCAATTTCAAGGCCTGTAGCCTCGGAGATAAGCTTGCCGGTGGTCGCAGTGGCGCAAAGATCGTGTTTGGCGAGAATGCCGCAATAGGCAATGCAGAACTGAACCATCAGCTCCTTTTTCTTATCGTGGGCAATCAATGCAATGTTCATCCGGTGGATACCTCCCTGTCAATGGAATCCGACAGCACATTTCTGTCTCATCATCTAAAACCGTTGATATTATAACACATTTTTCTCATTCGCACAATGGCAAACGCATTAAAAATTGCGGGAAATAATCCGCTCGGCCAGCGCCCGGATCTCCTCCGGAATGCGCGATGCTGCCGTGCCGCCGCCGAGGAGGGTGCGCACAAGCCTGCGATCCTCAAAGAGAATGGCTCCAAGGGGCAGCCCCACCTCATCCATACAGGCATCCACATGGTATGCCATGCGCCGCTGCAGCGGCCGCCTTACGGGCAGGCGGTTGCAGACAAGGCGGAGGCTCAGGCTCCCGCGCTCGGAGAGAAAGAGGGCGGTCGCCGCGGCATCCCGCAGGCAGGCCGTCTCCGCATGGGTGACGACCAGGCCGAGATCGGCCACCGCGCGGGCAGCGCCCAGCGCATCGCCAAGCCCCGCGCCGCAGTCCAAAATGATATCCGTATCCTCCGCCCGCCGGGCGGCGATGAAGGCGGCAAGAGCCTCTGCCGGCGGCACATATCCCGCCGGAGGCGCGCAAAGCAGGCAAAGATTCGGCCGTCCATGCACCGGCACAGCGGCATTTTCATAGCTGACCGCGCCGGAAAGCACCTCCGATATGGAGAAGAGGGCGGCATCGTGCATGCCCAGGGCAATATCGAGGTTTCCCATGCCCGCATCCAGATCGACGGCGGCCACCCTCCTGCCCGCGTCGCACATGGCGCAGGCCAGCCGGGCCGCCAGGGTGGTTTTCCCCGTTCCGCCCTTGCCGGAGGCTATGAGTATGATCCTTGACATGCTTTCCCACTCTCTTCCTTTGGGGTACCGAAAAGATACCGCGATTTTTTCCTGTATTAGTATACTATAATGCTTCCATAATTTCAAATCTTATGATAAAATATTACGGTATTTTGTGAAATTGGGAGTTTCAAGATGAACGCAACCAGAAGAAATCAGCTCATCGGCGCCCTCATGCTTGTGGTGGCTGCCTTTATATGGGGCTTTGCCTTTGTGGCGCAGCGGCAGGGCATGGATCACATCGGCCCCTCCACCTTCAACGCCGTGCGCTCCTATGTGGGCGTCGCTGCCCTGGCGCCGGTGGTTGCCCTTTCGGATATTTTTGCCGGGCGCAAGCCCTTCCGCATGGCAGCTTCCCACAGCCGCCGCAGCCTCTATGTCGGCGGTCTTGCCTGCGGTATTCTGCTGGCCCTTGCCTCCAATCTGCAGCAGATGGGCATCGTCGAGACCAGCGCCGGAAAATCCGGCTTTCTCACCGCCCTCTACATTGTCTTTGTTCCCATTTTCGGCCTCTTTCTCGGCCGGCGCACCCATTTTCTCGGCTGGATCAGCGTCGGCATCGCCACCGTGGGTATGTATCTTCTCTGCATTACCGAGGGCTTCTCGCTGCGGACGGGGGATCTGCTGCTGCTTGCCTGCGCCCTTTTCTACACGGCGCACATTCTGACGGTGGATCATTTCGTCCCCTCCACCGACGGAATTCGCCTCTCCTGCCTGCAGTTTGCCGTCAATGCGGTGGTCTCCACCCTCTTTGCCTTCCTGATGGAAACCCCGGAGCTTCCCGGCATTCTTGCCGCCTGGCAGCCCATCATTTTCACCGGCGTCTTCTCCAGCGGCATTGCCTATACCCTGCAGATCCTCGCCCAGAAGCGCTGCCCGCCGCAGATCGCAAGCCTCATCATGAGCCTTGAATCGGTCTTTGCCGTCATCGGCGGCTGGCTCATTCTCAATGAGCGGCTGACCCTGCGGGAGGGACTCGGCTGCCTGCTGGTCTTCGGCGCCATCCTGCTCATTCAGCTGGCACCGCCGGCAAAGGAAAAGAAAACCGCATAAAAATCCATCGGCGCACCGCAAATACGGTGCGCCGATGCGCTTTCAATAGGTCTTAAAGCAGATATTCCGGTCAACATAGCCGTCGATCCCGTCCACAAGTCCCGTGGAGGTGTACTGCCAGATATCAAAGGCATAGTAGAATCGCGGCGTGTCCGATTTATACCGGGCATACCAGAAGTCATATTCCTTCAGCCGGTCAAGATCAAAGTCCAGCAGCCCCTTGGAGGTGCCGAAATAGACGGAGGGAATGTAGCCCGCCTCCTTCACGCGCTCGCAGAAGGCCACCGCGCAGTCATTGAGGGTCTTTTTGCTCATTTTATAGGTTCGGGCGTCGCGATCGTTGACATCCTCCCAGTCAAAGACGACGGGATAGGTGATTTTATAATCCTTGATGCGCGCAAGGACGAAGTTTGCCTCCGCCACCGCTTCCTTTGTGGAGATGGCCTGGGAGAAGAAATACACACCGACATCCAGTCCGGCCTCCAGGGCACCGCGGATATTCGCCTCAAAGTATTTATCCTCGCTCATGCCGCCGGCGGTGTATCCGCGGAAGCCCACGCGGATGATGGCAAAATCAATTCCGTCCGCCGCAACCTTCTTCCAGTTGATGACCCCCTGCCAGGAGGAAACATCAATGCCCTGCACCGCCTTGACGCCGGCAGCCTTATAGGTGATAACGCCATTCTTATCGGTGGAAAAGGCGCTGTCCTTCAGGGTGTTTTTAGGGACATTTGGGAGAATATTCAGCTTGTTGTTGCCATAGACGATCTTTCCGTCCTGCACAACGCTGTCGCCGCTGTCCGGCTCCTCGGCAAAGGCGCCGTCCTCGGTGGGTTTCAGATAAATGAGCTCATGGCACATGACATTTTCCAGCCGCACATTGTAAATATTCGGCAGGCTGTCGCAGATGATGAGATCACCGTCAACATTCATATCCCGCAGGGTGGCGCCATCCAGGCAATTGACCACGCAGATGCCCTTGACCTCACCGGTATACACGCGGTTCTCGCTGACAACGAGACCGACGATCTGATTGAGCACGGAAACAGCCTCCGCCCGGGAGAGATTGTCCTTGGGGCGCAGCTTTCCGCCGCTGCCATGGACATACCCGGCGCCGATCATGGCGCTGAGGGTGTTGTAGGCCCAGGAAGAAACCGAGCCTGCATCGGAAAACTCAATTTTCCCCTCCGCTGCGGGCTGGATATTGAGGGCGCGGGCGATGAGGCAGAAGGCCTCCTCCCGGGTGATGGGATCCAGCGGACGAACCTTGCCGCCGCTGCCGAGCATGACGCCCTTGGCATTGACCTTCAGAACGGCATCGGTGTACCAGGTATCCGGAAGGTCGGTAAAGGTATTGGGCGCGAGATCCCGGTAAGCCATGAGATTGTTCAGAATGACGGCCATTTCACCTCGGGTGATGCTCTGGTCGGGAAAAAATTTGCCCGAAGATCCGTTGATCACGCCGTACTCGCTCCATTTTTCAATGGCGGCACGGGCCCAGTGCCAGCTTGGCACATCGCTGTAGGCCGCCGATGCGGGGAAGGCAAAAATACCCGCGAGCAGAGCGAGGATGAGCACCAGGGCGGAAATTCGTCTGTGTTTCATGGCATAAACTCCTTTGAGGCCGGACAAAAATCGACAAAAGCAGCCCGCCTTCCCGCTTCGGGAAGACGGGCCTTAATTGCCTACAATTTTACCACGGATGGGCATGGAATGCAAGGCGAAAATTTTTCCTGCGAGTGCCCTCGTCTACGCCCCGCAGATGCCGAGAAGGGCAGCGGCGTTGCCCCCCTCAATGGCCGAGCGTTCCCCCTCCGCAAGCCCCAGGGCATCCAGCAGGCGCAGCTCCTGCGCCGGGCTATGCCAGGGGGTGTCCGTGCCAAAGAGAAGGCGGTGGCATCCGTGGGTGTCCACGATGCGGCGGGCAAGGCTCGGCGGGATGCATCCCTGGCCGAAGGAGATGTCAAAATAGATATCCCGGCCGCAGAGATGGCGCAAAACCTCCTCCCCCATGAACATACCGCCCCAATGGGCGGCAACCACAGGGGATGAAAACCAAGCAAGCGCCCGAGCCATGCGCTCCGGTGTTGCCCGGTAGGGGCCGGGAAAGCCGAGATCTCCCCCGGCATGGAAGAGGGTGATGAGCCCCAGCTCGGAAATTTTCTCGTAGATGGGACGCATACGCGCATCATCCACAAAAAAGTCCTGATATTCCGGATGCAGCTTGACGCCCTTCAGCCCCAGGGCATGAATGCGGGAAAGCTCCTCCAGGGCATCGGGGGCATCGGGATGCACCGAGCCGAAGGAGACAATATCTTCGCCGTTGATTAATGCGGCAAAATCGTTCACCGCGTGCATCTGGCGGGGATTTGTGGCAATATTTGCCACCACCGAGATATCCACCCCGCCGGCGCGCATGGAGGCCCGCAGGCCCTCCACCGTTCCGTCCGTGCAGGGCGGAAGCCCGCCGGAGGCATCCGACAGGCTGCCGACAGCCCGCGCCGCCAGCTTATCCGGGAAGGCGTGGGTATGAAAATCAATGCGCATCTTTGGAATTCCTCACATATTCCGCCATATAGCAAATGGCCTCGCCGTAGCTTTCAAAGCCCTTGCCCTTGAAGGTGGCCACGCAGGCCTCGCCGGCATAGGAAATGCGGCGATAGGGCTCCCGGGCATCCACATCGGAGAGATGCACCTCCGCGGTGGGGATCTCCACCGCCCGCAGGGCATCGGCAATGGCGATGCTGGTGTGGGTGTAGGCCGCGGGATTGAGAACAATGGCATCCACCCCGGTCTCCAGCGCGCCCTGGATCATATCCACCAGAACACCCTCGTGATTGGTCTGAAAAACCTCATATTCCGCGCCGATCCGGCGGCAGGTTTCGCCGATATATGCCGTCAGCGCCGCATAGTCGCGATGGCCGTAAATATCCGGCTCCCGTCGCCCCAGGAGATTGAGGTTGGGGCCGTTGAGAATGAGAATTTTCATTGATTCAGCTCCTTTAGAATTTCCTTTGCCGTAAGCTCCGGGCTCTCCCCGGATGCCACGCAGATATCACACCACGCCCTGTAGAGGGGGATGCGCTCCGCGGCCAGCACCGCGGGGGATTTTGCCTGCGAAATGGGTCGTCCCTCGCAGGAAAGCTCCTCCACAGGCCGGTCGATATACACAATTCTGCCGTTTTGATGCAGCAGGGGATAATTTTCCTCCCGCGTCACGACACCGCCGCCGCAGGCGATCACGCAGCCGCTGCGCATTCCGAGCCGGCGGCAGACCTCCGTCTCCTTCCGGCGGAAGGCCTCTTCCCCATCCGTCCGGATGATCTCCGGCACGGGACGTCCGTCCTCGCGGGAAAGCTCTGCATCCGCATCAAGGAAGGGTCTGTCGAGGGCCTTTGCCAGCAGCGCTCCCACGGTGCTTTTTCCGCAGCCCGGCATACCGATGAGAATGATATTCTGGGTGGCCGTCTCGATCTTTCGAATGATCTCCTCCACCTTCTCCGGCGAAATGCTCTCACCGAGGAAGATTTCAGCCGCAGCCCTCGCCTGGGAAACCAGCATGGAAAGCCCGTTTGTGCAGGGAATGCCCCGCGCCTCCGCATCCAAAAGAAGCTGGGTGCGGGCGGGGTTATAGATGATATCCGCCACGCCCTCCAGCCGCGGGAAGAGGTCGATATCCAGCGGACGCGCCGGGCAGGCGGGGTACATGCCCACCGGCGTTGTGTTGACAATGTAGGCCGCATCCGCATGGAGATGGAGATTTCCGTAATGATTCTCCCCCGACCTGGAAATGACCACAGGGCTGGCGCCCAGTCCCCGCAGCACATCCACCGCCGTGCGGGAGGAACCGCCGCTGCCAAGCACCAGCACCTTTTTGCCTTTCATGCAAAAGCCCGCCCGGGAAAACATGCAGCGCATTCCCTCGGCGTCGGTGTTGTCACCGTAGAGGGTTCCGTCCGGACGGCGAACCACCGTATTGACCGAGCCGATGCGCCGGGCGGTCTCAGAAAGCTCATCCATCATGGGCAGCACCAATTCCTTATAGGGAATGGTGACGTTGAAGGCCTCCGCCTCCCCATGGCGGACGAAGGATTCCACATCCTCCGGCTCCAGCTCATAGAGGGCATAGGGATAATCCGCCAGCTCCCGATGGATCTCCGGGGAAAAGGAGTGGCCGAGCTTGCGGCCGATGAGTCCGCAGCGCATCAGCCGTTCATCTCCGAATAGCTGCCGAGGTAGCGGAACTCGCGGCAGGAGCCGGAAAGCTCCCGCAGCAGGGCGGTCAGCTCCGGCGCCACGACGGGCTTATCGAGATCCAGATAGAATACAAATTCAAAATCGCGCTCCGGCACGGGGCGGCTTTCCAGCTTGACCATATTGACGCCCAGGGCGGAGAAGCGAGCCAGGACACGGTAGAGAGCGCCGGGCTTGTTGGGCAGCGCCAGCATAATGCTCGTGCGGTCGGCGCCGGGATAGATTTCCAGCTCCTTGGAGATGCAGACAAAGCGGGTGTAGTTGTTGGCGCGATCCTGCACATCGTCCTGCAGCACGGCAAGGCCGTAGAGACCGGCGCAGTTTGCCGAGGAAAGGGCGGCCACATCCTTGCGCTCCGGCTCCGCCACCATGCGCGCAGCCATCGCCGTATTCTCGCAGGGGGTGATGCGGACATCCTTGAGCCCATGCAGGAAGTGGTCGCACTGGGCAATGGCCTGGGGATGGGAATATATCTCCCGGATGCCGGAAAGGGTGCAGCCCTTCTTCGCCACGAGGCAGTGATCCACCTTCAGGCGGACGCTGCGCACGATATACATTCCCGATTCCGCCACGAGATCTGCCACCTCTTTGACAGAGCCTGCGGTGGAATTTTCAATGGGCAGCACGCCGTAGCGACACAGACCGTCCCGGACAGCGGCCAGAACGCTCTTGAAATTGCGGCAGTAGACGATGCCGGGCAGAGAAAAGAGCTTTTCGCAGGCGATCTGGGCATAGGCGCCCTCGACGCCCATGCAGGCCACCTGTGCCCGTGCCGGGAAGAGCTCCGGCGTGGACTCCCGGGCAGCCGCAATGGCGCGCTCCAGCTCGGAGGCAGGGCAGAGAATGCCGTCCTGCTTTGCACGGGAAAGCTCGAAAAGCAGCTCATACAGGGCGCACACCGCCGTGCGGTTCTCCTCCCCCGCCGCATCCGCCACACCGCAGAGCTTGTCGCGCTCCCGGGCTGGATCGTACACGGGAAGACCCATTTCCTTCTTGCAGGCCGCTACATCGGCGGCAATGTCCATCCGGCGGCAGAAGAGCTTGACAAGCTCCTCGTCGATTTTGTCAATTTCACAACGAATATCTTTCAGTTCCATGCTGATCTCTCACTTTACATCCAATTTGTTTCGCACCAGGCGTCAAGAATTGCGAGCGCTGCCGCCGCCTCAACACAGGGCACGGCTCTCGGCAGAATGCAGGGGTCATGCCGACCGCGCACCGCAAGGGTCGCCGCGCCGCCATGGATCATATCCACCGTCTGCTGCTCTCTTGCGATGGAGGGGGTGGGCTTAAAGGCGGCGCGGAAGATGAGGGGCATGCCGGAGGTGATGCCGCCGAGGATGCCGCCGTGGTTATTGCCCGCCGTGCGGATGCCCTCGTCGGTTTCGATAAAGGGGTCGTTGTTTTCCGATCCGGTCATATCGGCCACGGCAAAGCCTGCGCCGAATTCCACGCCCTTGACGGCGGGAATGCCGAAAACCAGCCCGGCAATGCGGTTTTCCATGCCGTCAAACATGGGATCTCCGATGCCCGCAGGCAAGCCGACGGCAGCGCATTCGATAATGCCGCCCACCGAGTCCCCCGCTGCCCGGACGGCGCGGATTTTCTCGCACATGGCCTCTCCGGCAGTCCCGGAAAGGGTGGGGAATGCGGCCGATTTCACCGCCAAAAGCTCATCCCGGCTGACAGATGCGGGGTCAAACGGGGTGTCCTTCACCCCGCCCAGGGCTGAAATATGGGCGCCGATTTCCACCCCGCGGTGGGAAAGCATCTGCAGGGCAATGCCGCCGGCGATGCACAGCGGCGCCGTCAGACGGCCGGAAAAATGGCCGCCGCCCGCCTTATCCTGGAAGCCTCCGTATCTTACCTCCGCCGTATAATCGGCGTGGCCGGGGCGCGGGGTGTTTGCAATGGCGGCATAATCGCCGCTGCGGGTGTTGGTGTTGCGGATGATGGCCGTTAGGGGCGCGCCGCAGGTGACGCAATCCACAAGGCCGCTGAGGATTTCCGGCAGATCCGGCTCTTTTCGCGGCGTTGCCAGCTCTCCCCCGGGAGCCCGGCGGGAAAGGAAGGCCGCGAGGGCATCCATATCAACGCGCTCACCCACGGGAAGTCCCTCCACCGTAACACCGATGCCGGCGGAATGGGACTGACCGAATATTGTGATCTTCACACGATTTCCAAAGGATGAAGCCATGTTACTTACGCTCCTTCTTCCAGAGTGACCCGGCCACCCAGCCGGGCAAGATCCCGCCAAAAGCCGGGATAGGACTTTGCCACGCATTCCGCGCCGAGAATGTGGCTCTCCCCTTCGGCCCGCAGGGCGCCCACCGCCGCCGCCATGGCGATGCGGTGATCCCCGCAGGAATCGCAGGTTCCGCCGGTCAGGGGCTTGCCGCCGGAAATGATGAGACCGTCGGGCAGCTCCTCCACCCGGGCGCCGAGGGCATTGAGTGCCGCCGCCGTGGTGCGGAGACGATCGCTTTCCTTATCCCGCAGGCGGGCGGCATTGACGATGCGGGTCTCCCCCGCCGCGTGCACCGCCGCCGCCGCAATGGGCGGAACGAGATCGGGAATGGGATCGGCATCCACCACCGTGCCGCAAAGGGCGCCGCGGGCGGAAACGGTATCCTCCGTGCGGTCAATTTCTGCGCCCATGCGGGCAAGAACATCCAGAATGGCCCGGTCGCCCTGGGCGGAATGGGCAGAAAGCCCGGATACCGCCTGTCCGGCACACAGCCAGAAGGCTGCGCCCGACCAATCCCCCTCGATGGAGAGGCGGCCGGGGGTCTTATAGCGGCAGCCGCCGGGAAGGGAGAACCCCTCCGGCGTGCGCGTGACGGAAATGCCGAATTGCTTCAGCGCCTGCAGTGTCATTTCCACATAATTTGCGCTGGAAAGGGGGCCCTCTATGCGAATTTCGCCCCCATTTGGCAGCAGCGGCAGGGCAAAGAGAAGCCCGCTGACAAACTGGGAGGAAATATTGCCCGGCAGGGTAAACCGGCTGCCGCCAAATCCGCCCCGCACCCGCACAGGGTTTTCGCCGGGGGCGGAGAGGCTGACGCCGTTTGCCGCAAGAGTCTCCCGCAGCCCGTCCAGGGGGCGCTGGGGAAGCCTTCCGGCGCAGTAAAAATCGCACTGCGTGCCTAAGGCCGCCGCCACGGGAATGAGAAAACGCAGGGTGGAACCGCTTTCGCCGCAATCCACCGCGGCCTCTCCCGCAGCCTTTCCTCCGCGGATGACAAAGCCCGACTCCGTGCGCTCGCACGACGCCGAGATGCCGGTAAGGCACCGCAGCGTGGCCTCAATATCCGCATTCGAGCCGGGACAGAGAATCTCCGTCTCCCCCTCGGACAGAGCCGCGCAGATGAGGGCGCGGTGCGCCGCCGATTTGGAGGCCGGCGCCCGGACGCAGCCGGAAAGCGCAGATGGCAGAATATGCGCGATCATCAAAGCGCCTCCAGTCCCAGCCGGGCATAGTCCGCAAGCCGATCCATGGGAACGGGATTTAATACGCACCGTCCCGCTTCCTTGGGAACCACCAAGGTGACGCTGTTCCCCCGGCGCTTTTTATCCCCTGCCGCCACCGCTGCCAGCTGCTCCGGCGTGTATTCACATTCCGTGGGCAGGGAGAAGGCCGCAAGCTTTTCGCAGCACAGCCGGGCATCTGCCTCCGGGCAGATTCCCATTCTTGCTGCCGCCCTTGACATGATCGCCATACCGATGGCGACGGCGCGGCCGTGGGAAATGCGGTAATCGGACAGCCGCTCCACGGCATGGCCGAAGGTGTGGCCGAAATTGAGCAGCTGACGCTCGCCGCTGTCAAATTCATCCCGGCAAACGATATCCCGCTTGTGGGAAATGCAGCGGGCGATGATCTCCTCCCGGTCAAAATCCGGGCCGGTCAGCCCATCCAGCAGCGCGCGGTCGCAGATCATGCCGTATTTCAGGATCTCGGCGCAGCCGTCGATGTAAAAATCAGGAGAAAGGGTGTCCAAAAGCTGTGTATCGCAGACCACGGCACGGGGCTGATGGAAGGCACCGGCAAGATTCTTTCCCGCCGTGAGATCCACCGCAACCTTGCCGCCCACAGAGGAATCCACACAGGCAAGCACGCTGGTCGGCACCTGAACCACAGGAATTCCCCTGAGATAGGTGGCCGCCGCAAAGCCCGCCAGATCTCCCGTAACGCCGCCGCCGAGGGCGATGACGCAAGAGCTTCGATCCACCCCCTGCGCCGCAAAAAATTCCAGCATCCGTACATATTCTGCCGTGTTTTTTGAGCCCTCCCCCGCGGGGAAGACATACCGGATCACCCGGTAATCCGCTGCACGCAGCGCAGATTCTGCCCGGTCGCCGTAGAGGGCATCCACCCGGCTGTCCGAAACGAGCACCGCCGTGGGCACATTGAGCACCGCACGCACGATGCGGCCAAGGCTGTCCAGCAGCCCTGCTCCCACCAGCACATCATAGGCCGAGGAGGCAGAAACAGTAATACACTTCACAGCTCGATACCCTCTCAATCATGGATAATGCTGCGGATTTCCCGCACCCGGCGCGCAACATCGGCAAATTCCTCCGGTGTCAGCGACTGGGCGCCGTCGCAGAGGGCATTGCGGGGATCGTTGTGCACCTCGATCATCAGGCCGTCGGCTCCCGCCGCGGCGGCAGCCAGCGCCATGGGACGAACCAGGCGGGCAACGCCGGTGGCATGGCTCGGATCGACCACCACAGGCAGATGGGAAAGCTCATGCAGCACCGGAACGGCGGAAAGATCCAGGGTGTTGCGTGTGGCCGTCTCATAGGAACGGATGCCGCGCTCGCAGAGAATGATCTTTTCATTTCCGCCGGCCATAACATACTCCGCGCTCATCAAAAGCTCCTTGAGGGTGCCGGCAATGCCGCGCTTTAAGAGAATCGGCTTATCGATATGTCCCAGCTCCTTGAGAAGCTCGAAGTTCTGAATATTTCTTGCTCCCACCTGGATGACATCCACATGCTCAAAGAGGGGCAGATGGTGGGCGCTCATGATCTCCGTTACGATGGGCATCCCCGTCTCCCGCTTTGCCTCCAAAAGCAGGTCAATGCCTTCCGCGGCAAGACCCTGGAAGTCGTAGGGAGAGGTACGGGGCTTGAAGGCACCGCCCCGCAGAAAGCCGGCGCCGCTTTCCTTGACGGAGCGGGCAACCTGCAGGATCTGATTCCGGTTTTCCACCGAGCAGGGGCCGGCGATCATGGCAAAATTTCCGCCGCCCAGCTTGACGCCGCCCACCTCGATGACGGTATCATCGGGATGGAACTTGCGGTTCGCGCTCTTAAAGGGCTCGGAAATGCGCTGCACGCGCTCCACAATATCCAATCCCTCCAGCAGGCCGATATCCAGAGCTGTCGTATCGCCAATGAGGCCGACGATGGTCTGAAATTCGCCCACAGCCACATGAACGCCAAGGCCGCGGCTGCGCAGCCAATCGCACAGGCTGTCAATCTTCTGCTGTTCAACATCGGGACGGATAATCGCAATCATAATTCATTCTGCCTTTCCGAAAGTGTTTTTTGAAATAAAAATAGCCGCGCAGTGATTTCACTGCGCGGACGGATGTAAACGAACCAACGATGCTATGCCTTAGTCCTTACATTTCTGCACGCGAAATCACTCGTACTTCAGGGTTGGTAAAGTAAAAGTAAAAGGAATATTTCGCTGCAAAAAACTGACGGGACATGTTTTCGGCTCCGTATTCACAAATTATGAGAGTATTATACTCCTCTGAAAATCGCCTGTCAAGGGCAATTCTCAAGTTTTTCGCCCTCCTCGGCGATCTTCCTGGCGCTGTCCGCATTGAGCTCCGCCTTCAGGGCCTGCATCCAGGGCGAAAAGGCCACGGTGCTCTCCCCATAGCGGATATTTTCGGTATATTCCAGCTCGATCCAGCTCTCCAGAGGGGCTTCATTGTGGGTCAGCACCGCCTCCATATTGTCCAGCGCCTTCCAGAGCTTTGCCTCCGGTGTCCGCATATCCTCCATCTCGGCAAAAAGATCGCGAAGGCGCCCGCCCACATCCTCCGGAAGCTGCGAGAGAAGCTGCTCCACCGCCGCATCCTCCGCCGCCTCATGGGCATCGGTCTTAAAAAATGCGGGAATATCCCCCGTGACGGCCTCGCCGAAGTCGTGCACCAGGCACATGGCGACCACGCGGTTCATATCGGTATCGGGAAATTCCTCCCGCAGCAGCTCCGCCATCAGCGCAAGGCGCCAGCTGTGCTCGGCAACGCTTTCCTGCCGGCCGTCGGCGCCCCAGGCATGGCGCAGGCGGTGCTTCAGCGGCTCCACAAGGCCGAGGAAGGAAATCAGCTCTCTCTGGGTCATTTTCTTCTCCTTTACTTCGAGCGGGTCACGCAGTTCGTGGGCGCGCCCGCAAGATAGGCGGCAAGATTTTCCGCGCAGACGGCCATCAGCCGCCGCCGGGCATCCAGCGTCGCCCAGGCAATATGCGGGGTTACGATGCAGTTTTTCGCGCCGATGAGAAGGCTTTCTCCCGGCGGCTCCTCAGAGAGCACATCCAGCGCCGCGCCGGCAATGCCGCCGCTCTCCAGGGCATCCCGCAGCGCCCTCTCCTCCACCAGCTGACCGCGGGAGGTATTGATAAAGAAGGCTGTGGGCTTCATTGCGGCAAAGAAATCCGCGTTGCACATCCCCACCGTCTCCGGCTTTGCCGGACAGTGCATGGATAGGATATCCGACCGGCGCAAAAGCTCCGCAAGGGAAACAAATTCCACCCAGGGCGCATCCTCCGGCGGATGGGGCGTGCAGGACAGGATATTCATCCCGAAGGCGCGGGCAATTTCCGCCGTGCGGCGGGCAATGCGCCCAAAGCCCACGAGACCGAGGCACTTTCCGAAGAGCTCGGTCTGCGGGGTGATGCTCGCAGAATAATCGGGAGCTTTTGACCAGCCGCCCGCCTGCACAAAGCGGTCATGTGCGCCGGCATGGCGGCAAAGCTCCAGAATGAGGGCAAAGGTATGCTCCGCAACGCTGGCCGTCCCGTAGGTCGGCACATTGGTTACGGTGATTCCGCGCTTCTCTGCGGCGGCAATATCCACAACATTGTAGCCGGTGGCAAGAACGCCCACATAGCGCACCCTGGGCAGGGCGGCAAATTCATGCTCCCCCAGCACCGTCTTGTTTGTGAAGAGAATCTCCGCATCCGCGGCGCGGGAAATGACCTCCCCCGGGGTAGTACGGTCATAGACCGTAAGCTCGCCGAGGGCTGCCAGGGCATCCCAGGGATTGTCGCCGGGATTGAGGGCATAGCCATCCAAAACGACCATTTTCATCGCGTCTCTACCTCCGAATTCAGCCAAAGCAGGCGGCCGTCATCCGATTTTGTCGTAATTTTTCCGCAGTCCATCAGATAGGACAGCATTCCCGACAGGGTGCTGCCGATGAGATAGCGCTGGGAGAGGGTCATGCGCAGCTTATGCCGGCGGAACAGGGCGGTGAGGAGCTCCTCCGCCGTCATGGGCTGTGCCAGGAGACCGACAATCTCCGCAAGGCGCTCCTCCAGCTTTGCAAGGTTATAGGCTGCAAGGGAAGCGATATCCTCGCAGGGCTCGCAGTGGGACGGGATATAGATGCCCTTCTCCCAGCCGGTGAGGCGGGTAAGGGTGTTCCGATAGCGGGCAATATCGTAGGCATAGGTAAAGACAAAGCGATCCAGCACCTTCTCCGATGCCACGCAGTCGGCCATAAAGCAAACTCCGTCCGGGGTTCGCACGCCCTTCTGGAACATGGAATGGCCGGCAAGATCGACAAGCTCCATCCCCTCCGGGAAGGGGAATTCCTCCGCCTCGCGGCAGGGGCAGTCCTCCGCCTTCATAAAGCGGTCTAGCATCAGGCGCTCCGGCGGGCGGCCGCCGTACATAATGGCCGTGCCCAGCTCCGAGACGGCGCAGAAGGCCGCATCCTTGGAGGAGCACCAGCAGGTCGCCCCGCAGGTCTCCGAAAAATAGCGGTTGCCGCCGATATGATCGGGATGGCAGTGGGTGTTGAGAATGTGGCGCACACGCAGGCCCGCATCGCGGATTTTTGCGTGAATGCGGGCAGCGCTTTCGGGAGAATTTCCGCTGTCGATGAGAATGGCCTCGCCAGCCTGCTCCCAAACCCCGACGCGAACGGGGCAATCCACATAGTACGTGTGCTCTGCTACCTGAATCAGATCAAACATAAGGGTTCCTTTCGCCTCTTTTGCGATAAAACACAATTCTACTTCATTATAAAATGACGGCAGAGGTTTGTCAATGCCCATCCGCAGGCTTTGGATTTGCGCAAAATGTATTGACAAAACGGTAAAATGCTGTATAATATGAATATCATCGAAATGGGGTGTTTGCTTTTAATACCGAAGGCAACAATAGTGACGGCGGCCGATCATGCCGCACTTACATATTGTAGAATTTGGCATACCCGCCCATCCTTTGGGATGTATTTTGCGCGGGCATGCTTTTTTGCGCTCCAATTTCCGTGAAGATTTCACCCGTTGTACCAAAGAAAGGACAGGTTACACACCGTGGACGACCCCTTATTATTGCAGCTTCTTCTGCAAATCATCCTCATCGCGCTCAATGCCTTCTTCGCCTGCGCGGAAATCGCCGTTATCTCCGTAAATGATGCCAAGCTCGATAAGCTTTCCCAGCAGGGTGACCGCAAGGCCAAGCGCCTCATGCGCATCACCCGCCGGCCCGAGCGCTTCCTTGCCACCATTCAGGTTGCCATTACCCTCTCCGGCTTCCTCGGCTCCGCCTTCGCTGCGGACAATTTCTCCGAACGCCTGGTAGATGCGCTCTATGCCGCAGGCTTCACTGCACTGCCGGTGGAAACCCTGGATGTGCTTTGCGTCATCGTTATCACCCTCATTCTCTCCTTCCTGACGCTGGTCTTCGGCGAGCTCGTTCCCAAGCGCCTCGCCATGAAGAATCCCGAGGGGCTTGCCCTCTCCATGTCCGGCGTTCTTTCCTTCTTCTCCCGGCTCTTTGCGCCGGTGGCCTGGCTTTTGAGCATTTCCACCAACGGTGTGCTTCGTCTTTTCGGCGTGGATCCCCATGCCGAGGAGGAAACGGCCACTGAGGAGGATATCCTTCTTATGATCGATGCCGGCGCCGAACATGGCAACATCGACGAGGATGAAAAGCAGCTGCTGCAGAAGGTTTTTGAATTTGACGATGTTTCCGCCGAGGATATCGCCACCCACCGGACCCGCGTGGATATGCTCCTCATGGAGGACAGCGACGATACCTGGCGGGAGACCATCTACGAATCCCGCCATTCCAACTTCCCCATCTGCGGCGAAGGCGTGGATGACATCGTCGGCATCCTCAGCGCCAAGGAATACCTGCGGCTTAACGATAAAAGCCGTGAAAACGTTATGGCAAAGGCCGTTACAAAGCCCTTCTTTATTCCCGGCTCCGTCAAGGCCGATGTGCTCTTCGCGGATATGAAGAAGCGCCGCTGCCATTTCGCCGTGGTGCTGGATGAATACGGCGGCGTGGAGGGCATCATCACCATGAATGACCTTCTGCAGGAGATCGTCGGCGATATCTTTGCAGAGGATGATGACACCCCTCCCCCCATCGAAAAGGTCGGTGAGGATCGCTGGCATCTGCGGGGCTCCGTGGAGCTGCGGGATCTCGCGGAGGAGCTGGAGATGGAGCTGCCCGAGGACGAATATGACACCCTCGGCGGTCTTGCCATGAGCACCCAGACCGTTTATCCCGAGGATGGCGCACAGTTTAACTGCACCGTCGCCGGACTCTTTATCGAGGTTATCCGAATCGAGGATCGCTGCATTGAAGAAGCCTATGTAACCAAGCTTCCCCCCGAAACCGATCCCGAGGCAGAAGAGGAATAACGCATTCTTAAGAACATCCGCAGAAATATCTGCGGATGTTCTATTTTCCTCTTGACATCGGGAGTAAAATGTGGTAATATCTACAGGCTGATTTTGAGCTGGTCGGTTATGCGGGTGTAGTTCAATGGTAGAATCCCAGCCTTCCAAGCTGGTCGTGTGGGTTCGATTCCCATCACCCGCTCCATACGCACTTTTCCTATTTATATGCGCCTGTAGCTCAGGTGGATAGAGCAACTGCCTTCTAAGCAGTGGGTCAGGGGTTCGAGTCCCTTCAGGCGTGCCATATGGTGGATGTAGCTCAGTTGGTTAGAGTATCAGGTTGTGGCCCTGAGGGTCGTCGGTTCGAGCCCGATCATCCACCCCATAAAAAAGCACTTGCATCTGCAAGTGCTTTTTTCTTATAATCCAAGATGCTTCCGCAGCCGATCCGCGTCCCCGTCAAAGAGATAGCCGGAGATGCCTGCCGCCGCGGCGCCATCGATGTTCTTCTGCGAATCGTCGATGAAGATACATTCGGCAGGATTGAGATCGTAGGTTTTGAGAAGATGCGCAAAGATCTCCCGCCCGGGCTTTGTGATATGCAGGGGGCCGGAAAAGACCAGACCGTCAAAGAGGGCAAAGAGAGGGCCGATCCAGGGATTGGTTGCGTACTCCTCGGCAAAGCGGATGCTGATGTTGGAGCAAAGAAAGAGCCTTCCGCCGGCGGCATGAATGTCGCGCACCAGCTCCGGCATCCCGGGCACCGGCTCACGGTCGACGATCCACCGCTCATAGAGCCGGCAGGCCGTCTCCCCTGCCTTTCCGGGAAGCTCGCTGCGGATGCCTGCAACAACCTCGGCCTCCGAAATGGTGCCTTCATCCAGCCGATCCCAGTATTTCCGGTCAAAAACCACCGCAAGGATGCGCGCAGCCTCTTCCCGGTCGGGATGTTCCCGCAGAAATCTCTCGTTGGGATAAAAGCGGGCAAGGACATTGCCAAAATCAAAAATGTAATTGGAAATCAATTTGATGCTCTCCGAATCCGATAAAGAGGGAGATATGCCGGCGGCACATCTCCCTCTAATTTTGCTGATCTTACTTGTTGAAGTAGTAGGGCTTGCCGGTCTTTGCGGACTCGTAGATGCCCTCCAGGATCTTGGTGACGACGATGGCCTGCTCGGGAAGGACGCAGGGATCGGTGTCGTTGAGAATGGCATGGACCCACTGGGTAGCCTCGATGACGGCGGGATCCTTGCTGCCGTTGCCCTCATAGAAGGCGACGCCGCCGGCATTCAGGTCGGGGGTGGTCACATACTGACGGCCGTGCATGACACCGTTAACACGGATGCCGCCCTCCATATCCACACCGGCCTTGGTGCCGGACAGGGAGCACTTGGCCTCGCGGACATCCAGGGAGTTGAGCGCCCAGCTGGACTCCAGCACGATGGTGGCGCCGTTCTCCATGACGATAAAGCCGAATGCAGAATCCTCAACGGTGAACTTCTCGGGATCCCAGTCGCCCCAGGCGTTGCCGGTTTCGGTGTCGCCGTTGAGCTTATGGTAGGTGGTGCCGACGCAGTAAAGGGGCTTGTAGTTGTTCATATTCCAGAGGGTCAGATCCAGCGCATGGGTTCCGATGTCGATGAGGGGGCCGCCGCCCTGCTCATACTCATTGAGGAAAACGCCCCAGGTGGGAACGGCTCTGCGGCGGATGGCATGGGCGCGGGCATAGTAGATATCGCCGACGGTGCCGTCCTCGCACAGCTGCTTCATGAGCTGGGAATCGGAGCGATAGCGGTTCTGATAGCCGATGGTCAGCTTCTTGCCGGTGCGGGCAGCTGCATCCAGCATCTTCTGCGCCTCTTCAGAGTTGATGGCCATGGGCTTCTCGCACATCACGTGGCAGCCGGCCTCCAGGGCAGCGACGGTGATGAAGCTGTGGGAACGGTTGGGGGTGCAGACATGGACAACGTCCAGCTCTTCCTTCTTCAGAAGCTCCGTATAGTCGGCATACACGCGGGCACCCTCGATGCCGAACTTCTTCGCGGCCTTCTCGGCTCTCTCCACGACGATGTCGCAGAAGGCAACCATTTCAACCTCGGGAACCTGGGCGAGAGAGGGCATATGCTTGCCGTTGGCAATGCCGCCGCAGCCGATGATCGCAACTTTGAGTTTGCTCATTTCAACAATCCTCTTTTCATTAATTTACAAAGGGCAATATCAAAATTATACCCCTTTTATTTGCGTATTGCAACAGGTTTTTCACCCCTCCAGGGGCATTTTGCCAAAATATTCCGGCCGGTGGAAGTCGGGAGCCCCCGTTCCGACGGGATTCCAGCTGCCCCAATGGGGTGTTGCCGTCAGATCGCCGCATTTGTAGAAATTTCCGCGGAGGCCGCCGTTTTGCACAATGTCAAAATTCGGCACAAAGCGGCGGATAAATACAAAGGGCACATCAAAGGCCACCTGCCAGCGGGATCCATCCCCGCGGCCAAGGGTCTGGCGGGTTTCCACCCGGAAGAAGGCATTGTCCGGGGCATCACAGATCTTTGCGGAGCTCTCCCGGGTGCCCTCCGGGGAGAAGCCCACATAGAGGGTACCGTGGGGATTGAATTCAAAATTGAAATAGGCGAGCTTTCCTTCCGTCGGCGCAAAGAAGAACTCCAGGCAGGAGTCCTGACAGACCATATCGTTTCTCGCACAGCCTTCGGCGCGGATTTCCTGTTCCCATGCGGTGAGGCAAACGCGCAGCGCATCCTCGCTGACCGCCACAAAGGCCTCCGCCCGGGGGGTGTAATCCGACTGCCAGCGGTATTCCTCCACGGCGGCGCGCATGCCCTTCTCTGCCGCGGCAAAAATATCCGCATCCTTTGAAATCCGCACCAGCGGATAGCTCTTTTCCATGGTCTTTTCCTCCCTGAAGGAATACTTTTGCAAATATTATACCGCATAGCGCCCATTCCTGCAAGGTTTCTTTTGACATATGCCCCTGCGGAATGTATAATAAACGCAGAAATGACCGAAAGGAAATGAATCATCATGCGTTTTCGCGCTATAGATCCCCGGCAGATTCCCGATAACATCTTCAAGCTCATCGGAGACGACTGGATGCTTCTCTCCGCCGCCTGCGGCGAGGATTTCAACACCATGACCGCCTCCTGGGCCACCGCCGGCGTTCTCTGGAACAAGCCCGTGGTGCAGGCCTTTGTGCGCCCCCAGCGCCACACCTACGGCTTTATGGAAAAGTCCCCCTATTTCACCTGCTGCTTCTTTGACGAGAACTATCGCGATGCCCTGAGCTTCTGCGGCAGGACCTCCGGCCGCGACACCGACAAGATGGCCGCCACCGGTCTCACGCCCCACCTCGGCGACAGCCAGGTTTATTTTGAGGAGGCGCGGCTGGTGCTCGTCTGCCGCAAGCTCTATGCCGCCGATATCGATCCCCTCTCCTTCTATGACGACGGCGTGGAGGCCACGGTATACGCAAAGCGCGACTATCACCGCGCCTATTTCGGCGAGATCGTCGAGTGTCTTGTAAAGGAATAAGCCATGAAATACAAAAGCCGCGTCAGTATTTGGTTTTATCTGCTGCTGTGCGCCTGCGCAGGTCTCGGCATCCTCGGCGCCGTGCTGTATTTCCGCAGCCGGGAGGCGGTGCTCTTCTGCATTATGCTCTTTGGGTGGCTGGATGTTGCGCTGCTGTTGCCCCTGCTTTTTACCACCCATTACACACTGACGGATCAGGTGCTGCGGGTGCGCTGCGCATATCTCGTCCGGGAGGACATTCCCCTGCGCTGCCTGAAGCTTGTGCGGGATGCGCGGGATTTCACCTTCGGCCCCGCCCTCTCCTTTGACCGTATTGAAATCCGCTACCGCATCGCCGGAAAGGACGGGCGGATGCTTCTCTCCCCCAAGGAAAAGAAAAACTTTGTTGATGCCCTCTGTGCCCGCGCAAAGTGCGCGTTCAATCCGGAAGAAGAGGTGTGAACTGTGGCCTATTTCCGCCCACCACGCAACCGTGTCAATGACCAATACCGCGTGCCAAAGCCCAAAAGTCTGCGCGAGGTACCGAAATACATCGTAACGGTGGTAAAGAATTTTTTCACCCGCCTGTTTTATATCTATAAACTGGTGTGGGAGGCACGCCCTTCCATTCTTTTTGTCATGGTATTCATGTCGGTCTTTAACGGTGTGATGCCTGTGCTCGGCGCCCTCATCGGCGCAGACATTCTCAACAACCTTGCCGAGGCTTATGCCGGCAGATTGTCGGATTTCACCCAGGTTCTTATACCTCTCATCGCCTATTTCGTCTGGCTCTTTGCAAACTCCGTAGCCGGCCGCATCTCCGGCATGATCACCCGCATATCCGGCGAGGTGGTTTCCAACCACATCAAGGTCAAGATCATGAACAAGGCCCGCGAGGTGGATATGTCGAGCTTTGACCAGCCGGATTTCTACGCCAAGATGGAAAATGCCAACCGCGAAGCCGGCCACCGCCCCATCGAGATCCTCAATTCCTCCTTCAGCGTTGTTTCCACGGTCATCAGCATGGCAAGCTTTATCGGTGTGCTCTTTGCCGTCAGCCCCTGGGCGCCTGTTGTCATCATCCTCATGTCGGTCCCCTCCACCATCATCAGCTTTGTCTACCGCCGCAAAAACGTGCGCTATATGTTCTTCCATTCCAAGGAGCGGCGGCAGCTCAATTACTACTCCGATGTCATCGTCAACAAGGATATGGTCAAAGAGGTTCGCATCTTCCATCTCTATGACGAATTCATCGGCCGCTACAAGACTGTCTTTGCCCGCTATTTTTCCGGCATTAAGAAGCTTATCCACCAGGAGACCTGGCTGAATGTTGCATCCACTGTGGTCACCACCGTCATCAATTGCCTGCTCTTTGCCTATGTGGCAAAGGGAGTCTTTGATGGGCGATTCCAGGTGGGCGATTATTCCCTCTATACCGGCGCCCTCAATTCCGTTGCCAGCTGCGTTGCAAGCCTCATCACCACCACCGCGCACATTTATGAGGGAACCCTCTTCATCAACAACATGATCGCCTTTATGGGCGAGAAAAAGACGGTGGCCGCAAGCCTCTCCCCCGCCCGGGAGGTTTCGCGGCATACGGATCATACCATTGTCTTTGACCATGTCTTCTTCCGCTATCCCGGCACAGACCGGGATGTCATCTCCGACCTGTGTCTCACCATCAATCCCGGGGAAACGGTGGTCATCGTCGGCCTCAACGGCGCCGGAAAGACCACCCTCATCAAGCTGCTCTGCCGTCTCTACGATCCCACCGAGGGCCGCATTCTGCTGGACGGCCAGGACATCCGCGAATACGATCCCGGGGAGCTTTACCGTATGTTCGGCATCATTTTCCAGGATTTTGGCCGCTTTGCCGTGACCGTTTCGGAAAACATCGCCTTTGGCGACACCTCCCGCGGCATGGACGACGCCCGCGTGCGGGAAAGCGCCGCCATGTCCGGGGCAGATGCCTTTATCCGGCGCCTGCCCAAGGGCTTTGACACTCCCATGATGCGCTTTTTTGAGGAGGACGGCATCGAGCCCTCCATCGGCCAGTGGCAGAAGATCGCCATCTCCCGCGCCTTCTACAGCGATTCGGATATCATGATCCTGGATGAGCCCACCGCCTCCCTCGACCCCATGGCGGAGCAGGAGATCTTCAACCAGTTTGATACCCTGCGGCAGGACAAGACCACCATCTTTGTCTCCCACCGCCTGTCCAGCGCCACCGGCGCCGATAAGATCGTCGTGCTGGAATACGGCCGCATTCTCGAGGTCGGCAACCACGCGCAGCTGATGAATCTCGGCGGACGCTATTACGAGCTCTTCTCCACCCAGGCCAGCCGCTACAACGTGGAGATCGACGAAACGGACGTCCTCCCGGCAAAGTAACTCCTCCCTTTTTTCGCAAATAATTAAGCCTCGGCAAGGAAAGAACCTTGCCGAGGCTAATTTTCAATATCAAATATTTTGCGGCGCGCCGTCACGCAAAGAGATTTAATATGCCATAGACCACATCCATCAGCCCGTCGAGGATGAAGCTTCTTGCCACATAGAGCCATCTGCCGATGAAATCAAGCTTCGGCACATAATCACCCACAAGCAG
>JAFXIE010000041.1 GCA_017533425.1 Clostridia bacterium | reverse complement strand
CGGAGACAAAGCCGGCGGCGGCAGCTTCCTTGCAGATGGCGGCGTCGAGATCGGCATTGCCGGTGACGATGGTGACATTCTTCATGGAGCGGGCTTCCTTCTCCTCGGGGTTGTTGAAGAGGGTGCTCTCGTCGAGATAATTGTAGAGCAGGGCTGCCTTCGCGGCGTTGATCTTCTGCATCTCAGCAAGGCCGCCGAGGCTCTCGATCCACTCCAGCACCAGCTTGCAGATGTAGATGGGATAGGTGGGCGGGGTGTTGTACATGCTCTCGCCGTCGGCATGGATCTGGTAGTTGAACATGGTGGGGGTGATGTCGCGGGCCTTGCCCAGCAGATCCTTGCGGACGATGACCACCGTCAGGCCGGCGGGCGCCATGTTCTTCTGGGCGCCGGCATAGATGAGGCCGAAGCGGCTGACATCCACAGGCTCGGAGAGGATGCAGGAGGACATATCGGCAACGAGGGGGCACTTGGTCTCGGGGATGTAGTTCCACTTGGTGCCGTAGATGGTGTTGTTGAAGCAGATGTGCATGTAATCGGCATTGTCGGAGAGGGTCAGGGCATCCTGGGCGGGGATGTAGGTGTTGTTGCGATCCTCGCTGGAGGCGGCAAGGCGGGCGTCGCCGTAGCGCTTGGCTTCCTGGAAGGCCTTCTTGGAGAACTGGCCGGTGACGGCATAGTCGGCGATGCCGGTGCCATTCATGAGGTTTAAGGGAACCATGGCAAACTGGGAGGAGGCGCCGCCCTGCAGGAAGAGAATCTCATACTCCTCGGGGATGGCCATCACGGCGCGCAGCTTGTCGCGGCAGGCATTGATGATCTCCTCATAGGCCTTGGAGCGGTGGCTCATCTCCATAACGGACATACCGCTTCCGTTGTAATTGAGCATCTCGGCGGCCGCCTTTTCCAGGACGGGCACGGGAAGCATGGACGGACCAGCAGAGAAGTTGTAAATACGATCGTAGCTCATTTTTTCTTTCCTCCGGAAAAATTTGTGTCTGATTAAATTATATGCGGAAGGCGGGATTTACGCCTTGGGCTCCAGTTTTTCCTTGCCGCCCATGTAGGGACGCAGGGCTTCGGGGATGCGAACCGATCCGTCGGCCTGCAGGTTGTTCTCCAGGAATGCGATGAGCATTCTCGGCGGGGCAACGACGGTGTTGTTGAGGGTGTGGGCAAAATATTTGCCCTTTTCTCCGTTGACGCGGATCTTCAGGCGGCGTGCCTGGGCGTCGCCGAGGTTGGAGCAGGAGCCCACCTCGAAATACTTCTTCTGGCGGGGAGACCAGGCCTCCACATCGATGGAGCGAACCTTCAGGTCGGCCAGGTCGCCGCTGCAGCACTCCAGGGTGCGCACGGGAATATCCATGGAACGGAAGAGATCCACCGTGTTCTGCCAGAGCTTGTCAAACCAGACAGGGCTCTCCTCGGGACGGCAGACGACGATCATTTCCTGCTTTTCAAACTGATGGATGCGGTAAACGCCGCGCTCCTCCAGGCCGTGGGCGCCCTTTTCCTTGCGGAAGCAGGGGGAATAGCTCGTCAGGGTGTAGGGCAGTGCCGCCTCGTCATGGATGGTGTCGATAAATTTGCCGATCATGGAATGCTCGGAGGTGCCGATGAGGAAGAGATCCTCTCCCTCGATCTTGTACATCATGGCCTCCATCTCCGCAAAGCTCATCACGCCGGTGACCACTTCGCTGCGGATCATGTAGGGGGGAATGCAGTAGGTGAAGCCGCGGTCGATCATAAAGTCGCGGGCGTAGGAGATAACGGCGGAATGCAGCCGGGCGATGTCGCCCATGAGATAATAGAAGCCGTTGCCGGCCACCTTGCGGGCGGCATCCAGATCGATGCCGGCAAAGGTCTCCATAATATCGGTGTGGTAGGGAACCTCAAATTCCGGCACGACGGGCTCGCCGTAGCGCTGAACCTCGACATTCTCGCTGTCGTCCTTGCCGATGGGAACCTCGGGGCCGATGATGTTGGGGATGACCATCATGATCTTCTTGACGGCCTCGGCGAGCTCCTCCTCGCTCTTCTCCGCCGCGGCAAGAGCCTCGGCCTTCTCGGTGACGAGCTTCTTGGCTGCCTCAGCCTCCTCGCGCTGACCCTTGGCCATCAGGCCACCGATCATCTTGGAATACTTGTTGCGCTCGGCGCGCAGATCGTCGGCCGCCTGCTTTGCGGCGCGGCACTGGCGATCCAGTTCAATAACCTCGTCCACCAGGGCAAGCTTGTGCTCCTGATATTTTTTGCGGATGTTCTCCTTGACGATCTCGGGGTTTTCCCGGACAAAACGAATGTCCAGCATATCTTGAGATCTCCTTTCGGTTTTGAAAAAAATAAATCCGTCCCATGCAAAAAACATGGGACGGATGTGATTCCGTGTTGCCACCCAAATTGCCCCGGCAAAAAAAGAGCTGCCGAGACCACTCGTAGGGCGGGGTAAGGGCCGCCGGCCCGCCGACTCATCGCCGGACGCTCGGGAAGCGGAAAAGCGGTGCGCCCGGGCCGACTCACACCTGCCGTCGGCTCTCTCCTACCGGGACGCAGCACGCCGGTTCTTCCGTCGCTGCGCTTGTCTTCCATATGGAAATTACGGATAGTATAGCACAGACAAAATCAAATTGCAAGAGGGAATTTGTTCTTTTTACAAAAACAGGCGTTCACCCGCCGCGGACAGCTAAAGATTACACACCCCGATATCTTTGCTCGCTGAGTTTTTGGGCGTATACCTTCAGCAACTCTATAAGTTCCAGTTTTTTGATAAGGTGTAACGGCATGTGATTGTACCCCACGCGTGCCCCTACTATGTTCCCTGTTATTGCACCGGTTGAGTCACTGTCTCCGCCATGGTTAACCGCAGCAACAACTGCACCTTCCATATCGTTTTCATATCGGATAGCGCAGAAAACCGCAATTGCCAAAGCCTCCTCTGCAACCCAGCCTTCTCCAAGCTGCATAATTGCTTCGGCATCTGAAATATCGTCTTGTGCCAATTCTATGGCTTTGCTAATAAGGGCTGTCAATTCTTCTATATGCTGTCCATTTGGAAACAACTCTTTGCAAACCGACAACGCATGACGTATCGCATCGCACACACGGGTATCTTCCTCGTTGACTAACTCATGTACTGCACACGCAAGAGCCGCCGCAGTAATATATCCCAATTCATGTCCGTGTGTAATCGCCGCAGCTTCCGCAGCAATTCTCCCGATCAGTTGTGGGGCTGTTCCCGCAGAAAAGCAGAGGCCAATCGGGGCAACTCGCATTACTCCTCCACATCCTTTGCTCATGTTAACCGGTGTTTTTATACTTCCTTTTTCTCCGGATAGCAATGCAGTTATACAGGCTCTTCCCGGTTCTCTGTTTTCATACAGCTCCCTTACATGCGACAGCAAAGACGGATTGTCAATGCTCGTGAGCGGATAATCTTCCACTTGCATTGCCGCCCACTGTTGATATCCCCTACGCAAACACTCCACACAGCTTTCCACAATATCGCCACTGTTATTTTTCAATCCCTGGAGAATCGCATCTGCTGTAAATATGGTCATTTGCGTATCGTCAGAGATTTGTGCAACTCCATTAATTATGACATGGCTTCGAATCCCTTTTCTGCCAAACTTTGCATAAATATCTTCTAATGTATCAAATTCCACCGGATATCCGAGCGAATCACCCACCGCACCGCCGATGAGGCTACCCCACACCCGATCTGCTCTAATCGATATATCCATCATTTCTTTCCTGCTTTTTCCCATTCCCTACGACTTTTCGAAAATCCTGACTTGCATAAAGTTTTTTCGCAAGCATAAGCATTTCGCCGATCGCTTTAAAGCACAATGTAATTTCTTCTTCATATGCTTCAAAAGGTTTCGCGAAATCCATCCGCGGTACCTGCTTGCGAATTACTGCCGCGTTCCCTGCCGTTGTAACCCATGCGCTCAAACCTTCTATATCGTTTCGCAGGTCGCTGTTTTGGATCACGGACTCGATCTCTCCGACGATCTCTGCCTGCCCATCCAGCATTATATCCAGTTTTCCCTCCAACGTCTTGTGATACAGACTTGCCTTCGGGATGGATGTCCCAAACTGTGGCCACCGAGCCCGAGATCCCTTCGGCCCGCGTTTGCTGAGCAAGGGCAGTTCCGGGGTGTTGGCTTCCGCATAATCAATGTATTTACTCCAAAAGGCAGTAACCGCGGCATTTTCAACCACCTGATAGCCGTGACTTTGTTTTTCTATAGCATCCCGGATCTGCAAGTATTTCATTCTGCTTCGCATATCTGGCCGCTTTGCAAAATACGCCGCGCACTGCTCATACGTCACTTGGTGGGGGTATTTTTTTGCTTCTTCATTTTCTCTAAGATACTTTTCCGGCGCAACGATAAGCACGGAGAAGGAATCGTACATCCCTCGGCGCCGGTCATTTTCTCCCCGCCTGAAATAGCGCTCACATTGGGCAGGCATCGCCAAAGCATCAATCTTGTCTTCGATCAGAAGTGCTTGTCTTTTTTCTTCCGTAATGAACACAATCGTTAAGTCCGACTCTCCCCATTCTGCAGAAAACCTCGACACCTCCGCTTCTGTCACAACCGCTTGTCCAATTCCTGCCGCAGAAAGAAAAATCCGAGCAAAATCCGGGTCGGATACAATTTCCTCTAAAAAAAGCATATCCATATCTCGCTCAGAGACACCGTTGAACTCGATTTTCATTTACCCAACTCCTTTTTTCCATATCATATAACATTTATTGTCCCATAATCCGTACAAAAAAACGCCCCTTTCCGTTTTTTTGGAAAAGGGCGCTTTCATTTTTACACAATGCACTCGTAATCCGGCAGGAGGGGACGCAGGTGGGAGATATCGTTGGAGAAGGAGATGCGCTCGCGGCCGTCGGAGGTATACTTGATTTTGGTGACGGAGGAGTGGTAGAGGGTGAGGATAAACTGGGTGCGCTCCTCCTCCAGCAGACCCACACCGGCCTGCAGGAAGTTGTTGCCGAACATGGCGTGGCTGCAGACCAGCACGCGCTTGCCAAAGCCCATGCGCTCCCGCAGATAGAGATGCACGGCGCGGGCACGGTCCAGCGCGCCCTGCTTGGAAAGGGAGTCAAACTGCCGATCCTCGGGACCCCAGATGATATCCGGGCAGAGGCGAAGCTTATCATAATATTTGGAAAGATACTCCACCGACTGACCGTGGTAGCCCACGGGGGTGTTGCGCTCGATAATCTCGGGGATGAGCTCGATGGTGGGCTTTTCCTTCATCTGGGAGACGGCGCCTGCCGCCGTCTGCACGCAGCGCAGGAGGGGGCTTGAGAAGACGGCGTCAAAATGGATGTTCTTAAAGCGCTCGCCGAGCAGGGCGGCCTGCTGCTCGCCCAGGGGGCTAAGGCAATGGTCACAGGCGTTGCGGTCGCCGACATTGCCGTTATCCGGCTCCGCGTGACGGATATGGAATATTTCAAACTTTTCAACTTCGGCCATGATTTTTCTCTCCTTAATTATAACTTATCTTCGATATTTCCCATGAGCCCGCGCAGATGGGAAATGTCATTTGCAAATGAGATGCGCTCCCGCCCATCCTCGGAGAATTTATACTTGGACACCGAGGTGTAGTAGAGGGTAAAGATAAAATCGGCGATCTCCTCCCGCCGCAGGCTGACCGCCGTCTGCAGGATGCTGTTGCCGAGGGTTCCGTGGCTGCAGAGAAGGATGCGCTGCCCGAAGTTAAAGCGGCGGCGGAGATAATCGTTGAGGGCGGCGGCGCGAGCCATGCAGTCGGCCTTGGTTTCGCTTGCAAAATACTGCTCCGGCCCGCCGTAGACGATATCCGGGCAGGAAACAACCCCCTCGCAATACTTTGAAAGATAGGAAAGGCTCTGCCCAAGATAGCCCGCCGGGGTTCCCTTTTCGATGAGGGCGGGACAGATCTCCACCGGGGGTCTGTCGGGGCATTTTGCAAGGGCATAGCTGCAGGTTTCCACGCAGCGCACCATGGGGCTTGAAAGCACGGCATCAAAATGCATGCCGGCAAAGCGCTCGGAGAGGGCGCGCCCCTGGGCATGTCCCAGCTCCGACAGGTCGTTGTCAAATTCCGGCCGGTCGCCGCTGCCCGTTCCCGAGCGGTCGGCATGCCGGATATAATAGATCTCCAGGTGTTTTTTCTCTGCCACGGCACGCTCCCGATTCGCTGAATTTTTGCATTTCGCCAGATTTTCTGCATTTATTTTATCAAACCCGGCAAAAATTGTCAACCGACGGCGGCAGCACGCCATTTCCCCTTGCAAAGCGCGGTAAATTGCGGTATAATGATAAACTGTAAAATTGTATTGCTATGCATTGGAAAGGATATTTATGACTATGGACATCAGAATTGCCTTCGCCGGACTCGCCCACAACCATGGCCGCAGCGTTCTGCAGCACCTCGTACAGATCGAGGGTGTCTCCGTCGTTGCCATTTACGATGATTATGATAAGGAAAAGGCCGCCGCCTTCGGCGAGATGTTCTCCGCCCCCGTATATGACGATTTTGAGGAGCTTCTGGAGAAGAGCGGTGCCAACGTTCTGCTGACGGCTGATGTCAACGCAAAGCGCCCCGAGAAGATCGTCCGCGCCATCTACTCCGGTCTTGACGTCATCACCGACAAGCCCATGGCCACCACCTTTGAGGATCTGGAGCTCATCGAGGCTGCCCTGCGCGACTGCCCCGACCGCCGTCTTTTCCTCCTTCTGACCGAGCGCTACACCTCCATCGTCCACACCGCCAAGAAGCTCATCGACGAGGGCGCCATCGGCAAGGTGGTCAGCATGGTTCTGCAGCGTCCCCACCGGCTCAACGCCCCCTCCCGCGGCGCCTGGATGTTTGACAGCCGGCTTTACGGCGGCATCATCAACGACATCGGCATCCACGACATCGACCTTGCCCGCTATTTCACCGGCTGCGAGGTGCAGGATGTGCTGGCCGCCTTCACCGCCAACCGCAACAACCCCCGCTACACCGATTTTGAGGACTGCGGCCAGTGCATGCTCCGCATGGCCGACGGCAGCGCCGCCTATGTGCACTTAAACTGGCTGACCCCCGACGCCTTCCCCTCCCACGGCGAGGTGACCTTCATCGTCACCGGCACCGAGGGGCAGATCATGATCGATGTCACCAAGGACACCGTCACCCTCTACAACCACAAGCGCAAGCCCCACAAGGTCAAGCTCATCGAGCCGGATAACTCCTGCGTGATGGATGCCCTGCTTGCCTTCACCGATCCCGCCCACAAGCCCCTGCTGACCTCCTCCGATGCCGTTTCCGCCACCCGCGCAGCCCTCGCCGCCCAGGAGCTGGCCTGGGACCGCATCTGAGCCCTTTATTTCATTCATAAATCCTATTTTCGGAGTATATGTACATTATGAGACAGGAATTACCCAAAACTTATGATCCCCGGTCCACCGAGGACCGCATCTATCAGAAGTGGATTGACGGCGGCTATTTCCATGCCGAGCCCAATCCCGCAAAGCCCCCCTTCTGCATCGTCATTCCCCCGCCCAACATCACCGGCCAGCTGCACATGGGCCATGCCCTGGACAACACCCTCCAGGACATCCTCATCCGCTACAAGCGGATGCACGGCTTTGAGACCCTGTGGCTGCCCGGCACCGACCATGCCTCCATCGCCACCGAGGCAAAGATCGTGGAGGCCATGCGCGCCGAAGGCGTCACCAAGGATGACATCGGCCGCGAGGCCTTCCTGGAGCGCGCCTGGAAATGGAAAGAGCAGTACGGCGGACGCATCATCTCCCAGCTGAAGAAGATGGGCTCCTCCTGCGACTGGGATCGCGAGCGCTTCACCATGGACGAGGGCTGCAGCCGCGCCGTGAAGGAGGTCTTCCTCCGCCTGTATGAGAAGGGTCTCATCTACCGCGGCGAGCGCATCATCAACTGGTGCCCCCATTGCCTGACCTCCATCTCCGATGCCGAGGTGGAATATGAGGATCAGGCCGGCCATTTCTGGCATATCCGCTATCCCTTCGCCGACGGCTCAGGCTACATTGAGCTTGCCACCACCCGTCCCGAGACGCTGCTGGGCGATACCGCCGTCGCCGTCAACCCCGACGATGCGCGCTATGCCGGCGTCATCGGAAAGAAGCTCATCCTGCCCCTGGTCGGCCGCGAGATCCCCGTGGTGGCCGACGATTATGTGGAAAAGGACTTCGGCACCGGCGCGGTGAAGATCACCCCCGCCCACGACCCCAACGACTTCGAGGTCGGCAAGCGTCATAACCTCGAGGTCATCAATGTCATGACCCCCGATGCCCACATCGTGGAGGATTATCCCGCCTACGCCGGCATGGACCGCTTTGAGGCCCGCAAGGCCATCGTCCGGGATCTGGAGGCCGGCGGCTATCTCATCAAGATCGAGGATTACAGCCACAATGTCGGCACCTGCTACCGCTGCGGCACCACCGTGGAGCCCCGCGTCAGCCTTCAGTGGTTCGTGGCCATGGAGGAGCTGGCAAAGCCCGCCATCGAGGCGGTGCGCACGGGCGACATCCGCTTCATTCCCGAGCGCTTTGACAAGAATTACTTCCACTGGATGGAAAATATCCGTGACTGGTGCATCTCCCGCCAGCTGTGGTGGGGTCATCGCATCCCCGCCTTCTTCTGCGACGACTGCGACGAGATGGTCGTAACCGGCGAGACAGCGCCCGTCTGCCCCAAGTGCGGCAAGGAAATGCGCCAGGATCCCGACACCCTCGACACCTGGTTCTCCTCCGCCCTGTGGCCCTTCTCCACCCTCGGCTGGCCCGACAAGACCCCCGAGCTGGACTACTTCTACCCCACCGATACCCTTGTCACCGGCTACGACATCATCACCTTCTGGGTTTCCCGCATGATCTTCTCCGGCCTGGAGTGGATGGGCGAGCGCCCCTTCAAGAATGTGCTCATTCACGGCCTCGTGCGCGACGCCCAGGGCCGCAAGATGTCCAAGAGCCTCGGCAACGGCATCGATCCCCTGGAGATCATCGACAAATACGGCGCAGACTCCCTGCGCTTTGCCCTTGCCACCGGCAACTCCCCCGGAAATGACATGCGCTTCTCCGATGAGAAGATCGAGGCCGGCCGCAACTTTGCAAACAAGCTGTGGAATGCCTCCCGCTTTGTGCTCATGAACCTCACCGTGGAGGACGACCGCCTTCCCGAGACCCTGCTGGCGGAGGATAAGTGGATCCTCAGCCGCTTCCGCACCGTGGCCGCCGAGGTCACCGAGAATCTCGATCGCTACGAGATCGGCATCGCCGCCGCCAAGGTCTACGACTTCCTGTGGGATGAATTCTGCGACTGGTACATCGAATTCACCAAGGGCCGCCTTGCCGACAAGGAGAGCGAAGGCTGCGAAAACGCCCAGCGCGTGCTGGTTCACGTGCTCTGCGGCACCCTGAAGCTTCTGCATCCCTTCATGCCCTTCATCACCGAGGAGATCTGGCAGGCTCTGCCCCACGAGGGCGAGAGCATCATGATCTGCGAATGGCCCGATGCCGCCAAGATGCCCGCCTATCCCGAGGAGGAGGCCGCCATCGCCAAGATCATGGCCGCCATCCGCGCCGTGCGCAACCGCCGCGCCGAGATGAATGTTCCCCCCTCCCGCAAGGCTGCGCTGACCATCGTCTGCGATGACCGCGATGCCTTTGCCGCCGGCGCCGCCTTCTTTGAGAAGATGGCCTCCGCCTCCGCCGTCACCGTCACGGGCGAAATGCCCGCCGATACCGACGGCATGGTCTCCGTCATCACCCACGATGCCCGCCTGCTCATCCCCATGGCCGAGCTTGTGGACACCGAGAAGGAGATCGCCCGCCTGGAGAAGGAGCTGGCCAACGCCGAAAACGAGATCCGCAAGGCCGAGGCAAAGCTTGCCAATGCCGGCTTTGTTGCCAAGGCACCCGCCGCCGTTGTGGAGGGCGAAAAGGCCAAGATCGCCAAGTTCGGCGAGACCGTTGCCCGCATCCGCGAGACCATCGCCGGGCTGAAAAAATAACCTGTTTGGCGGAACTCCCGCCCCGAATACGCCGGGGCGGGAGCCGCCTTGATTTTTCCGAAAGGAATTCTGTTCCATGACGCCTGCGGAGACCCATGCCTTCATCGCGCAAGCCCGCGCCCTCGGCTCACGGCCGGGGCTTACCCGGGTGCGCGCCCTTATGGCCGCCCTGCATAACCCCGCCGAGGGGCTCCGTATCATCCATATCACCGGCACCAACGGCAAGGGAAGCTGCGCTGCCCTGCTCTATGCCGGCCTTTGCGGAGCCGGTCTCACCGCCGGACTCTTCACCAGCCCGGAGATCTTCCGGGTCAACGAGCGCATTTCCGCCTGCGGAGAGCAAATCTCCGAGGCCGAGCTCTGCGCCGCCGCCGCGGAGGTTTATCCCCACTGGCAGACCCTTGCCGCAGCGGGAGATCCCCCCACGGAGTTTGAAATCTTTGTCGCCATGGCTCTGGTGCATTTCCGCCGCCGGGGCGTTACCCACGCCGTCATCGAGGTCGGCATGGGTGGCCGCGGCGACGCAACCAATGTGTTTTCCTCCACGGATGTTTGCGTAATTACGCCGATTTCCCTGGATCATACGAACTTTTTGGGCAATTCCGTTTCCGCCCTTGCGGAGGAAAAATGCGGCATTCTCCGCCCCGGCTGCACCGTCGTCACCCCGGCGGATCAGCACCCGGAGGCGCTTTCGGTCATCCGCCGGGAAGCCGCACGGCTGGGCTGCGAGCTGCGGCTTGCGGATCCCGCCGAGGCAAGGGATGTCCGGCTTTTTGCCGACCGCACGGAGTTTTCCCTCCGCGGCACCTCCGTCACCGTCCCCTTCGGCGGCGATTTTCAGGTGCAGAACGGCGTCTGCGCCGCCGAGGCGCTGGCCGCCTTCGGCCGCCGCTGTGGCCTTTCCCTCTCAGTCGACGGCTTTGCCGCCGCCCGGCTTTGCGGCCGCTTCTGCCGCGTCAGTGACCGGCCGGAGATCTGGTGCGATGCGGGACACAATCCCGCCGCCGTCACCGCCCTCTGCGCCGCCATTTCCCGGCACCTGTCCGACCGGCCCCTTATGGCCGTCATGGGCATGTACCGCGATAAGGATCATGCCTTCTGCATCCGGCAGATTGCCGGGCGCTGCACGGCCTTTTTCGCCGTGGAAAGCGACAATCCCCGCGCCCTGTCCGCCGAAACCGTGGCCGCCGAGGCTCGAGAGGTCTGTCCGGCGGTTTATGTTACCCCCGACCCGGCGGAGGGACTTCGCGCCGCCGTGGCCGAGGCAGAAAAAGTGGGTGGCCGCGTGCTGATCTGCGGCTCCTTCGGGCACATGGCCCGGGCTCTGGAGGGTATACTATGAGCAGAAAAACCGAAAACACCGGCTTTATTTGCGAAAACTGCGGCGCAGAGGTGCACCCCCTGACCAACGGCAGCTTCCGCAACCATTGCCCCTTTTGTCTGCACTCCAAGCATGTGGACGAGGCTCCCGGCGACCGCGAGAGCGATTGCGGCGGGCTGATGGCGCCCATCGGCATCGAATATTCGGGGGCGAAGGGCTATCAGATCGTCCACGAATGCAAAATATGCGGCAAGCGCATCAAAAACAAGGTCGCCGAGGACACTGACCAGCCCGATGACCGCCGTCTGGTCTTCGACCTGATGGCCAGAGCCGGCCGCTAACCGATCCCGAGGCTTTCCAGCAGCATCAGATACTCCTCCCTGTCGGCAAGATCCATCCCCGCCGACAGGCGCAGAACATCCTCCCCCGACAGGGGCGCGGTATCCACCGGGAAGCGTGCATCCGGCAGGCCAGCGGTGCGCCCGCCGAAATAGACCCCCAGCTCCTTGCCCGTCAGGCGCACGAAGACCGTCTCGGCCGCCGGCGCCGGCTCCGATTCCGCCGGGGGCAGCTCCCCCGCCGGCACGGCCGCCACGATTGCCGCCGCAAGGCACACCACCGTGATTGCCAGCGCCATTGCCACCACGGCAAGCTTCTTTTTCTCCATGATTTTTCACCTCTTAGAAGGTTTTTACCCCGGCGCCCGCCCTTCTGTCGCCGACAGGGGGCAAGCCCGGCAGTTTTTTGCGTATATATTTTCCGACCGCAGTTAGTTTTCGCACCGCCGCGTCCCTTTATGCGGCAAACAAGGAGGCACCAGTTTGAAGAGTTCCTTTTTTCACACCATCAAATCCTTCCTTTCCCGGGCTTTCAAGGCCTGGAAGGCTCGCCGCGCCAAAAAGCGCCAGCATCCGAAGTTTGCCGAGCGGCGCCGCCGGGGCTGGTTTATCTTCGGCACGGTGGTCATGATCCTCTTGATGACCGCCGCCCTCTGCGCCACGGCCTTCGCCGTTTATGTGCAGACCAGCATCGATGTGGATTTTGACTCCAGCTTCAATTCCATCAAGCTGGATTACACCACCACCGTTTACTACACCGATGCCGACGGAAACACCAAGGAATATGCCAAGCTCCACGGCACGCAGAACCGCGAATGGGTCGCCTATGACGATATTCCCGAGGATCTGCGCAAGGCCATCGTCGCCATTGAGGACGAGCGCTTCTGGGATCACAAGGGTGTGGACTGGAAGCGCACCATCGGCGCCTTTGTGCAGCTTGCCCTGACCTGGGATTCCAGCTACGGCGGCTCCACCATCACCCAGCAGCTCATCAAAAACATCACCGAATATGATGACGTCACCATCAAGCGCAAGGTGACGGAGATCCTCCGTGCCCTGAAGGTGGAAAAGGAGCTCTCCAAGCAGCAGATCCTCGAATATTATCTCAACACCATCAACCTCGGTCACGGCTGCTACGGCGTGGCCTCCGCCGCCAAGACCTATTTCGGCAAGGATGTCTCGGAGCTGACCTTGGAGGAATGCGCCTCCATCGCCGGCATCACCAACCTGCCCTATTATTACGATCCCCTGAACTATCCGGAGCATAACATCAAGCGTCAGAAGGATATTCTCTGGAAAATGCACCAGCTGAAGATCATTGATGACGAAACCTACGAAAAGGCAAAGAACACCGAGCTGGTCTTTGCAAAGGAAACCCTCGATGACGATGTGGATGACGGCATCAACTCCTATTTCACCGATATGCTCATGGAGGATCTCATCGCCGATCTCATGGAGGAGAAGGGCTATTCCCGCTCCATCGCCACCCAGCTCATCTACCGCGGCGGCCTCTCCATTTATGCCACCGTTGATCCCAAGGTGCAGAAGGTGATGGAGGACGTCTTTGAAAACGATGCCAACTGGCAGATCCTCAACACCTCCATCCAGCCCCAGTCGGCCATGATCGTCTACGATACCGAGGGTAACGTCAAGGGCGTCGTGGGCGGACGCGGCGTCAAGCTGGAAAACCGCGGCCTCAACCGCGCCACCATGTCCAAGCGGCAGCCCGGTTCCTCCATCAAGCCCATCACCGTCTATGCCCCGGCGGTGGAATACGGCCTCATCACCCCCTATTCCGTCTATGACGATTCCCCCATGTTCTACATCCGCAACGGCAGCTTCGTGGATGAAACGGGGCTGGATCTGACCATCGAGCCGGAGGAGGAGGGGGCGGAGCCCGTCGTCCTCAAAAAGAAGGTATGGCCGGAGAACTATTACACCCCCTACCGCGGCATGATCACCATCATGGAGGCGGTGGAGGATTCCACCAACACCGTGGCCGTTCGCGTGCTGCAGGATCTGACGCTGGAAAAATCCTTTGAGTTTGCCTCCGAAAAGATGGGGCTTGAGAGCCTTGTTGAGGAAAAAACCAACAAAACCGGCAATGTTTACACCGACATCGGCTATCCCCAGCTGGCCCTCGGCGGTCTAACCGACGGCATCACCCTGCGGGAGCTGACGGCGGCCTACGTCACCTTTACCAACGACGGCCTTTACACCAAGCCCCGCTCCTACACCCACGTCATCGACGCCAACGGAGAAACCATCCTCAACAACATCCCCGAGATGGAGACCGTTCTCTCCGAAAAAGCCGTCTATTACATGAACACCCTCCTCTCCCGCGTGGTCAGCCACGGTACCGATACCGCCGCAAGGATCTCCAAGATGGCCACCGCCGGCAAGACCGGTTCCACCAACGACAACAAGGACCGCTGGTTCATCGGCTACACCCCCTATTATGTGGCCGGCTGCTGGTATGGCTATGACAAGCCCCAGGTCATTTCCGGTGCCTCCGGCAACCCCGCCCTGAAGGCCTGGAAGCTGGTTATGGATAAGATTCACGAGGGGCTGGAGCCCGTGGGCGAATTTGCCACCACGCTGCCCATCGTTGAGGCGGAATACTGCACCTGCAGCGGCGGGATTCCCTCCACCGCCTGCCTGGCCGATCTGCGCGGCACCCGCAGCGCCATCGGAAAATTCGTCGCCGGGGATGAGCCTGTGGAGGTTTGCCCGCTGCATATCCTTGCCGCCTTTGATCCCATCTCCAAGACCCTTGCCACCACCGCCTGCCCGGGAACCAAGGATGTGGGCTTCCTCAATCTCAACCGCTACTACACCGTCTCCGGCGTCACCATCCGGGACGAGCAGTATACCCTGCGCGCCGGCGGCCTGCCCACCACCGATATCGAAGGCCTGGTTTATTACTATCCCACCCCGGTGCTCAATTCCGGCCAGACCGTGCCCTATAACAGATACTGCACCACCCATTAATTCCAACAAACAGACAGAAGACACTTCCGCCTTCTGTCTGTTTTTTTGCACATCTTTCCCGCCCCGTCTCCGTCATTTTTCACAAAGGAAGGGGGCTCTTTTCCGATAACATTTTCCCCGGAAAAAGCATTCCATTTGCGGCCTTTTTATTGACTTGGAGGGCTGCTTACTGTATAATTATAGAGAACTTATTGTTTTTTGTAACTGGCGGATGAAGTGGGACTGACCACGGTGGAGCAAAAAACATATATGCCGACCGCCTGGGCAGTTCTGTTCGATTTCGGGACAGGACTGCCTTTTTCGCTTTTTGCAAATTCTGACTATGAGAAAGGATCCGAGCAGACACATGAAAAAAGTTGGGATCATCATGGGCAGCGACAGCGATCTGCCCGTTGTAGAAAAGGGTATCAAGGTACTGGAGGATTACGGCATCCCCTTTGAGGTGCACGTCTTCTCCGCCCATCGCACCCCCGAAGAGGCACGCGACTTCTCCCGCTCTGCCCGCGAAAAGGGCTTTGGCGCCATCATTGCCGCCGCCGGCATGGCCGCACATCTGGCCGGCGCCATCGCCGCCAACACCACCCTGCCTGTCATCGGCATCCCCATTAAAAGCGCCGCCTTCGGCGGACTGGATGCCCTGCTTTCCACCGTTCAGATGCCCTCCGGCATCCCCGTGGCCACCGTTGCCGTGGACGGCGCGGCGAACGCCGCCCATCTGGCGGCGCAGATCATCGCCGTCGGTGATGCCGGGCTTGCTGAAAAGCTGGATGCAGCCCGGGCCAAAAATTCTGCCGGCGTTCTTGCAAAGAATGCCGCCGTGGAAGAAAAGTACAACCACTGATCCCGCGTCCGACGCGGTAATCTCACAGAAAGAGGTATTTCATGGGCGGTTTCTTCGGCGCCGTCGCCACCAGGGACGTTCTTTCCGACGTCTTCTTCGGCACGGACTATCATTCCCATCTCGGCACCCGCCGCGGCGGACTTGCGGCCTATAACGACAAGACCGGGCTGCAGCGCGAGATCCACAACATTGAGAATTCCCCCTTCCGCACCAAATTTGAAGATATTTTTGATGAGATGAGCGGCTTTGCCGCCATCGGCTGCATCAGCGACAGCGATCCGCAGCCCCTGCTCATCCGTTCCCGGCTGGGCAACTTTGCCATCTGCGTCATCGGATGCGTCAATAATGCCGATGAGCTCATCCGGCACTATATGTCCGACCAGGGGGGGCACTTTATGGCCATGACCAGCGGTAAGGTCGACCAGACAGAGCTCATCGCCGCCCTCATCGGCAGCCGCGCAAGCTTTGCCGAGGGCATCCGCTTTGCCCAGTCGGTCATTGAAGGCACCGCCTCCATCCTCATCCTCAAGGAGGGCGGCAGCCTAATCGCCGCCCGTGACCGTCTCGGCCGCCTGCCCGTGGCCATTGCCCGCGCAGAGGACGGTCACTGCGTTTCCTTTGAAAGCTTTGCCTACGAAAAGCTCGGCTACGCAAAGGAGCGCGAGCTCGGCCCCGGCGAGATCGTTGAGATCACGCCGACAGAAGTCATCCAGCTCTCTCCTCCCGGCGAGGAGATGAAAATCTGCTCCTTCCTTTGGAGCTATTACGGCTATTCCACCTCCTCCTACGAGGGGGTCGGCGTCGAAACCATGCGCTATCGCAACGGCGCCATCATGGCCGAGCAGGATATGAAGGACGGCACCATCGACGACGTGGATTACGTCTGCGGTGTGCCCGATTCCGGAACCCCCCACGCCATTGGCTATGCCAACAGAAGCCAGAAGCACTTCGCCCGTCCCTTCATTAAGTACACCCCCACCTGGCCCCGTTCCTTCATGCCCGCGAACCAGAAGGAGCGCAACCGCATCGCCAAAATGAAGCAGGTTCCCGTCCACGAGCTCATCAAGGACAAAAACCTGCTCTTTGTGGATGACTCCATCGTCCGCGGCACACAGCTCCGTGAAACGGTGGAATTTCTCTACGACCACGGCGCAAAAAGTGTGCATATGCGCTCCGCCTGTCCGCCCATCATGTATTCCTGCAAATATCTGAAGTTCTCCCGGGCAACCAGCGAGCTGGAGCTCATCACCCGCAGCACCATCATGGAGCTGGAGGGAGAGGCCGGCTTTGAGCATCTCGATGAATACAGCGACGCCTCCACCGAGCGCGGACAGAAGATGCGCCGCGCCATCTGCGAGAAGCTGAAATTCGAATCCCTGGAGTTCCAGAGCCTGGAGGGCCTCATCAAGGCCATCGGCCTGCCCCCCTGCAAGCTCTGCACCTATTGCTGGAACGGCAAAGAATAAACGCAAAACGACAAAAAACCGAAAGGAATTTGAGAAGATGCATAACCAGTCCCGCTCCGAGAGCTACGCCAGCGCCGGCGTAGATATCACCGCCGGCTACAAGGCCGTGGAACTGATGAAAAAGCACATCGCCCGCACCCGCAACGAGGGCTGCCTGGATGACGTGGGCGGCTTCGGCGGCTGCTTCGGTCTGCCCATCGCCGGCATGGAGGAGCCTGTTCTCGTCTCCGGCACCGACGGCTGCGGCACCAAGGTCAAGCTTGCCATCCTCATGGACAAGCACGACACCATCGGCATCGACGCCGTGGCCATGTGCGTCAACGACATCATCTGCTGCGGTG
>JAFXIE010000040.1 GCA_017533425.1 Clostridia bacterium | reverse complement strand
CTGCGCCCGGGTGATACGATTGTCACCGACGGCGCCACCATCAAGGGCGCCAAGGCGTACGCCTCCGGCGATTTTGTGCTGACAAACGTCCATACCATCAACGATTATACCGGCTTTGACGGAGACTTTGGAATGCGATTTGGCGGTGATGCCAATAAGGAACAGGCGGCATCCACCGTAGCACCGGATGGCACGGTCTATCTTCTTACCGTGTGTGAAGCAAAGCCGGAAGAAAAAATCAATATGCAGGGTCTCTTCAAAATGACGGAAGAGGGCTGGGTTGAGATCTGCCGGTTTGAGCAAAAGGTTGAGGTATATGAATATGTCATTAACAACAACGGGGACAAGTTTGCAGATTTGAGTGTCTCCCGCAGCTTTGTTTTTTGTGATGCCGAGTCAAACCCGGTCGTATTCCTTTATGATTATGAAGATGAAAAACTCGTTGCATATTCCTGCGATGTTACGACCGGGCAAACAGAAGCAGTTGCCGAGGTGCCTGTGACGGTATCACTGATGAGCGGTGCATATGTCAACATCACCGCATGCGCCGATGGAGAGAACATTTATTTTGCTGCCTTCAACAGAGAGAATTCCGAGGGTACCTATGTTGATATTCTGGTCTACAATCTTGAAGGGCGGGAATTTGCAAAGAGCAGTGTGCTGCTGTACGTCGATAATATGACCTTTGCGCTCAATGCGATTGCGCACCATAATGACCGAATCTATCTGCTGGGAGCGGACAAGAGCGTCCAGCGCCTGCTGCTGTGTGCCGTTAAGGATTTTACGAAAGAGACGCCGGAGCTGGTCTATGAGCAGTGGCTTTATATGGGAGAATTTGGGAGTGTAATCTACGACTGCGCATCGCTGTATGTAGACGATGCAGGAACCGCATATATTTTTGCTACCAACAAAGAAGATTCGCTTGTACCCAGCTCCACCAGGCACGGACTGGAGATCGTATCTGCCGAGGGGGAAATCCTTTTTTCAAAGCAGTATGCGCCCCTGGATCATATTGAAGAAGCTATGAACTGCGGTATTTTTATGGGGCCGGACAAAACTCTGTATTTTATCGAGTGCTATGAATCTGCCAAGCAGATCACGGTCGGAGCTATCGCAGAGGATTATGATAAAATCAGTGAGTCGGTAAGCTTTAAAGCCGGTATTGCAAATTCCGGCATGCTGCAGGCACAGTTTATCAGTGATCCGACAGGAAAGAACGGAGTATTCGTGGATCTTCTGGGCAAATCGGAGAAAAATGACGGTACCGTTTTGCGGTTTGGATATATGCGGCTGCGCTTGAAGTAACGGTTTTGGTTGTCTAACGGGTTGCCCCGAAAAAACGACAAGAAAGCGAGGCGAAAGAAATGAAAAAAGTATACCCAAAACGATGTTGAGCGACTTTGCTGCAAAATCATTGCGCTTGTAAAAAAGATGCAGACGAACCGGTAACGCCGGATAAATGTATTTTTACGGATTGCGGCCTGGATTCGCTTCAGTTTGCTACCGTTCTCGTCGAGTATGAAACACAGTTTGGCATCGAGTTTGAGGATGTATTTGACGAGCTGTATAACATGACAATTTCCGAACTGCCTTGTGGTTGGCACAGGGCAATACATAGATATAAGGAGAAAATATGTTTCGCCAAAATTATAAAGCAACGCTAAAATCTATTCTGCGCTCTCCGGTTACGCTTCTCGCGCTGTGTGCAACCATTATCCTGACGATTGCGATGTACGAAACCGGCTCGTCCGGAATTCTGACGATTAAAACCCTGCGGCAGGATATTATGAATCAAATAAGCTCAACATGTTCAACCCTGTTTCCTGCCTTTGTGGGCATCATGGTTTCCGCCCATATACTTTCGGAAAAACAGAACGGGTTTGGTGATCTGCTTGTCAGTTCCCGCAAATCGGTTGCGAGTATCTATCTTTCCAAGCTTTGCGCCATCGCAACCGCAACCCTTGCTGCAAGTCTGCTCTATTTCGGAGTGCGGCTGATCTGGTACTGGGGCTTCCATTATTACGAAGCCTACGGCAGATTTAATATTGGCATGCCGCTAGGCGAGATACTGGTGCGCTACTTTCTGAGCATCCTCATGTTTATGCCGCTGCTGCTGCTTTGCTATACGGCCATGCCGGTCTTTGTCAGTACGGTCACAAATGTTCCGGCGGCGGGTGCGGTCTGGAATGTGACATTCTACATTTCAAGTTTTTTTTGGCTCAAGTTCAGGGTATCGAATTTTTATCTTCCACCCTACAAAATGTTCACGCACATCGGTCCCTTTTATGAAACTTCAACCAGCGATCCGGAATTTGTCAAGCTGCTGGCAGAGTATTTCATAGATGAGCATATATGGCCTGCATTTTTTGGATGGATCGCAGTTTCGATCGTGCTGCTCACAGTATCCTACTTTATCCTGAAGAAAAGATACAGAGCGTAGGCGTCTGCCCCTGCCGAAAAAGGGGAAAAATGTTGCTTTCGGGCGAAAAATATGATACCATAACAAAAAGAAGAGGAAAGGGGGAGATGTGAATGCGGCCGATTGTATTTGTGGAGGAGCTTGGGTTTGCCCGCGATCTCGTCATGTTCTTTATCTCCAACTTTAACCGCGATCGCCTGCTGGAGTTCTATGAGAGCTATGCAGAGCTGCGTTCCCGCTGCCCAGAAATTCCCGAGGAGCTGCGGATCTTTTTCCATGCTGACGAGTACCGGAAATCCCTTGTGGGCCAGTGGTTTGATTTAAAAAAACAAAAGACCCTGGTTTTCGATAAATTTGGGCTGGATGCCCTTGCCGAGATTGCGGAGGACAGCGAATACGCAAAGCGCCGGGTGCTCCGCCACTATTTCCCCGAGCTGGGGGATGCGGAGCTGCGGGAATGCATGGATTCTGTGGCGGCAGCAGGCCGGCTGATCCGGGAATCGGCCTACGGCGATAACATCAAAAGCGGACTGTATGCGTTTATGATCGAGCCGAAGGCCGTGCTGCAGCTGCTGGCGGAGTTGTTGGCGGCGGGAGCGGCCGCCCTGCGGGAGGAATACGCCCGGAGGGCGGATGAACTGAAGGCGCTGCAGGCTGGCTTTGATTTTGCCTGGGTGATCGAGTCCGCTTTCCCGGAGGAATATGCAAAAATTGTGCTGGCTGAGGAGACGGCGGTCTTTGTGACCTTTATGCTCCATGAAAATGTGGAATTTTGTTGGAGACGCGAGGGAGGCGGTGCCAGTCTTGCCCTGGGCTGCGATTACCGTGAGATCCTCGGGGCGAGAAAGCACCGGGTCACGGCGCCGGATCTGCAGGAATTCGGGCAGGCGATATCCGATCACAACCGCGTTGCCATTCTCCGGCTTGCCCGCGAGCGCGAGCGGATAACGGTGCACGATGTTGAGCTGGCCACAGGCCTCTCCGGCACAAATGTTTATTATCACCTGATGCAGCTGCAGAAGGCAGGCATGCTTGAACGCGGATCCTACGGAAAAACGGCGTATTTTTCGCTGGATCCCGACTATTTCCGCGGGCTTTGCCGGGAGCTGGAGGAATTTGCAGAGCCCATAGCGCACAAATAATTAAGAAAAAGCAAACGGGACGGAAAAGATTTCCGTCCCGTTTGGTTTTTTGTATTACAGCAGCTTTGCCAGTGCCTCGCCGGCGGCGCGGCCGAGCTTCTGTAAGCCTGCGGCGCCGAAATGGCCGCCGACATGGGGATTCATGTTTTCCGGATGCTGCTCCAGCTCCTCGGTGAGGCGGGTGAGCATGGAAAAGAGAGGATGTGCGGCACAGACCTCCTCCTGGGCGGCGATGATGCCCTCGTCCCAGTCTGTCTTGCAGAAGTGCCCCACGCGGATGAGGCCGAAGCGCTCCAGCCCGAAATCCCGCTGCATGGCCTCGCCAAGGGCGATGAGCCGCGCGGCATAGGTCTCGCGGGGGCAATGAAAGAGGGCGTCGCTTTCCCCCTGCAGCCAGAGAAGGGATACGGAACGGACGGTGTGGTGCTCGCCTGCCTTGCGGATGCCGGCCTGCACCTTGCGGACGAGGGAAGCATAGCCTTCCGTGCCGGGCAGCCACTGGTGGATCTCCGTGGAGCCCTTCGCGGCGTGAATGGCGAGCACCTCCCGACCGGTGGCAGCGTGCACCGCGGCACAGGCCGCCGGGGCAAGGCAGGCGTTGCCGCCGCAGGCCTGGCCGAGGGTATGGTCGGCAAGCCACTGCGAGAGGGGAATATCCCCGGTGCAGGGCGGGTAGCCCTCCCTTCCGTCGGGGCGGATATTTTCGCCCACGGGATCTGCGAGGGGGCGGATGGAATCGGTGAGAAAGCGGTATTCATATGCGCCGGGCACCGCGCCCTCAAGGTAGCGTCCCTCGGCCTGCCCCTGCATATTGGACTGGCCGGCAAAAATTATGATATCGAGTCCGCTCATGTTATTTTACCAGCATGGTTTTGATGTTTGTGCCGGCTTTTGCATCGGCAAAGGCGGCGTTGATGTCATCAATGCGGTATTTATTTGCAAGTTTTTCGATCTTTCCGTGCAGCTCGGGATGGGCCAGGAGAAATTCGAGATAGTCGCGGACATCGGGAAGGGAATACTGGGAGGAGCCGATGATGTGCAGCGCCTTGAAGGTGATGAGCTGGGGCTGGATCTCCACCCCGCCGGAGGCGCTGTACTGGCCGGGGATGAGATAAACACCGCGGTTGCGCAGGATCTCCATGCCCTGGCGGACGGCGGCAGGCGCGCCGGAGGCCTCAAAGCAGAGATCGACGCCGAGACCGTCGTTTTCGGCCGCAAGGGCGACGGTGACCGCCTCCTCACCCTCCCGGCTGAGGTTGTAGATGCGGTCGGCGCCCAGCTCCAGCGCCAGCGCCTCGCGCCGCGCATTATGTCCGGCGGTGATGGCGCAGACCTTATTTATGCCCATCGCCTTCAGATACATGACGGCGAAGATGCCCACGGGGCCGAGTCCCTGCACCACGGCCACGCGCACTCCGGAGAAATCCACCCCGCCGCGCTGCGCCAGGCGCACCGCGTGGATGGCCGTCGGTCCGGGGCAGGCAAAGGTGGCCGCAATGGTGGGATCCACGCCGTCGGGAATGCGGATGAGGTTTGTCAGGGGCGTGAAGTTTTTCTCCGCATAGCCGCCCCAGAGATAGGGGGATGCGTCGATGGAGCCGCCGTTGGTGACCTGCATGCGCACGCAGTTGGCATCGTCTCCGGAAAGGCAGAGGGGGCATTCGCCGCAGGGCACGGCAATGTCGGCGATGACGGCATCGCCGGGGGCAAGGCCGTATTTTGCGGCCTCGTCGGCATCAACATCCTCAATGCGGCCGACAAATTCATGGCCGATGACGGTGGGAGGCTCAATGGCGAGCTTGCCGTTGTGAAAATGCACATCCGTGCCGCAGATGCCGCTGGCGATGAGATCCATGCGGGCATAGCCTGCCGGGGCGGCGACCACGGGGAATTCGCGCACCTCAAAATCCTTGTGTGCGCCCATAAAAACCGCAGCTTTCGCTTTCATTTGGGGTAAATCCTCCTTAAGGTTCGATGGAAATCTGTACATATTCCTCCAGCACCTGCCGGATGCGGGAAAGCTCCTCCGGGGTCTGGGGCGGGATATCGCGATAGGGATAGGGAAGGCCGAGGGCATCGTATTTCGATACGCCGAGGCGATGAAAGGCAAGCAGCTCCGCCCGGCGGATGCCCAGCCTCTGCAGCCGTGCGCCGATGGCCCGCAGATCCCCCTCTCCGGTGTTGAAGCCGGGAATGAGGGGAATGCGCAGATGCACATCCGCCCCGGCGGAGAGAAGGCGGGTGAGGTTTTCCTCAATGCGGGAAAGCTCTGCCCCGCAGATATCGCGCAGGCGGAGTTCGTCGGCGGATTTGTAATCAAAGAGCCATGCCTCTGCCAGGGGCAGCAGCGCATCGATGGCATCGGCGGGCACGCAGCCGGCGGTGTCGATCCACAGAGAGATGCCGAGGGCTTTGAGCTGCCGAGCCAGCCGCGCCGCGGCCTCTGCCTGCAAAAGCACCTCGCCGCCGGAGAAGGTCACGCCGCCGCCGCTGGCCGCATAGAACTCCGCATCCTCCAGAATGTCCGCAAGGATCTCTTCGTCCCGCATCCGGCGGCCGCAGATCTCACTTTTTTCGGGGTAGCGGAGGGTGATCGGCGCGGCGGGAATGGCTTCCGGATTGTGGCACCAGGGGCAGCGCAGGTTGCAGCCCTTGAAAAAGACCGTTGTACGGATGCCGGCGCCGTCGCCCACGGAAAAATGCTGGATGTTTGCGATGTTTGCCTCCATGGCGGCACCTCTATTCGTGCTGGGTGCGGCTGAGAATATCCAGCTGAACCTCTTTGGCAAGCCGCACATAGTACTCCGAGAAGCCGGAGACGCGCACCACCAGCGTCGGATACTTTTCGGGATGTTCCATGGCATCGATGAGGGTCTCGCGGGAGGTGGCGTTCATCTGAATTTCCTGTCCGCCGCGGGCAAAATAGGTGCGCACCAGCGCCGAGAGCTTGGAAAGATTTTCCCCGCGGAAGAGGGAGGGGGAATACTTCTGGTTGATGACCGTGCCGCAGGCCGCCTTGGTATAATCGGGCTTGGAAACGCTGAGCAGCGTGGCGGTGGCGCCGCGCACATCCCGCCCGTAGGTGGGGGAGGCGGCATCGGAGAGGGGTTCGCCGACTTTTCGGCCATCGGGGGTCGCGCCGATGCGCTGGCCGGCATAGATATTTTGCACATTGGCGGCCATGGCCACATAGAAGCGGCCGCCGTCGGGGGTGCGGTAGCGGTCAAACTCCGAGGCGAGAAAATCCAGGAACCAGACGGCATATTTATCCGCAAAATCGTCGTTGTTGCCGTATTTCGGCGCGGCAAGCAGAGCCGCATAAAGGGCGTCATAGCCCTCAAAGTTTGCCGCAAGGGCATCCCGCAGCTCCGGCAGGGTGGCGATCCTGTCGCCAAAGACCACCTTTTCAATGGCGGCAAGGGAATCGGCCATGGTGGCCACGCCCATCAGCACCGCGCCGTGGGCGGAGGGGTATTTCGTGCCGCCGTTGTTGATATCCTGCCCGCGCTCGATGCATTCCTTGCAGAAGCAGGAGAGGAAGGGCTCCGGCAGCGCCTCCTGCGAGATGCCGCCGCATTTTGCGTTGAAGGTGGCGCAGTATTCCGCAGCGCCCTGGGAAAGCTCGGCGCAGAGAAGATTCATGAACTCCTCCATGGAGGCAATTTCCTCGCAGGGACGGCGGGTGATGCCCATGGATCGGTTGTAGGCGCTGATGCCCTCGTTGAGCACATAATCAATAAAACGCGGGGCGTCAAAGCGACCGTCCGACCAGGGGGGCTGCTGGCCGGGCAGGAAGTTTTCAATGCAGCCCACCATGCAGTAGTTGTAGACGTCCTCCTCGGCATAGCCCATGCGGGAAAGGGCGGCGATGTTGATCTCATCGTTCATCAGCGCGGGATAGCCAAGGCCGGTGCCGATGCTTTCCAGGCATTCCCGGAAGAAATCCTCCGGCAGGTCGGGGGTGTAGCGCAGGGAAAGGTTGGGACCGGGGCTCATGCAGGCACGCACCGCCCGCAGAATGCAGCGGGAGAGCCCGTTTATCCGGCACTTTTTGTCTCTGTCCATGCCGCCGATGCAGATATTGACCACATCGGAGGAGGGGATTTTCGTAAAGGTGTTGGAAAGCAGCTCCACTGCCCGCTTATCGTCCAGCCGGCCGGCGGCGATATCCGCGGCATAGAGGGGGTAGAGGTACTGATCCATCCGACCCAGGGCCATGGCGCCGCGCTCCTCCAGCATGAAGGCCGTATGACACAGCCAGACCAGCTGCAGACCCTCGGCAAAGGTGGCGGGGGCGGCATTGAGCAGGGCGCGGCAGTTTGCGGAGATGAAGGAAAGACGTTCCTCATCGTAGTCCTCCAGCCCGATGAGACCCTCTGCTGCGGCGGCATAGTTGGAAATGAGCCGGCGGAAGCCGCCAAGGGCGATCTGCATGCCCGTGAGCATTTCCAGCCGCCGGGGATCTGCCGCATGGCGGGCGCGGGAGGCCTCGATATCCGCAAAGAGCCCGGGCAGACCCCGAGTGAGGATATATTCGTAATCCGGGGCAAAATGGCTGTCGTTTGTCCAGAATTCCCGGCGGCCAAGGCTTGCCACAAAGCGCTTTGCGTGCTCCACGGCCTCGGCGGGGCCGGCATAGCTTGCCCCCCGGGTGCAGCCGACGATGAGATCCTGCCGGTGGATGTGGGCGCCGGAGCGGGAGAAGAGCGCCTCGATTCCGTAGGCGCGCAGAATGGGCTGCGGGGTGTGAAGATGATCCCGCAGACCGAGATAACGGTAATAGGAGGGGGTGAATTTGCCGCGGGGCGCGCGGAATTCCTCGCGAAGAAGCGCAATGGATGTCACAATGCATCACCTCAGGCTCTATTATACATCCGCCGCTGCCCGCTGCCAATGAAGAAAATTAATATATCTTGATAAAATGAATATAAGAATGTATAATAAATGCAGAGGAGGCGGATGCCCATGAAACATATCGATATCACCCGACTGCCCGGGATTTCCTTTGCGCACACCTACAGTGCGGCGCAATACAGCTGCGAATTTCCGGCAGAAAGCCGGGAAATTGAGGTCGCCTATCTGACTGAGGGGGAGCTTTTGCTGCAAAAGGGCGGCGCGGAATATCTGGCGGGGCCGGGGGATGTTCTTTGCATAGTTCACGATGCGCCCGCCCGCGTGTGCGCTGCGGCGCCGCACGCCCACCACACCGTTTGCGCCCGGGTGGACTGGGTGGAATCGGCCTCGGAGAATGCCCTGCGGCTGCCGCCCCTGCTGCGGGACGAACAGGGGCTTGCGGACATTCGCCGCAGGATCGATGACCTCATCCGGCATCCCTACCGGTACGAGGGGTGTGCCGCCCGGGGCGGTGCGGCCTTCCTCTCCATCCTTTCGGCAATTGACGAGATCGGCCGGCGGGATCCCCGGCAGAGCTCCGAGGGGGAGCTTTTGGTGCGCCGGGCCAAGCGGTACATTTTCGCAAACCTGGAGCGACCCATCACCCAGCGGGAAATTGCCGACCATCTGGGCATAACGCCTCAGTATCTCTGCAATATCTTCCGCCGGGCGGAGGGACAGACCCTCATCAAATATGTCAATGCCGCCAAGCTTCGCGCCATTGAGATGCTCATGGATCGGGAGCGGGCCAAGCTATGCGATGCGGCGCGGCAGTACGGCTACAGCGATCCGAACTATGTTTCCAGCCTCTATAAGAGAACCTTTGGCCACAACATCACCGAGCGGCCGGGACGCTCCGGCATGGATTTGGACAACGGGATATAAACTGCGGCGGCGCAGGCAAAAATTTTGCCTGCGCCGCCGTCATTTTTTTATTTATCCAGCACAAGGGTCTCGCCGGGGGCGATGGAATAGAGGGTTTTGTCGCAATCAAACCAAATCGTCAGGAGGGTGGGGTTGTAGATGCGGCGGCCGTCGGCGCTGTAGCGCAGGGAGCGGTAAGCCTCCACATAGTCGTGGATCTCAATGTTTGTGGCATACCAGATATCCGGATTTCCCGCAAAGCTTTGGCAGACCGTTTCCATATGCGCCCAATCGGCCTCGCTTCTCAGCTCAAAGGAGTGACCCCAGACGTAGAAAAGGCGGGGATTGCGGGCAGCACAGTACTGGCCGTTGACATCCAGGGCAAGGAAATTTTCAATCTGCGGCAGGATATCCTTGCTTGCGTGGTGGCAGGTGGGGCTCCAGCACAGCCAGTCCCGGGGAATCTCAAAGCTGTAGTCGGCATATTCGACGGTGCGGGCATAGGCAATGTCCAGCTCCGAAAGATAGCTGCGCACGGCGGCATAGTCGGGGCAGTTGGTGAACTGGCGGATGCCGCTGTCGGGATAGGCCATGCCGCGGATGATTCTTCCGTAGCGTGCCTCCAGCTCCAGCCGGCAGTCCAGCACGTCGCGGATGCCCTCAATGGGGCGGATATTGCCCTCCGCCCGGTGGAAAAGCCCGTGGACGGCGATCTCATGCCCCCGGTCGAGAAAATGGCTTTGCACATCCTCTGCGCGCAGCGCGTTTTTGCCGCGAATTTCGCTGCCGGTGAGGTTGAAGGTGCATTTCAGCCCATATTTTGTAAAAAGATCAGACAGCCGCAGATCCTCGGGACAGCCGTCGTCATAGGAGAAGGTTGCCGCTTTGGTGCGGCCTTCGGGAAATCGCAGAAACTGGTAGCGTACCATAGGTATATTCCTCCTGAATATGGATCAAAGATTGAGATCGTGCTTCAGCGCGGTATGAACTGCGGCGCGCAGTGCCTGGGTGTCGGGATAGAATTCGTGGCCGTGGCGCCAGGAGCAGAGGGTTGCATCGGTGAGAAGCACCGCCCACAGCCCGCTTTCGGGATCGGCAAAGACCGACTGCCCCGTGTGGCCGCAGTGTCCAAAGGAGCCGGCGGGGAAGAGCTCGCCCGTCTGGGCAAAGCCCTCATCCACATAGCGGAAGCCGAGTCCCCAGGTGCCGGACATGCCGGGGGTGTGCAGCCGGATGGCTTCGTCGAAAACTTCCCGCCCGATGATGGGTGCGCCGTGGGCGGAAAGCATGGCGGCATAGCGGGTCATATCGTTTAGGGAAGAGAAGAGGCCGGCGTTTCCGCAGATCCCGCCGAAATGGCGGCAGTTATAATCATTGACAAGGCCGCGCTCCGTCTCGGTTACGCAGGCATTGACGGTGTGGCGGCTTCCGTCAGGGCAAAAGCAGCTGGAGGTCATGCCGAGAGGGCCGGCCACATGCTCGCAGAAGATGCGGTCCAGCCGGTCGCCGAAGACCTGCTCCGCAATTTGTCCAAGCAGGATATAGCCCGGGCAGGAATAGCGGAAATCGCTGCCCGGAGCCACCTCCGGCGCAAAGCGGAAGATGAAATCCGGCACGTTCAGGTAGTTGATCTCCGGGCGGCTGAGCAGCCGGCGGCCGATGCCGGCGGTGTGGCAGAGAAGATGCCCCACCGTCAGCGAGTCGTAGGGGGGCGGCACGGTAAAAAAGCGGGAAACCGGGGTTTCGGCAGAGAGAAGCCCCCGGTCGCAGGCCAGCAGGATGAGGGTTGCCGTGACGATGGCCTTGGTGGTGGAGGCCATATCAAAGAGAGAATCGGCGGTGAGGGGCTCGGTATTGCTCTCGATATGCGCAAAAAGAACCTCGTCGTGCCGTCCGACACGCAGGGCAATGTTCCGCAGTGCGCCGCGGCGGAAATGGGACTCCAGTACAGTTTGCAGTTCGGTCATAAATTCCTCCGTAGGCGATCAGATATAGCCGGTATCCATGGCGATGCGGGGCTCGGAGCCGCTGCCGTAATAATGCTCCCGGATCATCGCTGTGATATCACTGCGGGCATCACCCCAGCCGGAATTGGACAGGAGGATGATATCAAAATCGTCCTCGGGAATGTGTACGTGAAGTGTCCGGAAGCCGGTATGCCCGCCGTTGTGGGTGATGCGGGTCTTCTCGCCCCAGCGGCTGACGGTGCAGCCCATACCCATTTTATTGTTGGGGTGGGGGGTGAGGATCATTTTCCACGTATCCTCGCGCAGGAGAAGACGGTGCTTGACGGCATGGTTGAGGGCGTAGGCATCCTCAATGCGTCCGACAATATCGCCGGCGCCGAACATCCAGTCGTAGCTTTTCTCCACAGGCTGGGGAAGTCCCTCCGGGGAAAGCGCATAGCCCTGCATGCGGTGGGGGATTTCAAGACCCTCCCGATCGACAACGGCGGTCTCCATGCCAAGGGGGATAAAGACCTCCTGTTTCATATAATCGGCATAGGAAAGCCCGGTGGCATTTTCAATGATGAGGGCGGCGATGACAAAGTTTACGTTGGCGTACATGGCACCATCTCCCGGTGCAAAGCGGGAGGGAAAGGCTGTGAGCTCCGCAAGATGTTTGCGGACAAGGTGGGTGGAGCCGGGAAGATGGGTTTTGCAGAATTCCGGCGTCTGCTCAAAATCGGGAATTCCGCTGACATGGTGCAGAAGATGACGGACCGTCAGGCGGGAATCAAAGCCCCCGGCCTCGGGGACATACGTTCCGGGATGGGCATCAAGTGAAATTCCCCCGGCATCGCAAAGCTTGAGAAGCCCCATGGCGCAGAAGGGCTTGGAAAGGGAATAGAAGGAAAAACGGGAATCCTCCGTAAAAGGGATCCCGGCCTCCCGGTCGGCGAGTCCGAAGCTTTGGACGTGGATGATGCGGTCCTGCAGTGTGATGCGCAGCACGCCGCCGATGCGGTTTTCTGCGGTATAGTCCGCAATGCGCTGTCGAAGGTCGAGGCTTGACACGGGACGGTTTCCTTTCCTTATTTTTTATTATTATAACAGTTTTTTCCGTCAGCCGCAAGGGCGGAGGACGGGCAAGGATCTGCTTTTGCGGCAGACGAACCAATTCAGTATTGACTGAATTGGTTTTGTCCTGTATAATATGAAAAAATCGTTGCAAAGGGGGAGAGAGAATGGAGGAGAAGGTGCTGAAGGCGCTCATGGAGCCCAAACGCTTTCTGCTTCTGCAGCTCATGAGCGAGCGGGGCTGGTGTGTGCGTGCCCTGGCGCGAAAGAGCTACCTGTCGGAATCGGCGGTGTCCCAGCATTTGAAAACTCTGCGGGAGGCCGGGCTGATCTACGGCATGAAGCGCGGCTATTACACCCACTATTATCTGGACAAGGAAGCCTTTGGGCGCGTAACGGAGGAATTTATCCGCCTGCGGGATGCGGAGCGCAAGCCCTGCAGCGGCCCCTATTATGGCTGCTCGGAGGCAGAATTCCTGCACTGCAAGGCCTATGTACCCCCGGAGAAAAGAACAAAGGAGTAAAAAAGTTAAGAGATGCTGAAACGTTTTTTGGTCTACTATAAGCCCCATGGGAAGATGCTTGCCCTGGATATGCTGGCAAGCCTGCTCATTTCCGTCATCGGTATGGTCTATCCCGTGGTCACCCGCAATATGCTCAATATCTACATTCCGGAGAAGCAGTACAAGGTCATTGTCATTGCCGGCATCACGGTGCTGGCGCTGTATGTGATCCGCATGCTGCTGCGCTATTTTGTGCAGTATTACGGCCATGTCATCGGCGTTAAAATGCAGTCCCAGATGCGCCTGGATCTCTTTTCCCATCTGGAAAAGCTGCCCTTCCGCTTCTTTGACAACAATGAGACCGGCCGCATCATGACCCGCCTGACCAGCGACCTCTTTGAGGTGTGCGAGCTGGCGCACCACGGCCCGGAGAACCTGCTCATCAGCTCGGTGATGATCGTTCTCTCCTTTATCTATCTTCTGAGTATCGATCCCATCCTCACCCTCATTATCTTTACCTGCGTGCCCATCCTTGTGGTGGTCACCTTCTTCATGCGCCGCCAGATGCGCCGCGCCTTTGATGACCGCCGCAAGTCCAATGCCACCATCAATGCCGCCGTGGAGTCATCCGTCACCGGCATCCGCGTCACCAAGGCCTTTACAAATGTCGCCCGCGAGGTCAAGCGCTTTGCCGCCGGGGATGAGGAATTTGTGGATGCCTCCCGCCGTGCCTACAAGGCCATGGCGAAGTTCCATTCCTCCACCTCCTTTATCACCGACGTCTTCAACGTTTTCATTCTCATCGCCGGCGGTCTCTTCCTCTATGCCGGCCGCATCTCCTTTGGCGATTATTCCACCTTTATCGTCTCCGTCAACCTCTTTATCAGCCCGGTGAACACCCTCATCAGCTTCATGGAGCAGTTCCAGAACGGCATCAGCGGCTTCAAGCGCTTTGTGGAGATCATGGATGAGCAGCCCGAGCCCGAAAGCCCCGATGCGGAGGAGCTGCGGGATGTGCAGGGACTGCTGGAATTTGAAGGGGTCAGCTATTCCTACGATGAAACCAAGGAAGTGCTGCATGATATCAACCTGAAGCTGGAAAAGGGCCGCAAGCTGGCCCTTGTCGGGCCCTCCGGCGGCGGAAAAACCACCCTCTGCCACCTGCTGCCCAACTTCTACCGGCTGGAGGAGGGCTGCGGAAGCATCCGCATCGACGGAAAGGATATCCGGAATCTGACGCTTGAATCCCTGCGCCGGCAGATCGGCATCGTTCAGCAGGATGTTTTCCTCTTTGTG
>JAFXIE010000039.1 GCA_017533425.1 Clostridia bacterium | reverse complement strand
CGGCATCGAATACGGCGATATGCAGCTCATCTGTGAAGCCTACCAGATCATGCGGGACTACCTCGGCATGACCTGCGACGAAATGCACGAAGTATTTGCGGACTGGAACAAGGATATCCTCGACAGCTACCTCATCAGCATCACGGCGGACATCCTGACCCGTAAGGATGACGACGGACAGCCGCTCGTTGACAAGATTCTCGACACGGCAGGGCAGAAGGGTACCGGCAAGTGGACGGGCATCGCCGCGCTGGACGAGGGCGTGCCCCTGACCCTCATCGGCGAGGCTGTTTTCTCCCGCTGCCTCTCCGCCATGAAGGAAGAGCGCGTGGCCGCCTCCAAGGTGCTTGCCGGCGAGACCGAGAAGCCCGCCTGCCTCACCGCAGAGGAGAAGAAGGAGTGGATCGAGAACATCCGCTGCGCCCTGCTTGCCTCCAAGATCGTTTCCTACGCCCAGGGCTACACCCTCATGCGCTCCGCCGCCAAGACCTACGGCTGGAACCTCAACTACGGCGGCATCGCCCTCATGTGGCGCGGCGGCTGCATTATCCGTTCCGTCTTCCTTGGCAAGATCAAGGATGCCTTTGAGGCAAATCCCGAGCTTGCAAACCTGCTGCTCGATCCCTACTTTGCCGAGAAGATGAAGACCCTGCTGCCCGGCTGGCGCAAGGTCGTGGCCAATGCCGCCCTCATCGGCGTGCCCGTGCCCGCCTTCTCCACTGCCCTCTGCTACTACGACGGCTACCGCTGCGAGCGCCTGCCCGCAAACCTGCTGCAGGCCCAGCGCGACTACTTCGGCGCCCACACCTATGAGCGCATCGACGCCCCCCGCGGCGAGTTCTTCCACACCAACTGGACCGGCCGCGGCGGCAACACCTCCGCCTCCACCTACACCGCGTAAAGAAATTCTCTTTAAGCTCCCCGGACGGAATCCTGTCCGGGGAGCTTTTGATAATCAGAACAAATCATGGGATGTTCTGTAAAAAAAGTTGACGGATGTGCGAAAATATGGTAGAATTCAAGTGGAAATAAGCGGCTGTTTATAAGGAGGTGCATATTGCATGAAGAAGATCGCGATAATTCTTGCTGGGGTACTGATTGTGGCGGCATCCGCGGTGATTGTTGTCCTCACCCTTTTGGGGCGTGCCCCCACGGTGCCGGAACTGCTGGGAGACAAGGATCTCAGCGCGGAGGACGTGGCGATGCTCCGGGTGGATGATCGTATTTGGGGAAACTTCACGTATGAAACCCGGCAGAGCGGCCTTATTGCGGAAATGATGGAATATCTTTCCGGCCTGAAGCTGGAAGAGGGGGCAAATGCATACCCCGGCGGCTGGCGCGATATTACCCTCACTCTGAAAACAGGAGGAGAAACCCTGAAGCTCACTCTTTCGGGAGATGATGTTGTCGTTGGCGAAGTGTGGTGGCACGTCCGGGAAGGCCTCTGGAGCGAGATCGAATGGGAGCGCTTCCTCGAAAAATTCGAAATCCTGGAAATGGAAGAACCCTGATCCTTGCGAGGCGGGCAGAAGTCATTCTGCCCGCCTCTTTTTTTGTCGGAATGCTTGTAAAATTGCGGCAAAGGAGATATAATATATAGGTTAGTATTGGTAAAGAGGGGCGTGGAGTCATGAGCATTCAGGGCTTTGACAACGAAAAATATCTGGAGCTGCAGTCGGAGCATATCCGCCGCCGCATTGCGCAGTTTGGCGGCAAGCTTTATCTGGAATTTGGCGGCAAGCTCTTTGATGATTTCCATGCCGCCCGCGTGCTGCCCGGCTTTGCGCCCGACAGCAAGATGAAGCTGCTTCTCAATATGAAGGAGCAGGCCGAGGTGGTCTTTGCCATCAACGCGGAGGATATTGAGAAGAACAAGATCCGCGGTGACCTCGGCATTACATACGATCAGGATCTTCTGCGCCTCATTGACGCCTTCCGCGCCATCGGGCTTTATGTCGGCAGCGTGGTCATCACCCGCTGGGGTGCCCAGAGCTCGGCTGTCGCCTTCCAGCGGAGACTGGAGAGCCTTGGCGTCAAGGTCTACCGCCATTATTCCATCGAGGGCTATCCCTCCAACATTCCCCTCATCGTCAGTGAGGAGGGCTTTGGCCGCAACGATTTTGTGGAGACAGAGCGTCCCCTCGTCATTGTCACCGCCCCCGGCCCCGGCAGCGGCAAAATGGCCGTCTGCCTCTCTCAGCTCTACCATGAAAGCCAGCGGGGCATCCAGGCGGGCTATGCAAAGTTTGAAACCTTCCCCATCTGGAACCTTGCCCTGAAGCATCCTGTGAATCTCGCCTACGAGGCGGCCACCGCCGACCTGGACGATGTCAATATGATCGATCCCTTCCATCTGGAGGCCTACGGTGAGACCACCGTCAACTACAACCGCGATGTGGAGATCTTCCCCGTGCTGCGGGCCATCTTCCAGAAGATCATGGGAGAGTGCCCCTACAAGTCTCCCACGGATATGGGCGTCAATATGGCGGGTCTGGCCATCTCCGATGACGAGGTCTGCTGCCGCGCCTCCCGCCAGGAGATCCTGCGGCGCTATTACCAGTCGGCCTGCGACCGCCGCAAGGGACTTGGCGAGGCTGATGTGGTCTACAAGCTGGAGCTTCTCATGAACCAGGCGGGCATTTCCGAGGCGGATCGCCCGGTCATCGCCGCCGCCAAGACCCGCGCCGAGCGCGAGGGCTCGCCCTCCGCCGCGCTGGAGCTCTCCGACGGCCGTGTTGTCACCGGCGGCACCACCACGCTGCTGGGCAGCTCCGCCGCCCTGCTTCTCAACGCGCTGAAGGTCTCTGCGGGCATCCCTGCCGACCGGCATCTCATCCCGCCCTCCGTCATCGAGCCCATTCAGGAGCTCAAAACCCGCCATCTCGGCGGCAATAATCCCCGTCTGCACACCGATGAGGTGCTCATCGCCCTGTCGGTTGCCTCCGCCACCGACCCGGATGCCCTCCGCGCCATGGAGGAGCTGCCGAAGCTTTGCGGCTGCGAGGCTCACAGTTCGGTCATTCTCTCCCCGGTGGACGCAAATATCTTCAAAAAGCTCGGCATTAACCTCACCTGTGAGCCGGTCTATCAGACCAAGAAGCTCTATCATAAGTAAATATACAGAACAGAGCTGCCCTTTGCGAGACTTCTCATAATGGAAGTCTCGCAATAGTCTATAGAAGGTTTTTTATTCTGCCGATCTTGAGTTTATAATACAAAATAGCAAAGTGTATTTGCATACAGATAAAGATGTAGAAAGGATATGACAAAATGGCTAAACTTATTGTTTTGAGGGGAAATTCAGGAAGCGGAAAGACAACTATCTCAAAAGCATTACAAAAGAAATTTGGACGCAATACAATGTTAATTGCACAAGATGTAATAAGAATGCAGATGCTGAATGCGAAAGATATCGAGGCATTGCCTTTGATAATTGATTTAATAAAGTATGGAAAACAAAACTCAGAAATAACAATCTTGGAAGGAATATTGGATTCGGAATTTTACAGACCTCTATTTGAAGTTATTGTTGAAGAATATGGTGTAAATGTTTTTGCTTTCTATTATGATTTGCCGTTTGAAGAAACATTGTTACGACATAACACGAAACCAAATAAAGCTGATTTTGGCGAAGAAGATATGAAAAGATGGTGGAAAGAAAAAGATTATATAAATATTATACCCGAAAGAATAATTACGAAGGAGGAAAGTTTATCAGATACAGTAGATATGATTTATAGCTTAGTATTGGAAGAATCAATTAATGAAAATTCGGTTTGTTAATTCGACGAATTCCAGCAGGTCTAACAGATTGAGATTTCTTATGAAATCTGAGCGCATGTTATGGCGCTGGTGCCAAAACGGTGCCAAGAATTTAAGTTAATAAAAATATTCAAAGCAAAATTTCTTAAATATTGCTATTGGGCGGATAAAAAACACTGAAAAAATGCAATGAAATGAATTTATTGAAGCGTGAAAAGGGCGAAAAAATGGTTAAAGAAAAAGAGCTGCAGCAAAGAAAAATATTGAGATTGCAAAATTTTGACTATAGCTCGTCGGGCGCATATTTCATAACAATTTGCACGAAGGATCGAAAAATGTTATTTTCACCCGTAGGGGCGGATTCCATATCCGCCCGCATGGTTGAAAGAACATTCCTCGAAACGATACAACGATATGACGGCGTGGATTCTCCGATATATGTTGTTATGCCGAATCATTTTCATGCGATCATTACGATATCGCGGGCGGATATGGAATCCGCCCCTACGGTCTCGGAAATCGTCCGAGCATTCAAGCGATATTCAACCGTAGAATATATTAAAATGGTCAAAAAGGGCATATTGCCGCCATTTGATAAACAAATATGGCAAAGATCTTTTTATGATCATGTTATACGCAATCGGGAAGACTATGACGATATATATAAATATATCTATGAGAATCCGATAAAATGGCAATTCGACCAATTATACACCGAAGAATAGCTCTGTGCCATGTATTTGAAAAGCTGAATCTAAAAAAAGCAGATAATCGCTGGGAAAGCGATTATCTGCTTTTATCTTTCTTATGCGAAACTGGGCCGCTGGCGGCTCTTCAGGCTTCGTAGTTGTAGCCGAGGGTAAAGGCCTTGCGGTTTGCCTCCAAAAACTTCGGAGGAACGGTGGCGGTGATGGCGTCCTGCCAGACCTGCTCGGGAAGTCCCATGTACTTCGCCGCGATACCCAGCAGCACCACATTGACCGATTTGACGTTGCCTGCCTCCGCGGCGAGGGCCAGGGCATCCGCCGCGACGATGTTGACGCCGAGCGCTGCGATACGCTCCAGCACCTTTTCGGGATAAACGGCCGCGCCGGTGATGACGGGCATGGGATCGATCTGCTGGGTGTTGGAAACGAGGGTGCCGCCCTTCTTTAAGTAGGAGAGCCAGCGGGCGCTTTCCAGCTGCTCAAAGGAGATGATGATATCCGCCTCGCCCTCGGCGATGATGGGGGAGTAGACCTTCTCGCCTGCACGGACGTAGGTGATGACCGAGCCGCCGCGCTGGGACATGCCGTGCACCTCGGAGACCTTGACATCCAGACCGAGATCCATAAATACGCGGCCGAGCAGCTTGGAGGCCAGCAGGGTTCCCTGGCCGCCGACGCCGACGATGATGATGTTATGCTTCATGATTTACCGGGCCTCCTTAGTCTTGAACGCATCAAAGCGGCAGAGCTGGGTGCAGACACCGCAGCCGACGCAGAGGGTGTGATCCACCACGGCCTTGCCGCCGCGGATGCTGATGGCGGGGCAGCCGATCTTCATGCAGGCCTTGCAGCCGCGGCACTTGTCGGCATCCACAGAGAGGGGAGCGGCGTGCTTGACGGTTTTGAGCAGGGCGCAGGGACGGCGGCTGATGATGAGGGAGGGCTCCGGACGGGCCAGCTCCTCCTTGATGACGGCGGCGGTGGCCTCCAACTCGTTGGGGTCGACCACGCGGACATTTGCGATGCCGACGGCATGCGCCAGCGCCTCCAGATCCACCGCGGCGGTGGGATCGCCCTTCAGGGTGAGGCCGGTGGTGGGATTCTGCTGGTGGCCGGTCATGCCGGTGATGGAGTTGTCCAGCACGATGACGGTGGAGATGCCCTTGTTGTAGGCGATGTTGATGAGACCGGTCACGCCGGAATGGATAAAGGTGGAATCGCTGATGACGGCCACGGCCTTGTTATAATTTGCATCTCCCTCGGCCTTGTTGAAGCCGTGAAGACCGGAAATGCTCGCGCCCATGCAGACGCAGGAATCCACCGAGGCGAGAGGTGCCAGCGCGCCGAGGGTGTAGCAGCCGATGTCGCCGCTGACGTAGACCTTGGCCTGCTTCAGGGCATAATAGAGACCGCGATGGGGGCAGCCGGGGCAAAGCACCGGGGGACGGCCGGGAATGGCCTCGGGGAAGGCGACGGATTCGGCTTCCTCGCCGAGGATGGCCTTGCGCACGGCGGCATGGGAATATTCGCCGCACAGGGAGAAGATCTCCTTGCCGGTGACCTCCAGACCGAGGACGCGGCAGCGGGTCTCGATGATATCCTCCAGCTCCTCAACAACGTAGAGCTTGTCGACCTTTGCGGCAAAGTCGAGGATGAGGGAATCGGGCAGGGGATTGGTAAGGCCGAGCTTCAGAACGCTGGCGCGCTCACCCAGGGCTTCCTTGACATACTGATAGGAAATGCCGGAGGTGATGACGCCGATCTTGGTGTCGGCCATTTCCACGCGGTTGAAGGGGCAGTCGGCGCCGTAGGCGGCGAGCTTCTTCTGGCGCTCCTCCACGATCTCGTGGCGAACCTTGGCCATGGCGGGCATCATAACGAACTTCTGGGGGTTCTTTTCGTAGGGCTTGTTGGGCACCTCCACGCGCTCGTTAAGCTCCACGGGATTGCGGGAGTGGGCGACGCGGGTGGTGATGCGCAGGATGACGGGGGTGTCAAATTCCTCGGAGAGCTCGAAGGCGAGCTTGGTAAAGCGGAGGCATTCCTCGGAATCGGAGGGCTCCAGCACGGGAAGCTTGGCGCCGATGGCATGGCGGCGGGTGTCCTGCTCGTTCTGGGAGGAGAACATACCGGGATCGTCGGCCACACCGATGACCAGACCGCCGGAAACGCCGGTGTAGGAGGCGGTGTAGAGGGGGTCGGCGGCGACGTTGAGGCCGACATGCTTCATGGCGCAGAAGGCGCGGGCGCCGGCGATGGAGGCGCCGATGGCCACCTCGCAGGCCACCTTCTCATTGGGGGCCCACTCGGCGTAAACCTCGGGATATTCGGCGGCAAATTCCGTGATCTCCGTGCTCGGGGTGCCCGGGTAGGAGGATACCACCTTGCAGCCGGCCTCGTAGAGACCGCGGGCAATGGCGGCATTGCCGATAAGCAGTTCTTTCATGGTTTTTAACCTGATCCTTTCGGAGACATATATATTAAAGTATATACCTATGTGGGGCGGGTGTCAAGGGGAACATGGTGGATAGGTCGGGTGTCTGAACGGTTGCTTGACATGCGTATATGCGGCATGATAAAATGAATTTGTAACAAATAGAGATGAAAGAGAAATGAAAAATGTGAAAAAGTGGCAGGCTCTGCGGGGTTAAAAATAAAGAATACTTACATTTTAAGGAGATAGGGTGCTGTACATTGCGAAAGATTTATGACATCAATATCGATGAGGAATTGGAAAAGCTATCTGAGCGTGCGGCCAAATACCTTGCGGCCTTTGGCGCCGTTTTTTGGGCATATATTGCAGTTGTGTTTCTAATCGGTCCCCTTATCAGCGTTTATGACAGGCCGCAGGTTCTGGTGTATGCTGCGATAGGGTGGGTGTGTAGCCGCACCTATTTTGAATTCCTCGGCTATCAGCAGGCGGTGATCCCTCCCTATGGGGAGGCGATTCATTTAACAAAACGCGAGGTTCTTTTTATCAATCGGATATACATCCTGCGCCTTGTCGGCTTTTATGAGATCGTGATTGTTGCATTCGCGGTGCTTGGGTGGGAATACTTTTTGAACATTGGCCAAAAATGGTGGATGGCCATCCTGCAGATGCAGGCCATGCTGCCGTTTTTTGCTGTGAGTCAAAGCATATATGCGTTGCAGTTTTACAACGGAAAGTGGAAGAAAAAACAAGAGCTGCGCGCAATCAAAGAGGAGATCCGGGAAAAGAAAATCGAAGAGAAAAGACAAAAGCCTGTCTGCTGACAGGCTTTTGTTTTGGTCTGTGAGAAAGCTTATTTTACGAAGAGATCCTTTTCGGAAAGGGTCTTGAGGCCTTCGCCGCCAAGCAGGGCAGCGGCGGTCATGTTGTCGCTGACGCGGAAGACCATGTAGGCACGGTCGTCATCGGCGGCGGCAAAGGCATAGGTGTACTCAATATCCACACCGCCCTCGGAGAGGATCTGCACGATGTGGGCGAGGCTGCCGGGGGTATGGGGAACGGAGACGGCGATGACATCCGTCAGGGTGCAGATGTAGCCGGCGTCCTTGATGACGGCGGCAACGGCCTCGGGGTTTTCTGCGATGAGGCGGAGAATGCCGAAATCCTGGGTGTCGGCGATGGAAAGGGCGTGCAGGTTGATGTTGTTGCCGCCCAGCAGGGCGGAAACCTCGGCCAGCTGACCCTTCTTATTCTCGAGGAATACGGAGATCTGCTTAAGACTCATTTTCATATACCTCCCTGGTTTAGTCGTGCAGCTTGCGCTTGTCGATGACGCGGACGGCCTTGCCTTCGCTGCGGGTGATGGTCTTGGGCGCCACGAGGTGGATCTTGGGGTTGATGCCGAGAACGGTCTTGATATCGTTGGCCAGGGCGGCCTCCCGGGCGCTGATCTCCTTGACGGTGTCGGAGAACTGGTCGGGATTGAGCTCGACATTGATATCGAGGGTGTCGGTGTTCTTCACGCGATCCACAAGGATCTGATAGTTGGGGGAATAGCCCTTCTCCAGGAGAACGGTCTCGATCTGGGAGGGGAAGACGTTGACGCCGCGGATGATGAGCATATCGTCGCTGCGGCCCATGGGCTTGGACATACGGACGTGGGTGCGGCCGCAGGCGCAGGGCGTGCGGTCAAGCACGCAGATGTCGCGGGTGCGATAGCGCAGCAGGGGGAAGGCCTTCTTGGTGATGGAGGTGAAGACCAGCTCACCTTTCTCGCCGTCGGGAAGCACCTCACCGGTCTCGGGATCGATGATCTCGGCGATGAAGTGGTCCTCGTTGATGTGCATACCCTTCTGCTCGGTGCATTCAAAGGAGACACCCGGGCCGCTGGTCTCGGTCAGGCCGTAGATATCGTAGGCCTTGAGGCCGAGGGATTTTTCAATATCGCGGCGCATCTCCTCCGTCCAAGGCTCTGCGCCGAAGATGCCGGCCTTCAGGTCAAGATCCTCGGGGGTGAGACCCATCTCCTTGACCGTTTCGCCGATGTAGGCAGCGTAGGAGGGGGTGCAGCAGAGGATGGTGGCGTGCAGATCGCGCATGAACTGGATCTGGCGCTCGGTATTGCCGGAGGACATGGGCAGCGTCAGGCAGCCCACCTTGTGGCTGCCGCCGTTGAGGCCGGGGCCGCCGGTGAAGAGGCCGTAGCCGTAGGCCACCTGGCAGACATCCTCCTTGGTGCCGCCGACGGCGGTGATGGCGCGGGCGCAGCAATCCTCCCAAAGATTAACATCCTCCTGGGTGTAGAAGGCGACCACGCGCTTGCCGGTGGTGCCGCTGGTGGACTGAATGCGCACGCACTCGGAGGTGGGAACGGCCAGCAGGCCGTAGGGATAGGCCTCGCGCAGATCGTTTTTGGTCAGGAAGGGGAGCTTATGAAGATCCTCCCGACCCTTGATATCGTCGGGCGTCAGTCCCTTTTCCTGCATGAGATTGCGGTAGTAGGGAACATTTTCGTAAACGTGCTTGACCTGTGCAACCAGGCGCTCGTCCTGCCAGGCGCGGATCTGCTCCTGACTGGCACACTCGATTTCCGGCTGGTAATAGTTCAAGTGGGGTCACTTCCTTTGATATGTAGAATAAATATAATGTATATTATAACACCCGGAGACGGAAAAATAAACACCTTTTGCAAAAAAACATGAATAAAGGCCGTGAATATTTGCAAAATATGCAAAAAAGGAAGGATGCCGGAGCATCCTTCCTTACGTGGGACTACATTCAGAGGCTTGCGATGACATCGTCCATGTTGTAGAGCCCCGGCTCGGTCACCCCGGCGAGATACCGGGCGGCGCGCAGGGCACCGGCGGCAAAGACGCTGCGGCTCTGGGCGCTGTGGGAGAGGGTGATGACCTCGTCGGTGCCGGCGAAGATGACGTCATGCTCGCCGACGATGGTGCCGCCGCGCACGGCGTGCAGGCCGATCTCGTGGGGATCGCGCTTTTTGCGCACGGCATGGCGGTCGTAGACATATTCCGGCTCGTAGGAGAGACCGTCGCGGGCGGCATCAGCCAGCATCAGGGCAGTGCCGGAGGGGGCATCGAGCTTCTGATTGTGGTGCTTTTCGAGGATCTCAATGTCAAAGCCCTCGCCGAGGATCTCCGCAGCCCGGCGAACCAGCGCGGAAAGCAGATTGATGCCGATGCTCATGTTGGCGGAGCGGAAGAGAGGAACCTTTTCGGAAGCCTCGCGAATGCGGGCAAGATCCTCCTCGGAATAGCCGGTGGAGCAAAGCACGGCGGGTAAACCCTTTTCCTCGCAGTAGGCAAGGATATCGGGCAGGGCGGAGGTGTGGGAAAAATCCACCAGCACATCGGCCTCGACCGTGCAGTCTGCCAGGTTTTCATAAACGGGGAACGCGGCGGAAAGCTTTTGCTTGTCACAGCCGGCGACGATGGCGATATCGGGCTGTCCCTCTGCCATCTCGGCGATGACGCGGCCCATGCGGCCGCCGCAGCCGCAGAGAAGGATACGGATCATGGCAGCTCCTTACAGAAGTCCGCAGGCGGCCATGGAGGCGCGCAGCTTCTCTTCGTTGGCGGGAGCCATCTCGCACAGGGGCATCCGCAGCTCGCCGACATCCATGCCCATGAGGTTCATGGCGGTCTTTGCGGGGATGGGATTGGTCTCGATGAAGAGATCGCGGCTCATGGGGTAGATACGGCCGGCGAGCTCGGCAGCCTCGGCGCACTTACCCTCGGCCATCAGGGCGCAGATGGTGCTCATGACCTTGGGAGCCACATTGGAAACCACGGAGATGACGCCCTTGCCGCCCATGGCCATGATGGCCACGGTTTCGGAATCGTTGCCCGACCAGATGTTGAGATTGTTACCGCAGCGGTGCATGGTCTCGCAGATGAGATCAAAGTTGGAGCTGGCCTCCTTGACGCCGTTGACCAGGGGATGGGCGGAAAGCGCCTCGTAGGTGTCGGCGGTGAAGGAAACACCGGTGCGGGAGGGAACATTGTAGAGAATGGAGGGGATGCCCGCCGCCTCGATGATGGTGAGCATGTGCTTTTTCAGACCGTTCTGGGTGCATTTGTTGTAATAGGGGGTGACCAGCAGCAGGGCAGAGGCACCCTCGGCGGCGGCAAAGCGGGAGAGATCCACCGCGTAGGCGGTGTCGTTGGAGCCGGTGCCGGCGATGACGGGGATACGGCCGTCCACAAACTCCAGGCACTTGGAAATGGTGCGGCGATGCTCAGCATCCGTCAGCGTGGAGCTCTCGCCGGTGGTGCCGCAGATGGTGATGGCAGCGGTGCCGCCCTCGATCTGCATTTCCACAAGCTCGCGCAGCTTGGCATAGTTGACATTGCCCTCCCGGTCAAAGGGGGTGACAAGGGCGACGGAGGCACCGCAGAAAATCGGCTTTTTCATAGTCTTCAATTCCTTTCCTTATGTATTAAGGGGTGGAAGCAATCAGTCGAGATAGCCCTCGGCGCAGAGAAGTTCAGCCATCAGCACACCGCCGCCGGCAGCGCCGCGGAGGGTGTTGTGGGAAAGGCTGACAAAGCGGATGTCGAAGATGGCATCGTCGCGCAGGCGGCCGACGGAGACGGCCATGCCGCCCTCGAGGTTGCGATCCAGGCCGGTCTGGGGACGGTCGGCCTCCTCAAAGTAGTGGATGAACTGCTTGGGGGCAGAGGGAAGCGCCAGCTCCTGGGGACGGCCGCGGAAATTCTGCCACATGCCGATGATCTCCTCGTGGGAGGCCTTCTTCTCAAACTTTGCAAAGACGGCGGCCATGTGACCGTCGCTGACGGGCACGCGGATGCACTGGGCAGTGATGACGGGGGAGGTGGCGGGAACGATGACGCCGTTCTCCAGCGTACCCCAGATCTTCATGGGCTCCTGCTCGCTCTTTTCCTCCTCGCCCTTGATGAGGGGAATGACGTTGTCGATCATTTCCGGCCAGCGCTCAAAGGTCTTGCCGGCGCCGGAGATGGCCTGATAGGTGCAGGCGGCCACCTCGGTGATGCCCAGTCCCTTCAGGGCATGGAGGGCGGGAACATAGCTCTGCAGGGAGCAATTGGACTTGACGGAAACAAAGCCGCGCTTGGTGCCGAGGCGCTTGCGCTGGCTCTCGATGACCTGGGCATGCTCGGGATTGATCTCGGGAATGATCATGGGTACATCGGGGGTGAAGCGATGGGCGCTGTTGTTGGAGAAGACGGGGCACTCCATGCGGGCATAGGCCTCTTCCAGAGCGCGGATCTCATCCTTGGGCATATCCACGGCGCAGAAAACGCAGTCCACCATGCCGGCGATCTTTTCCTTGTCGGCGGTGGCATCCAGGACAACCATATTGCGAACCTTCTCGGGAAGCTCGGTCTTCATGACCCAGCGGCCGCCGAGAGCCTCCTCATAGGTCTTGCCGGCGGAACGGCCGCTGGCGGCCAGGGCGGCAATGTTGAACCAGGGGTGATCGGCAAGCAGGGTGATAAAGCGCTGGCCGACCATGCCGGTGGCGCCGATAATGCCTACATTGTATCTTTTCATTGGGAATCTTCCTTCCTTTTTCTTTACTTTTTTATGCGAACCCGGCCGCTTATATGCGACGGAGGTACGGTTTGTTTGCGTCCTGGCGCATGCCGAGCTTCAGGGAACCGCGGGGGGTGGGAATGACGGCATCGGCGGCGAGGATATTTGTCTTCAGCGGGGTCTTCGTCCTGGCGGCGAAGCCGGGCTTTGTGGGACGGACGCCCATCACATACGCAAAGTAGAGATAGGCGGGGGTGGCGCTCCAGGCATGGCAGAGGGAGCCTGCATCGTCAAAGTCCGCGGCGCCCTTTTCCGTCTCCCAGAAGGTGGTGGCGCCGTTGTAGAGCTGCTCGCCCCATTTGTCGGCGATTTCTTCAAAAACAGCGGCGGCATAGCGCTCATCGGAGAGCAGCGCCTCGTACTTGTAGATGGAATGGGAAAGGGTGACGGGAACAAGGCCGTTTTCCTTATCGATGAGTTTATCGCAGAGGATGCGGCGGCGCTTTTTATCGGCGCAGATGCCGGTGTAGAGCAGCAGCGACTGGCAAAGCTCGCCGTAATGGGTCTGCTCGCCGTTGACAATGTAGCTGGCATAGAGGCCGCGCTCCTCATTCCAGAAGATGCGGTTGACAGCCTCAGCGAGGGGAGCCTGGCGGAGGGCATATTCGCGGCCGTTTTCGCCCGCCCAGCGGCAGAGCTTGGCCATGGCGCCCAGCGCCATGTAATAGAAGGCGGAGATGAGGGCGTCGCCCGTCAGCTCCTCGGGGGTATGCGTGCGGTGGAAATCGCCGCTCATGCCCTCGCTCCATTCATAGAAGTTCCACAGGCCGGGAATCCATCCGGCAAGTCCCTCGGGGGTGCAGTGACCGGCGAAAACCTCCATCAGGCGCCTGGCCGTGGGAAGGATCTCGGCGGCCAGGGACAGATCGCCGGAATAGAGGCAGTATTCCATGCAGGCGACCACCCAAACCAGGGAGAAGCAGGGAATGTCCACATCCTTGCGGAAGCCGGCGGGGGAGCAGAGCTCCAGAAGCCCGTCGGGACGCTGGCTGCGGGCCAGCAGCACAAGGTTTGCCCGCGCAAATTTATATTCGCCGAAAACATAGTAGCCGCAGAGCATCTGGTTGCGGGAATCCATGGCATAGAGGGCCTGCTCACGCCAGGGGCAGTCCTCATAATGCTCGTGCATGCAGGTCAGCAGGGTGTGACGGCAGACCTCAAAGATCTTGCGGTGCAGCCGGTCGGCGGGGAGAAAATCGCCACGGTTTTCCACGGGATAGCGGGAGGGGGTGATGCCTGCGTAGTAGAGGGTGGCCTCCGGCGCACAGATGTGCAGCTCGATGTAGCGGCAGCCCAGGCGCTTGAAATAGTGAATAAACTGCTCGCGGCCGCCGCGGCAGAGATAGGCAGCGGCGAAGGAGCGGGAGCCGATGGAGGTGCGTACACGGCCGTCAACAAGATGCTCGCCAAAGCCGATGTCGATGCGAACCTCGCTTCCGGCGTCAATGTCGAGGGTGAAGAGGCCGGCATCCTCGCTTTCAAGATCGAGAATGCACCAGATGCCGTCACCGCGCTTTGCGGTGAGGTGAAGGCCCTTTTCGGGGGAGAGGGGGGCGCGGGCCTCGCTGACCTTGACGCCCGTCAGCTCGCCGATGGGGTAGAGGGTGAGCGCCGCGTTCCGGATGCGCAGGGCGGGATTCTCCGAAAGGGGAAGCTCATCCCGGAACTCGCCGCCGGAAAGCAGCAGCGCCTGACGGGGAGAAAGCAGCGTAAGCTGACGGATGGGACGGGGACGCAGGGTCTCCCAGCCGGGGGCGGGCTCGGCGGCGAGCCAGTCGCCGCGGCGGGTATAGCCGTCATCATGCCAGCCGTCGTAGAGGGAGGCATTGTAGCAGAAGCCGAAGGAAAGCTGGCCGCTGAATTTGTGGATGGGGCCGCTGATGTATTCCGGCGCGGGGGAGGTTACACAGGCGGCATCGCTTTCGGCGAGGGTCTTGCCGCCGCCGACCAGAGAGAAGGCGACACCGGGGACGCCTCTGCGGTACACGGAGCAGTCCTCATCGGTGCAGTAGGCGAGGATGGCGATAACATTTTCGCCCTGCCGCAGGAAGGGGCGGACGTCGTAGGTATCATAGACCTTGTCAAAGGGATAGTCGCCGTACTGATCAAAGCCGACAAAGCGCCCGTTCAGCCAGACGGTGTAGTTGCTGTCCGCCGTGATGGAAAGGGTGGCGGAGGGGGGCGGATTGGAAATCACAAAGCTGCGCAGAACGCGCACATAGCTGTTGGGAGCGGGAACGCGGGTGTCCCAGATGCGGGGAGAGGAAAAATTTTCCATTGTCGGTCTCTCTTTCCTATATTTTAAGGGAGGGGGGAAATCAATAAAAAATGCCGGTTGAAAACCGGCTGCCTTTGTAGTATAATGACTGGTGTGGGCAGGAAAAACAACAATACCCCACAAATCGACCTACAAAGCAGATAGCCCTCCACCGTGCTTTGTTCACGGCGGCAGCCGGCGGGATGTTATCCCGGCGTCCAGACAGTGCCGGGCCGTACCGGAACCTCTTCGGCAGTCGACCCTTTCCCGCGGTGTCAAAGGGGAGAAACGGCACCCCTCGGCCGCGCTACTTTTGTACAGCTGCGCCTCTATTTGCTTGCGTGCATAGGATAGCATTTTTTCCCCGATTTGTCAATAAGAAAGACACAAAAACCACCCCCTCACCGATGTATTTTTGCCCTTTCCACAACGGACGGAGGAAATTATGCCTCTGTTTTCGCCTTTTTGCCACAGGAGAATTTGCATTATGAAAAAAATCGCCCGCCGGATCCTTGCCCTTGCCTGCGCCCTTCTGCTGTGCCTGCCGCTCTTTGCGCAGCCGACGGACGCGGCCTCAGTTACCAATCCCATCAAGAAAATCGGCCTCTATTACGGCGCATCCGGTCTGGATGCGGCAAATCTTGTGGTGCATACCGGCGCGGGCTTCCGCCTGGGCTTTTATGACAGCGCCCGCACCTTCGTTTCCATCACAGAAACGGCGGAGCGGGAGCTGACCGTTACCCGCGATCTGCATTACAGCCTCTCCGGGGCTGCCTATCTCTCTGCCGATCCCGCCTCGGCAAGCAAGGTGATCTGCCGCTGGCATCTGCGCTATAAGACGGCGAGCGCATCTGCGCAGGCCGCGGTGACCGAGGCGGCGCGCCTTACCGCCCTGGGGCACAATGCCTATCCCATCCTTTCCGGCGGTGCCTATTATGTCGGCCTCGGCCAGTTTGCCAGCGAGGCTGCGGCGGCTGCGGCGGCCACGGAGCTGGCGGCTGCCGTCGGCGCGGAGCTTTCGGTCTACAGCGGCGGCGGAAATGTTCTGCGCGTCACGGTGACCGGCAGCGAAAAGCTTCTGATGATCTTCGATTCCGCCTCCGCCCTCGGCATTGCCCCCGGCGCCCAGGCCGGCGCCTCCGCCCAGACCTGGTGCGGCGGCTATCGCTATTACGGCGGCTTTGAGTACAAGGTCAATGCAAACAACCTCATCAATGTGGTGAGCGTTGTTGATCTCTGCAGCTATGTCAAGGGGGTCATCCCCTATGAAATCAGCGCCAGCTGGCCGGTGGAGGCACAGAAGGCGCAGGCGCTCTGCGCCAAGTGCTACGCCCATTCCGGCGCAAAGCATGCCGCCTCCGGCTTTGACCTGTGCGACACCGCCTGCTGCCAGGTCTACCGCGGCAACAATGCCGCCACCGCCACCTCCGATGCGGCGGTGGAAGCCATCATGAGCAAGAATATTTCCTATAACGGCGGCGCCATCACCGCCTATTATTCCTCCTCCAACGGCGGCGCCAGCGAATCCAGCGAAAATGTCTGGTCGGCGGCGCTGGGCTATCTGCGCGGCAAGCTCGACCCCTATGAGGATGCCTCGGTCATTCCGAGATATGCCTACACCAACACCATCACCGCCGCCGAGGTGGCCACCATCCTGCGCAACAAGGGCTATGCGGTGCCCGGCGTGGCGGATATGTATGTTTCCAAGTATACCGAGGTGGGCAATGTCTACACCCTGACGGTGGTGGATACCGCGGGCAAGAAGTGGGATTTCAGCAAATCCTCCGCCCGGGCCATTCTCGGCACCGATTATGTCAAGAGCCAGCGCTTTACCGTCACCGGCGGTGTCGGCGGCGCCACCGTCAGCATCAATGCCGGCGGCGGCTCCATTGCCCTGCCTGTGAAGGATATCTATGTGGCCGACAAGACGGGAGCCCCCGTCAAGATCGCCGGCGGGCCTGAGATCAAGGTTCTGACCGGAAAGGGACTGGTTTCCCTCGGCACCGGCAAGACCCAGACGGAAAACAACGGCGTCTTCACCATCACCGGCACCGGCTCCGGCCACAATGTCGGCATGAGCCAGTGGGGTCTCTACTGCATGGCAAAAAAAGGCATGACCTATGATGAAATGCTGAAATTCTATTACACCGGCGTGGATATTACCGACCTTGCCGGGGAAACGGATACAAAGACGGAATGAAAACCTCGGATTTTTTCTATGAATTGCCCCCGGAGCTCATCGCCCAGACCCCCATCGCCCGGCGCGATGCCTCCCGGCTCATGGTTTTGTCCAAAAATGACGGTGAGATCCTTCACCGTCATTTTTACGACCTGCCCGATTTTCTGAAGGCGGGGGATCTGCTGGTGCTCAACGACAGCCGGGTGCTGCCCGCCCGCCTCATTGGCGCCCGGGAGGATACCGGCAGCCCGGTGGAGCTGCTGCTTCTCTCCGAAAAGGAGGGGGGAAGATGGGAATGTATCGTCCGCCCCGGCAAGCGCTGCCGGGAGGGACACCGCTTTACCTTTGGGGAGGGACTCCTCCGGGCGGAGGTGGAGACTGTACTTCCCGACGGAAACCGCATCGTCCGCTTTGAACACGAGGGGATCTTCCTGGAGCTGCTTGACCGCCTCGGACAGATGCCCCTGCCGCCCTATATCACCGAGCGGCTGGAGGATCCCGAGCGGTATCAGACGGTCTATGCCAAAAATCCCGGCTCGGCGGCGGCGCCCACCGCGGGGCTGCATTTCACCGATGAAGTATTTGCCCGCCTGCGGGAAAAGGGCGTGCGCATTGCCTTTGTGACGCTGCATGTCGGCCTTGGCACCTTCCGCCCCGTCAAGGAGGAGGAGATCGAGGATCATCCCATGCACGAGGAATTCTATACCGTGCCGGAGGAGACGGCGGCTCTCATCCGCGAAACCCGCGCTGCGGGAGGGCGCATCTTTGCCGTTGGCACCACCTCCTGCCGCACGCTGGAGACGGTGGCGCAGAAATACGGTGAGGTGCGTGCCTGCTCCGGAATGTCGGGCATTTTTATCTATCCCGGTTACGAATTCAAGGCCATTGACGGCCTTGTGACCAATTTCCATCTGCCGGAAAGCACCCTCATCATGCTCATCTCCGCCCTGGCCGGCCGGGAACGGGTGCTGGATGCCTATGCCGAGGCAGTGCGGGAGCGTTACCGCT
>JAFXIE010000038.1 GCA_017533425.1 Clostridia bacterium | reverse complement strand
AGCTGTTCTTGGGTAATACCCTTGTTTTTTCGCAAGGCAATGATATTCTTAGCAATGTTTATATCTTTCATTTTAGATAGTCTTCCCTAAATTTGACGGCAGGCCTTCTGTTCTTGAGTTTATTATATCAAAACGAAAACAGTAAAACAATAACTTGTAAAGAGATGCACACAACCAACGGTTGTGTGATTATTAAAAAACCTAATTTCAGTTGATTTTCTTTTTAAGTAATCGCAGTATAAATCCCCTCAAATTACAGATAATAACAACACAATTTGTAATTTAAGGAGAAATGTATATATGAAAGCAACAGGAATTGTTCGTAGAATCGATGACCTTGGCCGTGTAGTTATCCCTAAAGAAATCAGAAGAACCCTTAAGATCCGTGAGGGCGAGGCGCTGGAGATTTTTACCAGCGACGGCGGCGAGGTGGTTTTCAAGAAATATTCGCCCGTTGGGGAGACGGCGGAGGCGGCGGCAAAGCTTTGCGAGTCCATCTGGCGGACGACCTCGGTGCCGGTGGTGGTTTGCGATCGGGATCGCGTGGTGGCGGCGGCGGGCACCGGCCGGAAGGAGCTGCTGGGGCGGTCGGTTTCGGCGGAACTGGAACGGATTATGGCCGAGCGAAAGGCTCACCGGGCGGCGTCCGGGGCGAAAACGCCGGCCTTTACCGATCGGGAGGGGATTTATCTCCTAACTGCTGCGCCCATCGTCAGCGACGGGGATGTGACGGGCTGCGTTGCCTTTGTGGGGGATGAAAATGCCCGCCTGCAGGGGGATACGGAGCTGAAGCTTGCCGGTGCCGCGGCGGCATTTCTCGGACGGCAGACGGAAGTGTAAAAAAAGTGAGCCTTTTTTCAAAAGGCTCACTTTTTTATGGAAAAAAATCAGTCCAGAATGCCGTGGATGGGATTGTGCTTCATGGCGGGCTTGCGGGTATATTTGCTCTTCAGGCGGTGGGTCTTGCCCTTGTCGGAGGCCTTCTGGAAGGCATCCATCGCCTCGAGGACATGGAAGGTCTGGTGATAGTCGGTGCGGCAGAAGCGGCCGGTCTCGATGGCCTTGGCGATGTCGGCGAGGCCGAGGGCGCGGCTGTTTTCCTTGTAATCGAAGAGCAGGGGCATCTCGCGGATCTCGCCGTCCTCGGGACGGAGGAGCTTGACGGGGCCGCCGAAGCCGTTGGGATCGGGAACAAAGAGGGTGCCCTCGGTGCCGTAGATCTCAAAGCGGGCCTGACCCTTGTAATGCACATCGAAGGTGGTGAAGAGGGTGCCGGTGGCGCCGCTGTCAAAATTCAGGATGCCGGTGACATAGGTGGGCACGTCGACATCCACCACGGTGCCGGAGAAGGGCTGGCTTGTGATGATGCGCTGATCAAAGCTCTTTTTGCAGACGGCGGAAACGCTGCGGATGCCGCCGAGGAGGTTGACCATGGCGGTGAGATAGTAGGGACCCATATCCATCATGGGGCCGCCGCCGTACTTATAGTAGAAGGCGGGATCGGGATGCCAGGATTCGTGGCCGTGGCAGATCATGAAGGCTGCGCAGCCGATGGGGGTACCGATGAGACCGCGGTCGATGATCTCGCGGCAGGTCTGGATGCCGGCGCCCATGAAGGTATCGGGTGCGCCGCCGAGCATGAGACCCTTCTCCTCGGCCAGAGCCACCAGCTCCTGACCCTCCTCCAGGGAGGCGGCGAGGGGCTTCTCGGAATAAACGTGCTTGCCGGCCAGCAGCGCGGCCTTGGTCACCTCGTAATGCTCGTAGGGACGGGTGAGATTGAGCACCAGGTCGATCTCGGGATCGGCAAAGAGCTCGTGCATGGTATCGTAGATCTTGGGAACGCCGTAATCGGTCACGGCCTTTTCTGCGCGCTCGCGGATGAGGTCGCAGACGGCGACGAGACGGATTTCCTTGAAGGTCTGGGTGATGTTCTTGAGGTAGATGCCGCTGATGGCACCTACGCCGACCATACCGACATTGATCATTTGGGTGTCCTCCGTTATTTATAATTGATTTTTAGATTTCCATGGGGTTTGTCCAGGCAAGCCCCTCCTTTGCGCGCACCCGGGCGAAGACGATATCGCCGGGACGGGCATCGAAGGTGGCCTCCGTGAGGCGTTCACCCCGCAGGGTGATGCCATCGCCGCCGACGCGGCAGATGCGGATCTCCTGGGCGGGGGCGCAGCGCAGGGTGACGCGGCCGCTGTCCTCTGCGCGCCAGTCGAGGATCTCGGCGCCGGTGGAGGCGTAGAAGCGCCCCTTGCGGATGGCCTCGCCGATGGATGCCCGGGAGAGCTCCGGGGCGGAGACAACGATCCAGCCGCCGAAAAGCTCCTTGTCGTGGTGGATGTCGTCCGTTGCGGTGGCATACATGTGCATGCCGTTCTCGACAAGATAGCGGAAATAATCCTCGCCGAGGTCATCGCCGGCAAAAAATGCGCCGTGGTTGAATACCTCCACGCCGGCCACATTACGGAAGCCGTAGAGATCCTGCTCGTAGTTGCAGCTCCAGCGGGGATGGTTCAAAAATACCGAGCAGCCGCGCACCGTATAATAGTCGATGATCTGCTGCACCCGCTGGCGGACGGAAGAGGCCTGCAGCTCCTCGGTGGTGGTGAGGGTATCGGTCATAAATCCGTCCTCCGCCTCCCGCACATCCTCGGAATAATCGGTGCGGATGGCATTGAGGTGGTAATTGTAGCGACGGGTTTCGGGGGTGGTGTTGTAATCGTAGGTGCCGGCGCAGGCATCGGCCTCCACGCCGGAGAGGGTGACGAAATCCTCCCGCTGCCAGGGGTCCGACCGGGTATAGACCACGTGGTCGGTCAGCGCCAGGAAGGAGTACCCCTCGGCCTTGTAGAGAGAGATGAGCGCATCTACGGAATATTCGCCGTCGGAGCGGGTGGAATGGTTGTGCAGATTTCCCTTGTAGCGGTTTCCGTGGGAAAGGGGGGCGTGGTCATGCCGGTAGGGGCGGCCTGCCGTGGCGATATCCGCCGCGGCGAAGAGGAAATTGCGCTCCCGGACGGGAATGGCGGGATAGCGGGTTTCTGTGAGCTTTGGCTCATAGGGCCAGTGCACAAAGAAGGGCTGAGAGAAGGCAAAGGCGCCGTCTTCCCCCTCGCATTCCACGCGGACATATTTTGCCCGCACGGGGATAACGAGATCCGCGCCGCAGATCAGCCCCTTGCGCTCCGGATCCCGGGCGCCGCCGCCGCGGCAATCCAGGCTCACGAGCCGGATGTTGCGGCAGGGGGTGGAACGGATGTGAAGGGAAGTCTCGTCTGCGCAGACAGAGAGGATATCCACCCCGGCGGAAAGGGTGAAGCGGCCGCCGCGCAGGGCGGCAAGCACATTTTCACGGCCGGCCGCGGCATGGAGCCGCAGGCGGACATTTTCGCCGGAGGCGATCATAAAGGCGGGGTGCGCCGCCCGCAGGGCGGAATCAAAGCCAAAGCGGGCATCGCCGCGCCGCCCGGCGAGAATTTCGCCGTCATTCCAGGCCTCATAGAGATGGAAGCCTGCGCGGGTGTGCCAGGTTTCGGCCATCTGGCCGTCGGCCATGGGGGAGAGGAGGATGGAAAGCTCCGCCCGGGAAAGGGCGGCAAACCATGCCTCCTCCGTATCGTCGGCAGGGGAGAAATCCCCCACAACCAGGGCGCGGTAGCGCCGGGCGGGGTTCTCCGGGGTGGGATTTTCAGGGAAAAACTCAAAAATTTCGCCCCGGATGCAGAGCGGGATACCGGGAATCTCCCGGTCGGAAATGCAGAAATCCAGCCCTTCGGGGGTGGGCGCGCATCCGATAAGCAGGGCGCCGCAGAGGACGGGATCCCCGGCGGTCACCAGGGGATCGGTAATGCGAATGAGAGCTTCCTGCATTTGTTAATACATCTTCGCCGTGTTTTCAAAACGGTCGGTGGTGAGGCCGTGGTCGATGGCATACTGCTTGCCCTCGCCCGCCCAAAGCATACCGCGCTCCATGAGGACCTGGGCGTTGGGGGACTTGTCAAAGACATCGTCATGATGGCCGAGGGAGGTGTAGAAAACGCGGCCATTGCCCCAGAACTTGGTCCAGGCCACGGGCATATCCACCGGCTTGTTGGAAATGTGGTAATAATTGACGACAGGGAAGCGGGTGGTGGCAAGCACCTCGATGGAGGGGTCAATATGGAGATAGTAGTGCTCGCTGCAGACGGGGAAATCCTCCAGCCCCTCGGTGATGGGGGAGGAGCCGTGGCAGATGTTGACGGTGTAGTTGATGCCGTCGCCGCCGGGATGGCTGACCCACTGACCGCCGGTCAGGAACTGCCACTCGGTGTTCTGACGGAAGGAATCGCACATGCCGCCGTGGCAGCCGGCGAGGCCGACACCCTTACCCACAGCCTTGGAAACGGATTTCATCT